>NZ_JBWKJV010000115.1:0-6176 GCF_056432045.1 Streptomyces sp. NPDC045701 | reverse complement strand
AGGTCTTTGAGCGGGTAGCGCTTCAGGCCGGTCGCGGAGGCCTCGTCGGCTTCGAACATGCCCCCGGAGGCGGGGAAGACCCGCACCCCGCCCTCCGTGTCCACAAATGACAGCCCCAGGCTCATCCCCGCGCCCAGGCCGTGCCGGTCCACCCCCGCTGCCGCCAGCTGCTGGTCATACGACAGCGACACCGACGCGTCCAGACCCGCACGCCCGCCGAGGGTGACCAGCGGCAGGCTCATCCGCCACATGCCCGTGCGCTCATCCAGCGCACCTGCGGCCGCATCGCCCAGCGGTACCGAACCCGACACCGGGGCCGGCACCCCGCCCGGCGTATCGGCAGCCACCGCCGACACCACCGGTACCGCCGACACCCCCATCACCACAGCCGTCGCCAACGCCACCCGGCGCAAACCACGCCACCGCAAAACGCCACCAGCGTCCCGCTGCGTGACCAAACCAGCTCCGACAGGCAGAGAGGGGGACATAGAACAACCTCGGTGAGAGACGGCGGAACGGCGGAACACACAAATGTGGCTCAGCAAGCCAACCCGCCCCTCCGCACGGCAGGCACCCACCAGATGGCCACCACTAGGGCTGGGGCACTGTCAGGAAAACGGCCATACGCCGCCGCCGGTCGTAAGGCGCCGGTCGTCGGTGTGCTCCTTGCTGACCCCATCTGACCGGCGCCCCGGCGCCCCGGCGCCCCGGCGCCCCGGCGCCCCGGCGCCCCGGCGCCCCGGCGCCCCGGCGCCCCGTCACCCGGCACCCGTCGCCCCGGCACCGCCAGGCGATTCGGTGGGGAGGGGGTGTGCCGCTATCGCAGGGGGATGCGGGTGGCGGAGGAGGGTGAAGCGTGTTCGTCCGTGCTTCTGGCGCGCGAAGAGGTGCCTGACGGGGACGGCGGGGTCCCCGGCCCGGGCGTCCCTGGATCTGTCCCGGTCAGATGACCCCCAGTTCCTCCAGTACCGCGACGCGACCGGCGGGGAGTGTCGCGCGGCGGGAGCGGGCGTTGGACAGCCATACGCCCAGTTTCACCGCGTGCTCCTGGCCCTCATGCTCAACGCGTTCCACGTGCCCCCGGCTGACGCCTGTCAGAGTGCCCTCGCGGGCCAGGCAGGCGCGCGCCGCCGCTACCCCCCGCTCCCACGCCGCCGCCCGGCCCCCCGATTTCGGCGCGGCCGGCCCGGGCGCCGGCGCTGTGACGCCGAGCGCGCCCAGCCGCTCCCGCTGCTCCTGCGACAGCTCCGCCCACGTCTCACGCTGCCGTACGAGCCACCGCCCCACGTCCGCGCCGTGCACGGTCACTCCCGGCGTGATCTCCTCGACCGCCGCCCCGCCGTCCATCACCAAAGCGCGCCCGCCCGCGTAATGGCGCTGCCAGTCGATGGGCCACTCCGGGCACCAGTCCGGGTCGATTTCCGCGAGCTGAGCGGCCCGCTCAGGCGACAGCGCGC
Source organism: Streptomyces sp. NPDC045701 (assembly GCF_056432045.1). NCBI lineage: Bacteria > Bacillati > Actinomycetota > Actinomycetes > Kitasatosporales > Streptomycetaceae > Streptomyces > Streptomyces sp. NPDC045701. The sequence goes on along the minus strand of NZ_JBWKJV010000115.1, from coordinate 4,719 downwards.
CCGGTCGGCGGCAGTTGGGCAGCCACTGCCCAATCGGCCGCCCCGTGGCCCCTGACGGCCCCTGAAGCGCCCGCGCAGCCTCCCCGCCCGGCTCGGCCACCACCGCACCGCGTGGCGCGGCCAGAGTGCCCGGCCCATGTACAGCCTCGCCGCCCCATGAGCGTCTTGTTGGTGTCCTGGTGCCGTTTTGTGTCCGTCGTGTCCGCCGGGAGGCGGCGGGTTCGGAGGGTCGTACGAGCTCCGGCTCGGTGTTGATGAGGCGGAGGAGCTGGGCGGGGTTGCTCTGATTCGTTCGGCGATGCGTAAACCTGTTCTGCCACTCGCGCCCCGCCTGACACTGACCACGTGTTGTGACGGCCGCTGGAATCCGCCCTCCAACCCTTCCAGGGATCAGAAGCCTCCAAAGAGAGCCCGGGGTGCCTCTGTGTCTTGTCAAGCCGCCTGAGTGATGCAGGACTTGGCTCTGCGCTCGTCGGCGATCATGACGCGCCAGACGTGGTCCGCCAAGCGGCGTTTCAGGCACCGCTTCGCTTCTTTCGCTGTCTTGCCTTCGGAGAGTTTGCGCTGGTAATAGGCGTGTCCGGGTGAGTTCGGCATGCGTATCTGCACGACCGCGATGGTGTGGAGGACGGAATTGAGCTGGCGGTCGCCGGAGCGGGAGAGCCGGTGGCGGGCCTTATCCGCGCTGGCGATCTCCACCGGGGCGGCGCCGGCGTAGTTCGCGAACGCTGCCGAGTTGGGGAAGCGGTGAGCCTGCCGGGTGCGGCCGATCAGCCGGGCGGCCATGACCGGCCCGATGCCCGGGGTGTCCATCAGGGTGCTGCCTGACGTCTCCACGAGGCTCTGCATCCGGGCAGCGTTGTCCGTGAGTTGCTTGTCCAGTTTCCGGATCTCGGCGACCAGGTCCCAGGCGATGTCCTTGCGGACCGTCTCGACGTCGCCGGCGGGGCGGACGGAGCGCAGCAGCTTGGCGGCTAGGTCCGCGGACAGCTGGGTCGGGGCGCCTCCGGGCAGCAGATCACGCAGCAGCGCATGGAGCTGGTTGACCGTACGGACCCGGGCCTGGGCCAGGTTCACCCGCCGTTCGTTCAGGAGAGCCAGCGCGGTGGTGTGATCCTCGGGTTCGACGTCCCGTCCCTCTCCCTGCAGATAGGCCACGGTGGCCGCGGCCGCGGCGTCGATCTGGTCGTTCTTGCGCCGTCCACCCCGGGAGAGCTCACGTACCCGACTGGTCGCTGCGGCAGGCACGTCGACGACGCTCTCGCCACGGGCGATGAGCCACTGGGCGAGATGCCGGCCCAGCCCGTTGGCGTTCTCCACCGCCCACTTCCGCTGCGGCCACCTCTTGGCCCAGACCAGCAGCCGCCGGTAGTCCGTCAGGCTCGCCTCGATCCGCATTGTCCCGACCTGCTGGTTTGATTCCGGCTCGACGGCGGTGGCGGTGTGGGTGGACTTATGGGGGGTCGACGCCGAGCAATATCACCGGACAGCGTTCCTCACGGTCGGACGACAGGGCATCAACGGTCGGCACGCCGACTTCCAGAACCAACTGGCCAGGACACGCCTCTGTTGAGTCAGACCGCGGACGGACACCGGACCGGCGACATACCCCGGGAGAGCCAGCCCCGAAGAGCGGCAGGCGATTCACGAGTCACCCGGCCCGGCGTCCTACGGCACGCTACGAGCGGCCAACCCGACCGCGTCCCGCTACCCCCATACAAGTCGGCGGTTCAGTCCGCCTCCCTGAGCCATATCAGGGAGATGGCAGCCGCTTCCCCTCCCGCCCCCCGGCTTCTCCGGCCCGCCCGCACATTACTGCTGCTGGCTTGGGCTTGTGTCGTGGCGGTTGTGGTGTGGGGGGCTGGTGGGTGGGATGGTGGTGGGGACGATTCCAGGAGTACTGGAGTGTCTGGGTGAGAGTCCCTGGGCTGGCCCCGTCACGTCCCACTCCGGGGACTCTTGCGGGCTCACGGCACTGCTTCCAGTTCGTGCCACGGTCGCAGTGACCGTTCCGCGAACCCTTCGCTATGCCTCATCTTGCGTGTGACCTGTACTGCCCTGCGCCGGGTTTTTCGCTGTTCAGCACAGGAGTTGGCGTTTCCGGTAAGCCGATGACTACGCCAGGGCGTGAAGTACTGCCACCGCTGCCGACCCGCGACCGTGTGATCCGCCGCCGTGCCCAGTGCGGATCGACCGAGGACTATCTATTGGACGGCGTTCAAGTGCCGTGCCCACCGGCCGCAGCACCGCTGCGCAGATCAAGCGTGCAGCGACATCAACCGATCGTCAGATCCGCCGGGCGATCACCCCTGCGGCCAGAACCAGATCTGGCTGGAGGACCGTCCACATGGGCTCTCGATCTCCTCGTGGGGATGCCGATACCCGCCCTGACCGGCCAAACCCGCAGGCGGGGCCGCGCCGACTCTGGCTCCGCCTGTTCTCCGCCGCCGCCCAGCCCGTCACGACCGCCCGCCGACGGCACCTGAGATTCGCACACAACTGACCCTGGACCGACGTGATCGCCGAGACCCCCGAGCAGCTCGAGGCGCTTCCCTCCGGGACGACACCTGGCCGGTGCCGCTCCTACGACCCCCGGCTGACCAGTACGTTTCCGTCCCTGTGAGCAGCACCACCCCGACCGGAACCGTGGAACCCGGCGCCCGTCCGACGGGACAGCCGGGCCATCAGCGTGCCCACCAACAGCCCGGACAACCGAAACGGCCCGCCGAAGAGACCGACGGACCGTCACGAAACATCGACGTTAGTGCAGAAGGCACGCGATGGGAACGGCTGGAGGGTGCCCAGGGTTAACCGCGCCGCTAAACCCAACACTGTGGGCAATCTGTGAGAAAACTTTACCAGGAGGAGCACACTCTCCCGGCCCGGCAGCTTCTGCCACCCCAGACAAGCCCAACGTAATGAGACCACTTCCTAGCGTGAGCGCAGCCATAAATCGCCACGGAAGCAATGATCGCATAAAAATCACCCTCTAATACGCAGGCTAATTCTGCCTACTGCTATTCCCTCTGCATACCCAGATAACCAGCGAGTAGCCGGGGAGCACTGCTTGCCACCACCATCCCGCGACGAGACCGGGCTGCCGACCTTGCTTGCCGGCCTGCAACCGCGTGATCGGCCCGGAACCGGATCAACTTGTCGCGGAACGGCTGCCGCGCCCTCGGATAGGCGAGTGCGCGACGCCTCAGAGCTCAAACGATCAACTCGCTTAGTAATCCTAATTGCAAAGGGGGGTAAAGTCACGGACGATAGGGAGAAGGTTCTCGCAGAGCGGGTCCGATTGGAAAATCGGGCTGCGGTCGTCAGGGCCCCGGTCGTCAGGGCCCCGGTCGTTTACACTCCCATTACCCCGGCCGGGGTCATGATCCGCGTAGGCGACACCGCTCGCGCCTCCTCCGAGAAGGAGAACCGCGGTGGCAAGCCCGATGAATGTCCGGCGGAACCTTTGCCCATGCCATGACATGGCGACCACTCCCAATCCTGAGGTTGCCTTCCTTCTTATTGTAACCAAATGGCATGCTGAACGGGGCTACAAGAAAATGGTGTACTCCGATCATGGAACAGTGCCGGACCGGTGAGAAGCTAAGCGGCCGAGGCGGGGGTCGCACCCATGGCTGTCGGAGACCGGTTCCGTGACGAGCTCCGGGAGGGCCGCAAGGGCTCCATCGAAATGCAGCCCGGCACCGACATTCCCGGCATCGTCGGCGGCCACGCGCAGGGCTTCAACACCAACACCTTCGGTGTCGCGACGCTCGGTAACCTCGAACCGGACAACAGCGAGGGCGGCGAGGACACCGGCCCCGACCCCAAGCCGAGCGACGCCATGGTCAAGAGCCTCGCCGACCTCCTCGCCTGGAAGGGCGGCCAATACAAGCTGGACCCGGAAGGGGCCACGCAGCTCGTTTCGGCCGACGGAGGCGGCATCAACCCGCACCCGGTAGGCACCGTGCTGGACGTACCCGTCATCTCCAGCCACAAGGACGTCAACGCCACGGCCTGCCCGGGCGGCAAGCTCTACGAGATGGTCCCCGAACTGCGCAAGCAGGTCACCGAACGACTCGGTTAGAACAACGCCCATAGCCCGCAGACCTCTGGGGGCTCGCGCCTTCCCCGCCACGTCGGTTCGGCCCGGGCTGCCCATATCGGCATGCCGGGCGCTCTGGGGGGCGGGCGCACTACGGCACCCCTGGCGCGCATGGTGATCGAGCGGCTGGAGTCGGACATCAAGCGCTCCCAGCTCGTCGCGCTCGCCGCCGCGCCCGACCCTGCGGCCTATCCGATTCACAAGCGGTGGGAGTTCCCCCGCCCCGACTTCTTCAGCGGATACGCCGCAGACGCCGCGTACAAGGGCCGGTCCGGCGCTGAAGTCGATATTGACGGAGTTGCCACAGATGTACTGGCTAGCTGGAGTAAGGACGGGAAAACGAGTCGTCCTGAAAGCCGTACTGCCCTGCGCCGGGGTTTTCGCTGTTCAGCACAGAGTTGGCGTTTCCGGTAAGCCGATGACTAGGCCAGGGCGCTTGCCGGGCCCGGTACTACAGCCGTGCGTGTCTGTTGGGTGCGTGACGCGTTGTTCCGTTCGTGGAGACGGAGCGCGCGGTAGAGATGTGGTCGGGCTGGTTCGAGGAGTTCTTCGCCTCGATGGCCTGGGTGTTCGGCCGGGTGGACCGGCGGCGGACGGCGGTGGCGTATCTCAAGGCG
>NZ_JBWKJV010000114.1:0-6182 GCF_056432045.1 Streptomyces sp. NPDC045701 | reverse complement strand
GCCTCCACCAGCATCAGCGACACCGCAACCGGAGCCCTCACCGCATAGCATGCCCCCGGAACACTGAGTGGCCGTCGATACACCACTCCAGCGGAGGTGGCCTGGCCCTTCCCGGCCGGGCCGGCCCGCAACGGCTGGCAGCACCTGCTGCTGGTGCGGTGCCCGGTCAGCGGCCCGGCCGGCCTGGCCTGCTTCGCCGTGCACTCCCGCACCGGACCACGCTCCCCGCGCTGGTGCGGGTGCGGGCATGAGGCGGGGCGTGGAGGACTGTTCCGAGACCGCGGAACCGGGACTGCGGCCCGGACCAGTACGAGGTCGGCCACTGGGAACCATGGCACCGCCACATCGCCCTCGCGATCGCCGCATCCGCGTTCTTGTCGGTCACCGCCACCCGCACCGCACGGCTCAGGCAGCCCGACGAGCCACCGCCCGGGACGGGTCCGACGAGCCCGCCATAACCTGGCCACCACTAAACTAACCATCCCCGCCCTGCTCTCTGCAGCTGATCGACTTCACCGCCGAGGAGATCCGCCGCCTGCTCCACCAGACCACCTGGCACGTGCAGCACGCCCCACTGGTCGTCGCCGCCCAATCCCTGTGGCGCAGAACCCGCCAAACCATCGCCAAACGGATCCACTACGAGAAGCGGAGACGCCAAACCCTCGAAGCTCCCCTGGGGGAGTACTGGTGGCGCATATCCTGAACCTAATAAGATAAGGCGCAATAGCGCGCTATCCGAGCGCACCGCAAGCCATTGGCAATGATCGTGATGATTGCCAGTTGTCCAAGTCAAAACTTCCCGCTAAACATCACACATCGATAAAACATGAAATATCGATGCATTCACATTCTATTCCAAATGCATAGCTGGCCCTCACGTTAATGCTCGCAGATGGCGCTACCACGTTCGTGTTGGTTTCTGCGTTGTTGTTGCGTGCACCCTAACGATGAACTTAATCAATTCACTTATTGCTCAATCGCTTTATTGAAGGCAATCGCAGCTCCGGATTGAGTGATGCGTTTGTCGGTTCAGGGCTGGGACTCGCCCCACGCCGACGCTGCATAGTTTTGCATGGAATATGTATAGGTGGGGGGTATGCAACGGAAACCAATCGGCCCGCTGACACTCGCCCCTGCAACCTTTTCCCCTCCGATGGTAAAATTTCCACGGGATAGTTATGCATCCATGCAGGGTCGGCGGGTGAAGTGGCGGGGTGAGCGCTAAGGTGGTCTTGTGAATGCGAGGAGAGTTACTGCGATGAAAATTGTGGTCATCCAACCAGGCGAAGCTCATACCGAACAGATCAAGGACGGGATCTCGGTACTGTCCTACCTGTATTTTCGGGGTCGGTTTGGATGGTGGCTTCTCTGGCGTGAAAGAGGGGTGGACGAAAAGCGCTGCAAGTTCATTCCCGGAGGTCCAGATGAATCCGATGTGGCGGTGGAGTATGCGCGTCACTACTTCACCATAAACAACATAACCTGAGAGTGTCAGCGTGCACGCAGTGCCCGCTTGAGCGCATCTTTGTGCTCCGCTGCCCACGGGGCGTTCTTGAGGTGCTCCGGCAGGCTAGCCAGTCCAGCGCTCAGGTGGTCGGCTGCGTCGGGAAATCTTTTCATCCCTAGTTGGGCGATCCCAAGTTTAGGCGATTGAACTCAGGGGTGAGCGAGGCTGTTTTTGATGGTGGAACTTTGGCGGCCTTTTCGGGCAGGTTTTCTGCCTTTTCTATCATTTGCAGCGCCTCTTTAGTTTCACCTAATTCGGCCATGCCCGCCGCAGCTTGAAGCATATCTCCCAGCATTTGTGCAGGGTGCGCTCCTGGTGTAAATTCTGCTGCGGTAAACCACCGAGCTACGCCGTGCGGCCGCCGTTGCTGGCGAGCGACGTATCCCTTGAAATTGAGTGCCTGGGCGGCGAGGGTTCCGTTCCCGATCTCATCGGCGATCTCCACGGCGTCCTTCAGAAGCACCACGGCGCGGGCGTCCTGTCTCTCCTGGGCAAGCAGCCAGCCGCCGAACTGGACAAACTCGGATGCGACTGCCGCGAGCCCGTCGCGGTGGGGCCCACGGGCTGCCTGAAGGAGGCGTGTGACCTCCTCCATCTGGGTCAACACCGCTGGGATCAGGGATTGCGGGGGGCGTCATCGAGGCGACGGTACGCGGCCAGGACGTCGGCCAGGCCGTCCACGGTGGCTCTGTCAAGGCGGCCTGGGGCTTGCTCCACCCGCTCAACGCGATGCTCGTCGTCGGGTGTGAGAAGGGTGCCGGCGAGTGCACCCCCCGTGCCCAGGAGCCGGTCGAGTGCGGCTGCGAGCTGGGTGGAGGGTTGCTGCTTGCCGCTGATGAGGACGCGGCTGAGGTATGCGGGGTCGTAGTTGATAGCCTTGGCCGCTGCTCGCATCGAGTAGCCGCCGTACTGCAAGGCGTGTCGAGCGAGGTCGGCGAAGTCACTGCGCATTGGGCGCACACCCCCGGCATGATGGGTTGACTGATCGGACGTCAACAGTAGTCAACTCCCCAGTGGCAGCGGTCACGCCGAAGGGTAGGCGCCATGCAGCAGACGACGATGACCCCGCCCGCTCACCTTGGGCTTCCGCTTGCTCCGCCGAAGCCGGTGATTGGATGCGACGTGTGCGGAGCGCTGGCCGAGCAACGTTCGCGGGCGTTGGCTGTAGCTGACATGTCCGCTGCGACGGATGCGTCGGTGGAGATCTCCCGCCACAGCCGAGGGCACCGGTGATGGTTGAGATGCGGGATTACCGCGCAGGGCGGGCCGAGGCCGAGGAAAGCGGTGCGAGTCCTCGTAGCGGCGCTGGCGGCTCTGGGTGTGCCTGAGGCGGCGACACGGCAGATCCGGCCGCTCCTTGCGTTGTGCCTCAAACTGCGGGCGGCCGCCGACCGGCTGCTGGTCGGCACCCCGCTGCACTCCTCGGGCAAGCTCACCATCCTCGACCTCGCCGAAGAAGCCCAGGTCAAGCGGTGGCTGCTGACACAAGTATCCGACCACGCTCATGGCAAAGTACCAGGCGGAGTTCAAGGCCGCCCGGCACAAGAGCGAGCCGGCCAAGAACCGCGATCGAGCACAAGGCCGTCCTCGCCGCCTGCCAGCGGCTCGTCGACCATCACGGCTACACCCTCACCCGCGTCGGCGTCGACGCGCACGGCCGCGTCCACCCCGCCGACATCGCCGCCGCCCTCACTCCGAACACCGTGCTTGTCTCGGTGATGCACGCAAACAACGAGATCGGCACCCTGCAACGGCTCGCGGCTATCGCCGAGATCACCGCTCCGCGCGGCATCGTCCTGCACACCGACGCCGCCCAGAGCGCCGACTGCGGAGTCCTCGACGTCGCCGAACTCGGCGTCGATCTCGCCTCTCTGTCCGCCCACAAACTCCACGGCCCCAAGGGCATCGGCGCCCTCTACATCCGCGGCAGCACCCGCATCACCGCCCAGCAGACCGGCGGCGGACAAGAACGCGGACTGCGGGCTGGCACCCCCAACGTCCCCGCCATCGTCGGCTTCGGAGCCGCCGCCCACCTCATCACCACCGACGCCGTCCCGCCCCCGAGCCGCATCCGGGCCCTGCGCGACCGGCTCCAGGACCGCCTCCTGGCCGCGACCCCCGCCCCCGAGCCGCATCCGGGCCCTGCGCGACCGGCTCCAGGACCGCCTCCTGGCCGCGACCCCCGGCGCCATCGTCAACGGTCACCCGCACCGGCGACTGCCCGGGAACCTCAGCCTCACCCTCCCCGGCATCGAGGCCACAGACCTCCTCGACCGCCTCCCCGGCATCGCCGCCTCCAACGGCTCGGCCTGCAACACCGGAAGCGGCGAACCTTCCCACGTCCTCACCGCGTTCGGCCTCACCCGCGACCAGGCCCGCGCGACCCTCCGGCTCAGCATCGGCCGCACCACCACCGACACCGTATCGACCAGGCCGCCGACCTCATCACCCGCACCGCACACACCCTGATGCCGACGCCCGCCAACGCGGCCTGACCGCCACCCGAACCGGGCCGCCCCCGCGGAAAGGCCCCCGAGGCCCGCCGGGGCGGACTTCGAGCCTCGCCCGGCCGGGCCTCGGCGGGGGCGACCTCACTGTGGCGAAAGTGATCTTTCACTGGATTCGGGTTCGCAACGACGTCGCCCACGGGCACACCACCATCACCTCGCTTCCGATCTTGGGGGCTGTCCATGATCCTCACTCGTCAGCCCGGTTGATCGCCGCACAACACTGCGCCTCGATGACGCGGTCGACTGCGTGAAGTTCTTCCGTTCCGTCACTCGGCTCACTGCTGAGGCGGCGGCCTGCCTTCTGGGGGACCCGACAACTTCCTGGGACAGGCTTCCTCGGTTCGCCCTCGGGCTGCACGTCTCGCACCTCAAGGCCTGAGTCAAGGATCCCGGGGCCACACCAATCGGCGTCAGCCACATTTCGACAACACACCCAGACCGGCTAGAGATCGTAAGGCCGTCGAGGCAGTGGGTGCATCCTGGTGGGCACCCTGCGTGCAGAGGACGTGCGGAAGTTGGCGGAGGGAGTGCTGCGATGCAGATGAGCCGCCCAGGGGCAGAACGCGGCCATCCCTGGGCGGCCACAGTGCGAAACGGAGGCATCCGGTTAAGGTCCTGGAACCCTAATTTCCCCTCGCTTGCACCGCACCCAATGGTTACGTGTGCGCACAACGGTTTCAACAGGGCGCGCAGGGGGCCGCGTAAAAAGCTGCCCAGGACTTACTCGAACCTTTTGGTTCCGTTAGGAAGCAGTTAGAAGTGAGGTCCTATGCTTCAGGTGGCGATGCATGAGGTCGTGAGCCTCGTGGGGCATCGTCGGCACGCGCCCTGCGCTGGTGACTCGCAACCTCCCGGCGCGGGCGCTTGTTTTTGGGGGTGTGCGGAAGACGGCCCACTCCAGCGGAACAGTCCTCCACGCCCCGCCTCGTGCCCGCCACCCGCACCAGCGCGGGGAGCTGGTCCCGGTGCGCGCGCGTGCACGGCGAAGCAGGCCAGGCCGGCCGGGCACCGCTGGCCGGGCGCCGCACCAGCAGCAGGTGCTGCCAGCCGTTGCGGGCCGGCCCGGCCGGGAGGGCCAAGGCCACCCCGGCCAGCGCCCAGTCCGTAGTACCGCTCGCCCTTCGCCCCCGCTGCGCACGAACGCCGCCCGAAGACCAGCGGCAGCCGGCGGGGCCAGCTCACCGACCCGCACCGGGCCGGGCAGACCCGCCTCGGCACTCTCATCGCAGGGCACAGTCATCACATAGCCCCTGCCGTGCCGCTGACGGGCCGCGCGGAGCTTGCGGCCCCTGCCCCGTACAGGCTGTCCGCGGCCACCCACGCAAACGGCACCCCGGCACAGCGGGTCCGTTCCACCACGCGCCTGGCCCAGCTCAGGCTCGGCCACCACCGCCCCGGCGCGTTCGCGCGGCACCCCGGCCTGCCGACAGCATTCCTCATCGCCCGCCCAGGTCCTGCCCAGGCAGAGGGAGAAGCCGATCAACGCGCGCCCCGCGACGGTGACCCAGGCGGCGAACACGGCGACCTGGCAGGTCCCGGTCTAGCCCCGTGATCCCCGCGTACTGCCGGGCCACACCGGCCGACTTCATGCTGGATGGGCCGCAAGCGATGGCACAGCCGGGTTCGGGAACCCGGCCGCATCGCGATCAGCCCGGCCACCGGCAGCCGTCCCGCGAGTCGCGGCCGCTGACAGTCACGACCGGGGTGCGTCCTCGCCGGCCCCAGGTCCTTCCCCTCGGCGGTCTGCGGGTGAAGCCGGCTTCGTCCTCGAAGCAGATGTAGCCCCCAGGCCGACCTCGCCCTCCCGGGAGGTCGCCTCCTTCCGTACCTTCACGGCCTGCTCGTCGCGTCCGGCGACCCGCCGGGCGGGGAGCTCCGGGCTGAAACCGAGCCTGTGCATCAGCCGGGTGGTCGTACGACGGACGGTGCTTCACGGACGCCACGAACAGCCCAAGGAGCCGATCAAACGCAGGTCACACAACCTCGTGAGTAGTCACCGCAAGTCAGTGAGGTTTTCTCGACGAAATTCATCGCCAGGCGTTGTTGAGGACGAGGGCGGCTTTGGTGATAGCGCCGATCCGGCCGGGGCTGAGCGTGACGCGCTTGAGGGTGCGCCAGCGTTCTTTCAGCTCGGCCGCAGCCCGTTCTCCCAATGCCCGCACACC
>NZ_JBWKJV010000113.1:0-6436 GCF_056432045.1 Streptomyces sp. NPDC045701 | reverse complement strand
TCACCCCCGACGGCAGGCATGTTGCCGCCACCACCCAGTCGGTGGCCAACAAGCCGGGCGAAACCCCCAGGGCACGCACCACCACCAGCTTCGAGGTCGACGGGCATGGTGAGCTCACGTCGAAGACCGTCACCTGGGCGGAGGGGGCGCGCCCGGAGGGTGATGAGGGGCCGGAGAAGCTGACCGAGACCTACACCACCAGCATCGACACCGCCGCCCATACCCGCACCGACGCGGTCACCACGCCGGCAGGGACGGTGAAGGAGGTCACCGATCTGGCCACTGGTGAAGTCGTCGAAACCATCGATGCGGCGGGCCGGGCATCGAAGATGGTGTATGACGATGCCGGGCGGGTGATCAAGGAGACCGGTCCGGACGGGCTGACCACTACCGCCGCCCACACCCTCACCTCCACCACGCTCACCACCCCCGACGGGCATACCGTTGTCGAGACCCGCGACCTGCTCGGCCGGGTGGAGAAGAAGACCGACAACGTCGAGGGTGGCAAGATCACCGACGACCCCGGGGTGCGGACGCTGCAGACGGTGGAGTACTCGCCGGACGGGCTGACCGCGACCACCAGCGACGGTGCGGGCCGCAAGACGGTTACGACGAATGATCTGCTGGGCCGGCCCGTCAAGGCCGTCGCCCCCAACGGCATGACACAGCTCTTCTCCTACGACGACGTCGCGAACACCAAAACCACCGCGCTGCTGCCCGCCGGGGAAACCGACCCGGCCAAGGCCGTCACTACTACCACCGAAAAACTGGACGACGTCGGCCGTACCACCGCGACCACCACCCGCCACGCGGATGGCACCCCCGTACCGGACGCATCACAGTCCTTCGACGGTCTGGGCCGCCAACGGGAAGCGACGTCCGGGGACGTCACGACCCGCCTCGCCTACGGCACCGGCGGCACTGTCGACAAGGCGACCCTCACCCCGGCAGCGCCCGGGGTGTTCCCCGGCGGTGAGATCACCGCCGAACCCCGTCAGGACCTGACCGGCGGACCGGTGGTGAAAACCCTCGGCTCCGGGGGTGAGGAGCGGTCCGGGACCGCCCTGAAGCGGGACGGCGCCGGGCGTGTGACCGAGGAGAAGGACCCAGTCGGCGGGGTCATCACCGCCCACTACAACGACCGGGGTGAGATAGAGAAGGTAACCCGTGCCGACGGTTCGGTCACCACCACCACCTACGACCCGGACACCGGACGCGTCACCGAAACCACTACCACCTCGGCGGACGGCAGGAAGACGGTGAGAACCGCCTACACCTATGACAAGACCACCGGCCGTGTGCTGGAGGTGTTTGATCCCGCCGGCAAACCGGGCAGCCGGATCGGTTACGAGTACGATGCGGACGGCAACACCACTAAGGTCACCTACCCGGACGGCAAAACCCTCAGCCAGGAGTTCGACGACCACGGCCAGCTGCAGTCCAGCACCGATGCCGCAGGTGCCGTCACCAGCTACAGCTACAACCCGGACGGGACGCTGAAGGCGGCGGTGCAGAAGGACAAGGCTGGCAAGGCCCTGGCCCAGGCGTCCTACAGCTACGACGGACTGGGCCGGATCACCACCGTTGAGCGGGGTAACGGCACGAGCACCGCCTACACATACACGGACGCCGGTCAGATCAAGACCGAAAAGACTCTGGACAAGGACGGACACACCGTCACCCAGGCCGCCTACACCTACAACGAGCACAACCAGCTAGCCACCCGCACCGACACCCGCCCCGAAACCGGCGAGGACGGCAACCCGGTCAAGGGTGACGACGGCGAGGTGAAGAATGCGACGACGTCGACGGCCTACAGCTACGACGCCTTCAACCGCCTGATCGGCTCCACCCTCAGTGACGCCGACGGCAAGCCCATGGTCGGTACTGCCTACACCCTTAACGTATCCGGCGACGTAACCAGAACGGAGACCACCCGCCACCAGGGCGGTGAGGTGAAGAAGAGTGTGGCCGAGCATGACATCGATGCGGCGGGCCGGCTTGTCACCGTCACCACCGATGGCACCAAGCAGGTGCAGGAATGGGATGCGGCCGGCAACCTGCTCAGGGACCACCGCGGCAACACATGGACCTACAACCCCCTCAACCAGCCCACCTCCGTCACCACCCCTGACGGCTCCAGGACCGAATACACCTACTGGGCCGACGGAAGCCGCAAAACCGCCGTTAACACCACCGGCGGCGGCAACGAGACGACCACCGGGTTCTACTACGATCCCGGCACCGGTGCGATCGCCAACGACACCCATACCACTGGCGATGGCAGCAGCAGCGGTGCGGCCGCTATCGCCTCCTATCTGCATGGCGTTACCCGCGAGGCCCGCACCCTCACCGGCACAGTCAGCGAGCAGGACCAGGCCACAGGCGCGGGATACCTGCTGCACGACCGGCACGGCAGCACCACCGCCCTCACCAACGGCGACGGCACGGTGAACGCCGCCTGGCACTACAATGACTACGGTCAGCACACCACCGCCAGCGGCAGCATCATGGGCCCAGCCCAGCCACCGGCCGGTTCTGCCGCAGGGACCAATCCCTTTGCCTACTCCGGCGAATACACCAACCCCGGTGCTGGCACGCAGTACCTGAAAAACCGCACCTACGACCCCACCCAAAAACGCTTCATCACCCGCGACACCGCATCCCAGCACAACCGCCACCAGTACGCCGACGCCAACCCGGTCATGAAGACGGACCCGTCAGGCAACACCGCCATGTGGGACTGGGTCGGCTTCGGTATCACCGCCGCCCTCACCCTGGCGGCCCTGGTGACCTCAGCAATCTTCCCGCCGACCGGTATCGCCCTCGGTATCGCCGTCATCGGCGGCGTTGCCGACTTCGCTGGCCTCGCCCTGGAAACCGCCGCCCTCGCCCACGAAGAAACCGGCTTCCTGGGCGATGACCCCGCTGTCCGCGACGGCCTCTTCTACGGCGGCATTGCTCTCGCTGCCACCGGCGCCCTCACCAGCATTGGCGCCACCGTCGGCTCAAAAATCTACGACACTTATAAGACATCTAAAGAAGCTGCCAGAAAAGCAGCTATAAAAGCCGCCGAAAAAGCAGCTGTGGAAAAATTTCACGATGAGGCTCTGAAAGCCGTTCCCCAGGACTCACCGAGGCCCGACCCGTATATTAACCACAAATTCGCCGCTAAGAGTGAATCCCCTCTGGAGGAGCTGATCAAGGCCGCAATGAGGATCGATAAAGATCCAACTCCAGTCAACCCTGAGATGTTGGACGGGGTAACCATGGACAACAGCATTCCGACGCGGCCGAAACAATGGAAGGGGAAAGATGCGGTGGGACAGGTGAATTTGCCGTTCGATGAGACCAATCCCCTTCATGTAGGGTTCGCCAATGCGATAATTAAGCAATCTGAAGCTGGCGTCAAACGTATGGCAAGGGGCCTCGCGGCTGGGGGCAACGTGGAAGGTATCGATTTCAGCGACTACGACAAGGCCAGCCACTACTGGACCCTGGTTGCCCGCTCTCACAGCCGGGCAATGCCCGGAGCTAACGTAAATACATACACTCAAACCGTTTTCAAGGACGGAAACGGGAACATCCTCTACAGCGACCATTACCAGTCCGCGGACGCCACCGGCTGGACCGGCCTTCGTTAGTTGAGAGCTGCCCAGACTGTTGCGTTCCGATGACTTCCTTCGTGCAGCAGTCGATGACGGTTGCAAGGTAGAGCCATCCCTCGTCGGCCTGTACTACAGGAGTGGTTCGAGGGGTCGTTGTCTGCGTCTCGCGTAGTGGATCCGTTTGGCGATGGTCTGGTGGGTTCGGCGCCATAGGGACTGGGCGGTGATGAGGAGCGGGTCGTGATCGACGCGGTCACCGCGACCGAGACCCGCCTGAGCGACGAGATCACCCGCCGGCTCGAGCCCTTTCGCCGCCAGGTCGAGCTGCTGACCACGATCCCCGGCGTCAGCACCAAGTCCGCGAGGTGATCCTCGCCGAGATCGGCATGGACATGAGCCGTTTCCCCAGCGCCGCCCACCTGGCGTCGTGGGCCGGGATGTGTCCGGGCAACCACGAGTCCGCCGGCAGGCACACCTCCGGCAAGTCCCGTCCCGGCGACCCCTGGCTGAAGGGAGCGCTGGGGCTCGCCGCCACCGCAGCCGCCCGCAGCAAAGACACCTACCTCGCCGCACGCTACAAACGCATCGCAGCCCGCCGCGGGAAGAAGCGAGCCCTGGTCGCCGTCGGCCACACCATCCTGACCTCGGTCTGGCACATGCTCACCAACGACGCCGACTACCACGACCTCGGAGGCGACTACTTCATCCAGCGACCCGGCCGGACCCGGCAGACGCGGCGCCTGGTCAGCCAGCTCAACATGCTCGGCTATCAAGTGTCCCTCCAATCAACAGAAGCGGTCTGACCTGCAGGGGTGGTGGATTTTCGAATCAGATTCCCTGCGGCAGATGGCCCGCGAAGGCTGGCCTCTGCACACAAGCGATCTGGCGGTCCTCAGCCCCTACCGCCGCGAGAACGTACTCCGCTTCGGCGGCTACACCACCGACCAGCTCCACATACCCCCACCTGCCTGCAACTCCGCGCTCCGGCGTCCCGAAGCCGCCGCAACGAATCCTGCGGAGCACCAGGTGCGGTCATAACGGCCTTCTGAACGCCGAAATGCAGTCCGCTCCTTTCCCTTGCCGCGCCTTGTCCACCGATCGGCCCCCGGGGGACTACCAGCAAAAAGAACCGCCGGGTGGAAGCGGGGTGCGGGACGTCCACGCGAGAGTGAGGTGTCCTGTTTACGGCAGTTGCGCCGCATACTGATGTGAGGGTCTCGAATGGTGAAGACGATGAAGATGCGGCGAGGGCTGCTGGCCGCGATCGCTGTGGTGTCCGTGGCGGTGCCGGCTGCGGCGGCCAGTGGCTCGGCGATGGCGGCCGATACGAAGGCGGCCGCTGTCCCAAGCCTCGATACCGTTGGGCAGACGAGTAGCGCCTCGACCGCGGCATCCGGGATCAACAGGGTCGTCGTCGGGGACGTCAAGGGGGCGGTCAGCGAGCAGACCGGGCGCTTTCACGCCACCGTGCCGTTCGTCCAGATGAAGGACTACACCGGCTTCGACGCGTCCGTCTCCCTGGTCTATGACGACGGTCTGGCCGCGGCCGGCGGCAGCCAGTCCGGCCTCCAGCCGGGCTGGAAGCTGGATCTTCCGGCTGTCAACTACCCCCTCGGGGAATTTGTCTTGGGCGACGGGAAGTCCTATGAAATTTCCCAGGGCGACCTGTCACGTAACCTGGACCCGGACCTCGCTTTCAAGAAGGAATCCGGGATGCTTGCCCCTCGCGACGGTGTCAAACAGCGCGCTTACGCTTACAAAGCGTGGGACAATGATCGCACCTATTATTTCGGGGATGGCGGGGCCCTGGCCGCCCAGGTCGACTCGGCAGGCCACCGCGCCGACTACCTGTGGAATGAGGACCTGCTCAGCGAGGTGATCAGCCCGTCCGGTGAACGCGTCAAGGTGGAAAGCTCCAACGGCCTGGAGACTCGCGCCGTGGACTCCTCAGGCGCCACCACCACGGCCATGTTCAGCAAGCCGGCCGACGGCTCCGCCTACGACCAACTGAAGGTCACCGACCCGAAGGGCAGGGCCACCACCTTCCAGGCCCAGCCTGCCGGCGCAGAGACCGCGTTCCTCACCAAGATCAGCGCACCGGACCACACGCAGCTCCAGCTCGTTCACAACCAGATGCTGTCCGTCAGCAGGGCCACGCTGACGACTCCCTCGGGCGACCGCACGGTTCTGGACGTGAACCTCGATCCCAGTTCCGACGGCCACAACTTCCTAGGCGCTCCCCTGTACTCAAGCCAGGACCAGCTGTTCGACATGGGCGACGCCTCCTACACCTACTCAACCAAGATCACCAAGGATGGCTCCGCCTCAGTCACCAGCACCTACAACCACAAGGGCGAGCTGATCTCCCAGCACAAGAACTGAGTAAACGCATTGACTCGGCATCACGTTTACGTAACCATCGGCCGAGCCAAAGCCCCGAACATCAGGCGTCCCTACCTTGTTGCTTGGGCTGAGCGAGCCATTCGTAGGGTTGGCTCACCCAGGGGTGCCGGGTGTGGCTTTCAGGCGTCTGCCGTGGTTGTGGCTTGCTCCGATTCGCCGCCCGGCGCCCCACGACGACTCGGCTGCTCATTAGGAATTGCGGCACTGATCGCTCAGTAGGGACTTGACAGCGAGGTCGGTACCTGTTCGAACACGACCTGCGGAGAAGCGAGTGACAGCGATCTGGGCCGGTATCGATGCTGGGAAGACTCATCACCACTGCGTGGTGATGGGACTGCTGCGTGATCGGGTGACAGTTGGGGTTTACGCAGCGAGTGCTGTGTGAGGGGCCATGATGGTTTCGTACTCGACGGGCGTCAATCGGC
>NZ_JBWKJV010000112.1:0-6500 GCF_056432045.1 Streptomyces sp. NPDC045701 | reverse complement strand
GGCCATCTGGGTCCGCACCGCGGCGGCGCCGGGCTGCTCGAAGACGGTCCGCAGCAGCGTGGCCACCCAGGGCTGGGCTGCCTTGGGGACCCTGGCCAGCAGGCTGCTGCGTAGTGAGTCCGGCAGAGCTGCTCCGAATTGCCCCGGTGAGGCCGGCATGGGCGCCGGAGACAACCAGCCCGGCCGGACAGACCGCGGGCGGTCAGGCCGCGCAGAAAGGCGAGCCAGCCGGCTCCGTCCTCGACGGAGGTCACCTCGGTCCCGGGGCCTTCACGCCGGCCCTCATGGTTCACGCCGACCGCGACCAGGCGGTGCACGTTCACCACCCTCCCGCCCTCACGCACCTTCTGTCAGCACGTCAACCCAGGCGAACGTGTGCGGCCCGGCGTCCAGAGGCCGCATCCGGAACTCCAGGAAGCCGGTGTTGCGACCACCGGTACTTCCCACGAATTCGCCGAAACCCTTGCCGCCCGAAGTATCCGGCAACCCACCGGGCGAACCGGATCCTGTGTCGACAGTGCTGCGGCTGAATCGTCCTTCGGAAGACTCAAGACGGAAAACGTCCACCATCGCAGGTTCGACACCAAGGCGGAAGCACGACGCGAAGTCATACGATCCATCGAGGGTTTCTACAACCAGCGCAGACTCCATTCCGGCATCGGCTACCGCCCACCCATGGAAGTCCTCGGCGAGCGGTCATGAACTCCCATCGCACGGCGGCCCGCAGGGCTGGATCAGCTACTCGGCATCAGCCACATCGCGGCAGCAGCCAGCGGCCTGATATAGAGATTTTACTGCGTGTCCGAAAAGCTCGGGGCCCATCACCATTGCGGGGCCACAGAAAAGACATCCGATGGGGATAGCAGGTCAAGCCGCGATGGCCAGTTCGAGCTTCGGCGGGGCGGGAAAGGCGGTGTTCTCGCTGTAGGGCCTGCCGGTAGTAAGGCAGTGGTGGAGGCAGCCGAGGAGCCGGTTGTAGAGGTTTCTCTGGGCAGAGCTGTGGCGGTCGCCGGCCTTGCGTCGGCGGTCGTAGTGGGCCCTGGCGCCAGGCGAGGCGGTGAGAGAGGCGAAGGCCCAGACGTAGCCGACCGCGGCAAGCCGCTGATTCTTGACCCGGCGGACCATGACCGCGTGGCTCTTGCCGGAGGCGCGGGTGACCGGTGCTGATCCGGCGTAGGCCTTGAGGGCCCTGGCATCGGCGAAACGGGAGCGGTCGTCGCCGATCTCGGCGAGCACCCGGGCGCCGCTGAGCGCGCCGAGACCCGGGAAGCTGGTGATGACCGCGGCATCGGGGTGCTGCTCGAATAGCTCGACCGATGCTTCGGCCAGATCGTCAGCGGCGTTGCAGGCGGCCTCGAACTTGCCGAGCAGGGCCAGGGCCTGGCGGCCCGTCGCGCTCTCGACCTGCGGGAGCTGGCGCATCTGCGGGATGCGAAGGGCGGCGTGGAGGCGCTCGACCTCGGCGTCGATGCCCCGCTGTCGGCCGGCGCGCTTGAGGACGGCCTTGAGCTGGGTGCGGGTGAGGCGGGCGGCCTGGCCGGGGGTGGGTGCGGCGGCGAGCAGGGTGCGGGCCAGCGGCGCGTTCAAACCGCCGGTAACCGGCTGGACGGCGGCGAGGTAGCCGGGGAAGTACTCGCGCAGGTGAGAGCGAAGCTTGTTGCCGGCCAGAGTGCGGTCCCAGACGGCGTCCTGCTGGGCACGGGCCAGGACGGCGACGGCCTGGGCGAGCTCGCTGTCGGCCGGCAGCTGGCGGTGGGCGTCGGCGTCGGTGCGCAGGATGTTGGCCAGCACCATCGCGTCGAGGTGGTCGGACTTCTTGCGCGAGACGCTGTGCCGCTCGCGGTAGCGGGCGGCGGCCATCGGGTTGACGGCGTATACGGGCCGGCCGGTCGCGCGAGAAGCGGCGACCAGCAGTCCGCGGGAGGTCTCGATCGCCACCGGTATCCGCTCGCCGGGGCCATCGCCATGCTCGGCCAAGAGGCTAAGCAGCTGTTGCAGACCGGCCGCGTCGTCGCCGATCCGGGCCCGGCCGAGGAGCTTGCCGTCGCCGTCGACCACGGCGACGTCGTGGTGGTCGCTGGCCCAGTCGATCCCGCAGAACACCTTCACGGGCCTCCCCCTTGCTCTTCCGTCCGATGTGCATATCCGCTGGTCAAAGGCCTGTGCGGAGGCACGCGACTCCCTAATGGAAGGGCTCTGGGCCCGGCCCGTCATCCGATTAGTCGTTCGTAACCCCAGCTGACCGCAGGGGCCTCGGTCTGTGCAGGAGCTCGGAGGCGTCCCGGTGAGGTGAGAGGTGCGCCCTGCGGCGGGCTCGGACCACGGACATTCGATCATCCGCGCGGCAGCGGCCGTGAGAGTGCCGGACGCCGGAGCCCTCCGATCTCTTTCTGGAGGTCAGGGCCTCGAGTGTCGTTCAGGAGTGACCCCGGCGCCTGGCACCCTCACGGTCGCGTTCCTCGGCGGCGGTTGGCTGATGCCCGGGGCCAGACCTGGGGACTCAAGACCCTGGGATGTTGGCTCACCGGACGTCAGCCGATCGCCGCCGAGATGAAGCCGGAGGCCGCGCTCTTTTTCGAGGTCTCGCGGGACCGGGTAACGGGTAGCGATCCGCCGGCTTCGATCCCCATTACGGTAACGGGGGTGCGGGGTAACGGTCACGGTCGCGAACGTCATGGACGCTGTGGCCTCGTCGGCGCCCATGACCATCTTCGAGCGTTTCTCGCCCCTCGGGGGTCTTCCAGCGTTCTGTACGTAGCCTGCCCGCGACCACCAGCCGGGCTCCTTTGCGGGCCGAGGCGGCGAGGTCTCCAGCTGCCGCGAGGCGGTGCAGTCCAGGAACGTCCGTTCACCGTTCCTCTGCGTATCGTCCTCCCAGTCGAATGTCCGTGGGGTGGAGGCGATGGTGAACCGGGCGACCGGGACGCCGTTGGGGGTGAACCGAAGGGCGGGGTCTTCCACCATATTCCCGATCCCCGTCAGCGGGATGTCATTGCCCGGCCCCTCCGCGCACCCCACTGACACATCGGGGCGGCGGCCCTCACTCCGACGGGGAAGGCGGCAGGGACCGGGACGGCAGTGCCCCGTTGTCCCCTACGATCGGAGGGTGAAGAGTACGACTGCCCTGAAAAACTGGCTCGCCGGGCGCACTCCCGCGCAGCTGACCGCGTTGTTGGAGCTCAGGTCGCTGCCGCAGGCCGCCGGATACGGGAAGGGCCTGCGCACCCTGGACCAGCTCGCCGACCACTTGCTGTCCGATGCGTCCGTCAGCCGCGCTCTCGAATCGCTGCATGCCGGTGATCTGCGGCTGCTGGCCGCCATCGCCCAGCTCGCCGATGCCGAGCACGGGCCCGTCCCGCGGCAGAGCGTGCCCGCCCAGTCCTGGATGCCCAGGCAGGATCCCGGCCTTGATCCGGCGGGCCGTGCCGTCGCACGCGCCGTGGTCCTGGACAAGCTCGCATCCGCCAATACGGAGCGGGCCGCTGTCGAGGAAGCACTGGAACGCCTGGCTGAGCAGGCGCTGGTCCTGCCCCCTCACTCGGGCAAGATCATCGTTCCCGCGCTGCTGCACTGCGGCTCGGCTGCCCTTCAGCGTTACGGTCGGCCCGTCGATGAGCTGCTCACCGACGCCTTCAACGCCCCCGAGGTGCATGCGATCGCCGAACGGCTGGGCCTGGGCAAGGGCAGCACGCGTGACGCCTCCCAGCAGAAGATTGTCGCTTTCCTCCAGGACGCGGGCAACGTACGGCGGCTGGCCGCCCAGGCCCCGCCTGCGGCTCGTGACCTGCTCGACAAGCTGGTGCCCGGGCCTCCACTGCTGCGCACCCACTGTTTCGTGACGCGCTACAGCTACTACTCCGGCCCGAACAGCAAGTTTACGATACGCCCCGGGGGTTCCGGCGATCCGGGAACCGACTGGCTGGCCGAGCGCGGCATGGTCCTGCCTGCGGGCCACGACCTCGCCGAACTCCCCTACGAGATCGCCCACGCCCTGCGCGACGACGCCATTCCCGCTGTGGACCTGGCTCCGCCGGTCCTCACCCGTACCGTGCCGATCCCCGCCGGCGCCGACGGCCAGGCCCAGGCAGCGGCCGCGGCCGCCGTGTGGCACGCCGAACTCGTCCTGCGCACGGTGGCCGCCCAGCCGCCCGGGATCCGCAAAGCGGGCGGCCTCACCGTCCGCGACACCAAACGCATCGCCAGGGACGCCTCCATCAGCGAGGAACAGGCCCGCCTCTGGCTCGACCTCGCCGCCAACGCCGACCTCCTCCGCCCCCACCGCGAACCGGGCAACCTGCCCGCCCAGCGGGGCCGACGCCGCAGCCGCACACCACCGCCCCAGCCACCGGCACGCCTTCTGCCTACCCCCCGCTACGACACCTGGATCACTCAAACCCCGGCCCGCCGCCTCATGCCCCTGCTGGCCACCTGGGCCGTGGTACCCGAAATCTTCACCTACTGGCCCGCCGACGACGACCAGAGCCCCGTCGCACTGGTCGAACCCACCGACCCACTGGCCACCCTCCTGCGCCGGGGCATCCTCGACGCACTGACCACCCTCCCCACCGGCCATGCCGTGGCCGCCGACGCTCTCGAGGAACTCCTTAGCTGCGCCGCCTGGTTCCACCCCGCCCTCACCGAACTTCTGGACACCGACGACACCCGTGCACGCGCGAAGGCGACCCTGACCGAAGCCGAACTCCTCGGCATCACCGCACACGGCGCCCTCACCACCACCGGCCACGCCCTGTACGCCCTGCTGCGCGCCGGGGCCGAACGCTACTTCCCGGCGGTTCCCGGCGCAGGCCCCGACTTGGCCGACCACCCCCCACTCGCCGACGCCGCAGCCCACTTGGAGGCAGCACTCGACGCGGTGCTGCCCGCCCCGCGCACCACCGCCCGTTTCCAGACCGACCTGACCGCCACCGTCACCGGCGCCGCCGCCCCCGACCTCAGCGACCTCCTCACCACCGTCGCCGACCGTGAATCCGAGGGACACGCCATCGTCTGGCGGATCACCCCCCGCTCACTTCGCCGCGCCTTCGACACCGGCCTGGACGCCGATACCATCCTCGAACACCTGACCGCCGTCAGTGAGGGCGGCACCGAACTGCCCCAGCCACTGGTCTACACCGTCAAGGACGTTGCCCGCACCCACGGCCGCCTGCGCGTGGTCCGCTCAGCCTGCTGCATCCGCAGCGAGGACGAACACCTCATTACCGAAGTCGCCGCCACCCGCTCCCTCACAAAACTCGGCCTGCGCAAGATCGCCCCCACCGTACTGATCAGCACCGCACCCCCCAACGACACACTCACTGCACTGCGCACCGCCGGATACACCCCGGTGCTGGAAGCCGAAACCGGCACAACCGTTCTGGAACGAACCCCCACCGAACGGGCCGAGTCCCAGATGCCCTCTCTCGCCCAGGCTCACCCCCACTACGGCCCGGGACCAGCCACCGCCCCCGCCCTCGCCGCAGCACTCCTGCGCACCTCCACCGCGGCAGCCAAGCCGGCCCGTCGCGGCAGGGCTGAGACCGCCAGTTAAGGAAGCTGCGCCGTCACGGATGCCGCTGTCTGACGCCTCGCTCCCGGCCCGGCAAGCGACTGAGGCCCGCAGCCTCGCCCGCAAGCGGCTACACGCCGGGATGGCTGGGCCCGTCGGCGGACCCAGCCACCCCGGCGACATTGGTGACGACGCTGATGTGGCGGAAGGCGGATCGCGCCCCTTCCCGACGTTATGACCTCCGGGCTGCTTGATACTGACTTCAGCGTTATGAGGTGACGAATCTTGACGTTTGGCTGATGGCAGACCGGTGGTGGCGGTAGACCGTTGGCCATGCGATATGCGGATGGGGGCGGGTTGACGGCGAGGGGCCGTCAGCGCCGCGAGGCGGTGCGGCTGGAGGCCGCCGGGTTGTTCGCCGGGGGCACCGGGCCGCCCGAGGCCGCCCGTTTGCAGCGGCAGCACTCCGGAACGGCGGGACGCACCGAAAATTGCCAGGTCGGCACGTTCCTGGCCTACGCCTCCACGAAGGGGCGGGCGTTGATCGACCGGGAACTGTATCTTCCTGTCTCGTGGACGGATGACCGGGAGCGGTGCCACAAGGCGGGCGTCCCGGACGAGGTGGCCTTCGCGACGAAGACCAGGCACTTCAAAGCCATGCTCACCCGTGCGGTCCAGGCCGGCGTGCCGTTCGCGTGGGTCACCGCGGACGAGGCCTGCGGACAGCCGGAATCCCTGCGGTGGTGGATGGAACAGCAGGCCATCAGCACGTGATGTGTGTGAAGACCAGCGACACCGTCATCACCCGCACCGGGCGGGACAGGCGTGTCGACGAGCTGGTCGCGGGCCTGGCACCGCAGGCCTGGAAGCGGCTGTCCGCCGGGAAGGGGTCCCACGGTGAGCGGATGTACCAGTGGGCCCGGATCCCCATCCGGATCTGGTGGGAGAACGGCCACGGCCACTGGGTCCTGGCCCGCCGCAGCCTGAAAGACCC
>NZ_JBWKJV010000111.1:0-6575 GCF_056432045.1 Streptomyces sp. NPDC045701 | reverse complement strand
TGGTGACCTTGAGTCGATCACCCGGGAAGGTACGCCCTCCGCATCCCACGAGGCACCCCGCCCCCGGCCGATCCACAGGTTCTGAGCATTGCTCCAACTCTGACTCGCAGAGCAGTAATTGAAATACAAGCCCCGGTGATCCCGGCCGTACTGGCGGGCCACCCCGGCCGGCTTGGTGCCCTTCTTCAAACACGCCGTCTCATCCAGCACCAGCACCCCATCCGGCCGGCCCAGATGCTGCACCACGAACGAGCGCACACCGTCCCGGAGCTGACCGGCGAGCCCCGAACGGGCCAGGAACCACTGCACCCGGTCCGGACCCGCGTGACCGGCGTACTCCGCGATCTGCCATCCGTTCTTCCGCTCCACCGGCGCGATCAGCGCCTTCAGATACGCCATCGCCAACCGGCGCCGGTCCACCCTGCCGAACACCCCTGCCAGCAAGGCAAAGAACTCCTCGAACCAGCCCGACCACACCCGCCCCGCACGCTCCGCCTGCATGAACAGAACAACGCGACACCCACCCAACAGACACTCACGGCTGTAGTACCGGCCCGTTGCGAGGGCGGCAGTTTGCAGCGGCGGGCACCCTCACGGGTAATGATCAGCATCGAGTCCCACTCCACGAGGGTGTGCGGGATGTCGAGTACGGCACGAAATCACCCTCTCACAGGGAATTGGTGCCATGGCCTGGCACCCGACGGCCAGCTGCCAGGATTGGTATCCGCTGCTACCCGGACACCTCCCTTTCTGTCAACGAGTCACCGCAGGCAGTTGCGAAAGATGCCAGCGGATTCGCCCCTGAAAGATCGGGGACGCGATGATCTTTGGACGGTCAGGCCAAGAGGACGGCACGCCGAAGAGTGCTACGAGGCGCGCCCTGATGAAGAGTGCCGGGGGACAACTCGCGTGGCGCCAGCTCAGGTGACCATAATGGTTGATGGGGTGTGATATAAGTCCCCAAGGTCTTCTCCGAATACACCCTGCCAGGCAGCCAAAAAGTACGAAGACATGAAATGAGAGATTTCAATGTCAGCTTCACCAGTGTCGGCGCCGGGGCTTCAGCATCCTCTTGCTGAAATCACGCCTAGCGAGGTAGCGGCCGTCCGGACGGCAGTGCTTGAGGCAGGTCTCGCCACGGACTCGACCCGATTTGCCTATGTCGGTCTTCAAGAGCCGCCGAAAAATGCTGTCCTTGAGTTCCCAGACGGCCCGTCCTCGGCTCGTTGCTTCCGCGTCCTTGCTCTGGACCTTGCAACACACATCTCGCGTGACATCGTGGTCGATGCGACCGCCGGGGAGGTTGTCAGCTACACCGAGCTCAACTCCACCGTGTCGGGCCAGCTACCCGTGCTGGTGGAAGAGTTTGAGCTCGTTGAGCAGTTGCTGTCCACGGATGAGCGCTGGCTGTCGGCCTTGGCCGCCAGGGGCCTCGACGTCTCTGAGGTGCGGGTTGCCCCGCTTGCGGCCGGGGCCTACCCCGAGGACTATCCGGACGAAACTGGACGGCGAATCCTGCGCGGCCTCGCGTTCCATCAGCAGCATGAGCGCGATCTTCCGTGGGCACATCCACTTGATGGACTGGTGGCCTACGTCGACACTCTTAACCGCGTGGTGGACCGGGTCATCGATACAGGCGCCGTACCCGTACCGCAGACCTCGGGAAATTTCGACGATCCGGCAATCACCGGGCCAGTCCGCACCACTCAAAAGCCTATCCACGTCACGCAGCCGCAGGGGGCGAGTTTTGTCCTCAACGGCAACGCCC
This sequence comes from Streptomyces sp. NPDC045701, assembly GCF_056432045.1. Classification (NCBI taxonomy): domain Bacteria; kingdom Bacillati; phylum Actinomycetota; class Actinomycetes; order Kitasatosporales; family Streptomycetaceae; genus Streptomyces; species Streptomyces sp. NPDC045701. Next base: position 4,807 of record NZ_JBWKJV010000111.1, on the reverse strand, counting down.
TCCGATGGGAGAAGTGGTCAATGCGTGTGGGCTTCGACGTTCGTGAAGGCCTCGTGCTTCACCAGATCGGCTTCGACGAGGGAGGCGGTCTGCGGCCAATCATCTACCGGGCCTCGATCGCTGAAATGGTCGTTCCCTATGCCGACCCGTCTCCGCTCCGGTCGTGGCAGAACTATTTCGACACAGGCGAATACCTCCTTGGCCGGTACGCCAACAAGCTCGAGCTGGGATGTGACTGCTTGGGTGAGATCAGCTATCTCAGTCCGGTCATCGCTGACGAGCTAGGAAACCCACAGGTCCTCCCGAATGCTATCTGCATTCATGAGGAAGACGCCGGTATCCTGTGGAAGCACGCAGACCTATGGTCGGGGTCCAATGAAACACGGCGCCAGCGTCGGCTCGTCGTGTCCTTCTTCACCACCGTGGGGAATTATGATTATGGCTTCTACTGGTACTTTTACCTCGACGGAACAATTGATTTCGAGGTAAAAGCCACGGGTATCCTTTTCACTTCGGCGTACCCGGTCGAAGGGTCTGCGCACGCCTCAGAGGTCGCAAAGGGCTTGGGAGCCCCATACCACCAGCACCTCTTCAGTGCTCGGCTCGATATGATGGTCGACGGCCCTCGGAATTCTGTCGAAGAGGTGGATGTAGTACGGGCCCATAAAGGTCCGAGAGATGCTCGCGGCAACGCATTCACCGTGGTCCGCACGCTGCTGACCTCTGAGTCACAGGCGCACCGAGACGCAGATCCCTCGGTCAACCGGGTGTGGCACGTGCTTAACCGCGATGTGCGCAATCACCTGGGATACCCCGTAACCTACGCGCTCCTGCCCGAAGGTATGCCGACACTGCTGGCTGACCCGAAGTCGTCCATCGCTGCCCGCGCTGGATTCGCCACCAAACACCTATGGGTTACGCGGTATGATCCAGCAGAGCGATACTCGGCGGGTGACTTCGTCAATCAACACCCAGGCGGCGCTGGTTTGCCTGCTTACACCTCGGGCGACCGTAGCCTCGACCACGAAGACATTGTTCTCTGGCACACGTTCGGCCTGACCCATGTTCCCCGGCTGGAGGACTGGCCGATTATGCCCAGCGGCCGCGCAGGCTTCACCCTCAGGCCCGTTGGCTTCTTTGATCGCAACCCCACTCTGGACGTACCGGCTCAGCCACCGGTACACCGCCACACAAGGGACAGCAGAGATGGCTAAGGTAAGGAGCGAGCAGAACGGCAGTGCGGATCACGAGAGTTTGGCGCGCCGTCGTCTCGGCGTATTTGCCATGGTCTTCTTCGTTGTCGCTGCTGCGGCGCCGCTCGTGGGAATGACTGCGGCCGTTCCCGTCGCCATCGCGGTGGGAAACGGGGCCGCCGTCCCGGGTGCATATGTCGTAGTCGGCCTCGTGTTGGCCGTTTTTGGATCAGCGTATGCTGCCATGAGCCGCGTAGTGACCAACACCGGTGCATTCTTCGCCTATGTCGGCCGCGGTCTGGGATTGCGGGCCGGGCTGGGGGCGGCGTATGTTTCAGTGCTCGCCTATGTGAGCATTCAGTTGGGAATTTCTGGCTTCTTCGGCGCTCTCATGGCCGGTCGGATGGAGACGACCTTCGGCGTCGCCCTCCCTTGGTGGTCATGGTCGCTCCTCGCCTTGGCTATCGTGCTGAGCCTGTCCCTGCTCCATGTCGATGTCGGGGCTAAGGTCCTGGGTGTCCTGATGCTCTGTGAGCTGGCCAGCTTGATCATCACCGGGATCGCAGTGGCGTTTCAGGGTGGCCCAGACGGTGCCCAGCTTGGAGCCTCCTTTGCGCCCCAGCACATTTTCGCGGGTGGGTTTACAGGATCCGCAGGCATTGCCCTGGCTTTTGCATTCGCTGCCTTCATTGGATTTGAGGCCGCCGCGGTCTATGGGGAGGAAAGCCGCGACCCAAAGCGGAGCGTGTCCCGAGCCACATACGTTGCTGTCGGCTCGCTCACGGTTCTGTTCGGCTTCACTTCGTGGGCCGTCGTCAGCGCACTGGGCTCGGATCAGGTTGTAGCTCGGGTAGAGCAGATCTCCACCCTCGGCGGGACTCCGCTCGCGGATCCTGCCGCAGTGCTCCTGCATGTGGCCAATGACTATGTCGGGGGGTGGCTCAGTACCGTTATGAGCTGGCTGTTGGTATCCAGCCTGTTCGCAGGGTTGCTCGCGTTTCAGAACTCTAGCGGCCGGTACTTGTTTGCGCTCAGCAGGGCTGGTGCCCTCCCACGGATGGTGGGACATACCAGGTGGGGTGGGGTGCCAGCCTTCGCTCTCGGAGTTGTCAGTGTGGTGACAGCCGCCGGCGTCACCATTTGCACCGCTGCTGGTCTGGACCCGGTTGTCGAGCTGGTGTACTGGTTTACGGGTTTGGCTGTCATTTCGATCGTCTTTGTTGAGATCCTGGTGTGCCTCGCCGTTCTGGTCTACTTCCGGGGCGGCCGCACGGCCAGTCACCTGTGGGCGACCAAGATCGCGCCTTCGGTCGCCGCTGTAAGCCTGGCATGCGGCTTGGTCCTGCTGATGTCCCGATTCGGCCTGATCGCCGGCACTGTTCAAGAGGGCGTCGATCCCACACTCCACTTGTGGTCGCTCAACGGAATCGGATGGACCCTCGTCCTTGCTCCCTTCGCCGTGTGGATCGCCGGGTTCCTCGTCGGCGGCACGCTCGGCGCCCACCGAAACAGCTCTGCAGCCCTGCGCGACTTCCTCACCTGAACCTGTACTGCCAACACAATCCCCCCGTGACTGGCTGCCCGGCAACAAATCAGCCGCCCGCACACCCTCCGGACAACTCGTCCGGCCCGGTGGCTGCCCGGCCTGCCGTTACATGGCCGGCTGGTATCGCAGACGGCACCTGCCGCTGCGTGCCCCGAAACTGCCTGCCCTCCTCAGCCCGGCGCAGCGCTCTGCCGCCTACAAGCGCCTCGTCCGCCCCACCATTCAGGCACGGTCTCTATCGTGGGTCCGCTTGCGCGGGCGGGTTAGGCCGCCCTTCGGTCTGGCGCCAGCGCGGGACGGCGATGTATAGACCCGCCCGGTGTGGCAAAGGCTCAAGTGAATGGCGGCCGGCCCTTGAGGGGCCTCGCGTTTTCCGGACAGGGTCTGATCCATCAATTCGGGAAGCTGCGAACCAGCGGCTGGGACGCACTCTACGGGCTGCTGAGCATGTCGCCGTTCGTCCGGCATCACATCAACATGCTCGGCCGGTACTCCTTCCAGCTCCCGGATCAGACCGGGCGGTATCCGTGACGAATCATGTCCGGGCGCTTGCTGCCATCACCCCAGTGGCCGTGACCGTTCTCCCACCAGATCCGGATGGGGATCCGCGCCCACTGGTGCGGGCGGCGAGGTAGCCGGCCCAGGAGGTCTTGGCGAACCCTGCCCAGCGGACTGCGGTGTTGGGGTGGAGGCCGAGGATGCTCGCGCCGCCGACGCAGCCTCCGGTGGAACTGTTCCAGCACGCAGAACACGTACCCCTTCCAGTCCACCGTCCCCGGCTCCAGGCCCGGCGCTGCCAGTCCTGATGGGCCGCAAAGAAGGTGGGACGGGTCTCGTCCTCGTAGTGGCAGGTGCGGTACAGGTACCGCGTGCTCCAGGGCGGGGCGGTGCTCCGGGGGAGTGGGCGAGACCGTCCGCGGCGGGCGTCCTTGGGTTTGATCTTGTCGGTGGCGAGGGTGGCGCAGATACGGGCGAGGGTGGGGGCGAGACGGGGCCGGGGAGGCCGATCGACGGGGTCCCGTATAGCAGATTTTGTACCCAGTGAGGGGATATTGCGGGTTTTGGTGATCGAGTTGACTTTCTAGCGCCGCGCTACGGCGGCTCCCTTTCCCCGACTGCGCCGAGGATTTCCTATGCCTGGTTCGAAGAAGCTGATCACCGCTGTCCTGGCTTCGGCGGTGTTTGCCCCGCTCCTCGCGTCCACGGGAGCTTTTGCCGCGGAGGCTGGCACACCGCCTAGCCATACTTCTTCCGGTGCCCGTGATGCCGTGACATCTGCGGCTGGGGAGCCGCAGATGCCGGTACCGATGCCGACGCCGGTGCCCACGGGTTTGCCTGAGCTGTGGCACGTGCAGCCGAAGGCTGGGGAGCCCGGCGCCGCGTCAGCGCCTTCGGAGTCGCAGGGTGCGGGAGTCTCGGACGGCGTGGGTCTTTCCTTGCAGGACGCGCTGGATAAGGCGAAGGAGGCAATCGCGGGGGACCCGGCGATGAAGGACTGGGACGAGCTGGCCAGCGTGTCTCTTTACGGAAAGGAGACCCATGACGTCAAGGGTCTGACAACCTGGCAGTTCTCCTTCGTCGGCGCCGACACCGGTACTCCTGCCTCGGAGGGTACTCCCCTGCGTGAGTCGGTTGTGGCTTTCGTGGATTCCACATCGGGTCAGGTCAACCTAGTCAAGGCTGTCTCTCCTTCACAGGACCGCCTCTCGTCGCCTCTGCCCGCGATGACGCCTGAGGACGCTGTGAAGCTGGCGCAGTCAGCCGGCCTGGCCGCTTCCTTCTGGCGGATCGACCTGCGAAACGACGGCTCGGACACAGAAGGAAATGTCTCCTACAGGATTTTCCCGCAGGCGGGTCCTGACAAGAGCGTGGACGTGAACACGGCCACGGGCGAGGTAGTCGAGAACCCGTAACAGATCCGGGAAGGCCGCATCCGTACTACTCGCCGGGCGTATCGGCGACGGCGCCCAGCTGGTACTACAGCCGTGCGTGTCTGTTGGGTGCGTGACGCGTTGTTCCGTTCGTGGAGACGGAGCGCGCGGTAGAGGTGTGGTCGGGCTGGTTCGAG
>NZ_JBWKJV010000110.1:0-6667 GCF_056432045.1 Streptomyces sp. NPDC045701 | reverse complement strand
CGAGTACGGGCCCTACGGGCAGCCGGTGAAATCGGTCACCACCGGCACCGACGGCACCGTCGCCGAAACGCGGAACACCCTCACCCCCGACGGCAAGCATGTTGCCGCCACCACCGAAGCCATCGCGAACAAGCCGGGCGAGACTCCGAAGGCACGTACCACCACGAGTTTCGAGGTCGACGGGCATGGTGAACTGAAAGCGAAGAGGGTCACCTGGGCGGAGGGGGCGCGCCCGGAGGGTGATGAGGGGCCGGAGAAGCTGGCTGAGACCTACACCACCAGCATCGACACAGACGCCCATACCCGCACCGATGCGGTGACCACCCCGGCGGGGACGGTGAAGCAGGTCACCGATCTGGCCACCGGTGAGGTCGTCGAAACGGTGGACGCGGCGGGCCGGGCATCGAAGACGGTGTATGACGATGCGGGGCGGGTGATCAAGGAGACCGGGCCGGACGGACTGACCACCACCGCCGCCCACACCCCCACCTCCACCACGCTCACCACCCCCGACGGGCACGTCACCGTGGAGACCAGGGATCTGCTGGGGCGGGTGGAGAAGAAGACCGACAACGTCGAGGGTGGCAAGATCACTGGTGATCCGGGCGCGCGGACGCTGCAGTCGGTGGAGTACTCGCCGGACGGGCTGACCGCGACCACCAGCGACGGTGCGGGCCGCAAGACGGTCACGACGAATGATCTGCTGGGGCGGCCCGTGAAGGCGGTCGCCCCCAACGGCATGACGCGGATCTTCTCCTACGACAACGTCGCGAACACCAAGACCACCGCGCTGCTGCCCGCCGGGGAGAGCGACCCGGCCAAGGCGGTGACCACCACCACCGAGAAACTGGATGCTGCCGACCGGACGGTCGCCTCCTCGACCCGCCACGCGGACGGCACCCCCGTGCCCGCAGCCAGCCAGGCCTACGACGGGCTCGGGCGGGCCCGGGAATCCACGGCCGGGGACATCACCACCCGGCTCGCCTACGGTGCCGGCGGCACGGTCGACACCGCCACCCTCACCCCGGCCGCCCCCGAGACGTTCCCCGGCGGTGAGATCACCGCCGAACCACGTCAGGACCTGACCGGCGGACCGGTGGTCAAGACCCTGGGCTCGGGTGAGGAGAAGCGGTCCGGGACGACGGTGAAGCGGGACACGGCGGGGCGTGTGGTCCAGGAGAAGGACCCCGTCGGCGGGGTCACCGCCACCGTCTACAACGAGCGGGGGGAGGTAGAGAAGGTGACCCGCCCCGACGGGTCGGTCACCACCAGCTCCTACGACCCGGCCACCGGCCGTGTCCTTGAGACTGCGACGGTGTCAGCGGACGGCAAGCAGGTGGTGAAGAGCGCCTACACCTACAACAAGGTGACCGGCCGGGTCACTGAGGTGTTCGACCCGGCCGACAAGGCCGGCACCCGGATCGGGTACACCTACGATGCGGACGGCCACGTCACCAAGGTCACCTACCCCGACGGCAAGACCCTGACCCAGGAATACGACACCCACGGCCAGCTCACGGCCGCGGTCGACACCGCGGGTGCGCGCACCGTCTACAGCCACAACGGTGATGGCACCCTGCGCTCGGCGAAGCAGACCGGCACGGACGGCAAGGTCCTGGCCGAGGTCACCTACACCTACGACGGGCTCGGCCGGATCGAGAAGGTCGAACGCGGCAACGGCGTCACCACCCTCTACACCTTCACCGACGCCAGCCAGATCAAGACCGAGAAAACCACTCGTGCCGACGGCACCCCGGTGAGCGAGGCCGCCTACGTCTACGACGCGCACGGCAACCTCACCTCCCGCACCGACACCCGCCCCGCCGTCAATGAGACCGGCGCGGTGCTCAAGGACGAGCACGGCGGGGTGAGCATGGCGGTCACCACCACCGCCTACCGCTACGACGCCTACGACCGCCTCATCCACTCCAAGGTCAGCAACGACAAGGGCCAGCCGGTCACCGAGACCGCCTACACGCTGAACGTCTCCGGCGACATCACCCGCTCCGAGACCACCCGCCACGATGAGGGCGGGAAGAAGAGCGTGACCGAGCACGACATCGACCCCGCAGGCCGGCTGACCGCCGTCACCGCCGACGGTGAGAAGAAGACCCAGGAATTCGACCAGGCCGGGAACCTGATCCGGGATCACCGCGGCAACACCTGGACCTACAACCCCCTCAGCCAGCCCGTCTCGGTCACCACCCCCGACGGCACCACCACCCGCTACACCTACTGGGCCGACGGATCACGTGCCACCGCCACCGCCACCCCCGCCCCCGCCCCCGGCGCAGACCGAAGCGGAGAAGGAAGCGGAGAAGGAAGCGCGGAAAACGCCGGTGCGACGGTGACCGGGTTCTACTACGACCCCACAACCGGTGCCATCACCAATGACACCCACACCACCACCGGCGGTGAGGGTGAGAGGGGCGGTGAGGCGCAGTCTGCGGTGGTCACCGGCTCCTACCTCCAGACCGCCACCCGCGAAGCCCGCACCCTCACCACCAGCCAGACCGGCACCACAGCCGAGACGGCCCAAGCGGTCCAGACAGCGAACGCCACCGGCGGCGGCTACCTCCACCACGACCGCCACGGCAACACCACCACCCTCACCGGCGACGGCGGGCAGATCAACGCAGCCTGGCACTACACCGACTACGGACAGCACACCACCCCCACCACCACAGCCGTGACCGCAGCCGGCAGCCCAGGCGCAGCCGCGGGCATCAACCCCTTCACCTACGCCGGTGAGTACACCAACACCACCACCGGCACCCAATACCTGAAGAACCGTCTCTACGACCCCACCCAGAAACGGTTCATCAGCCGCGACAACGCCCCCCTCCACAACCGGTACATGGCCTTCGACGCCAACCCCATCATGAAGACCGACCCCACCGGCAACACCGCGGTTCTGGACTATATCTTCACCGGTGTCGTGTTCGGCCTCGCTGTCCTCGCCGCCGCCGTCACCGCCGCCACTGTCATTCTGCCCACCCTCGGCACCGGCACCGGCATCGGCTTCTTCGGTGGCATCGCCGTGGCCGGCGCCGTCCTCGATCTCGCCTCCGCTGCCGTGGAAACCGCCGCCCTCGCCACCGGCAAAGACCAGTGGGACAGCGACCTCAACATCACCGCCTTTGTCCTCGGAGGCGCAGGCATCCTCGCCGGCGGCATCGGCGCCGCAGGCAAACTAGGCGTAAGAGCAGCCACAGACACGCCTGAGGCACTCCTTAAAAACGGCTCTGCCACTGCCTCCCTCGGCGCAGACAGCGCAAAAGTAAAGTCTGCGCCCCGGGCGAAGGCGGTGCAAATAGCATCAGATAAACTGAAAGGCAAAAAATTCCATCACGGAACGGGTCAGTGGGCGGCCGACGACATTCGTGCACATGGCTACCAAGATACTCTCTCCCCCGGGGGCGCCTGGGGCAAGGGAATATACTTCGCAAAGCATAGGGAAGGCGCAGTGAAATCCGCAGTAGCTGCCGCCAATTGCGAAAAGTGCATGCTCGAGGTGGAGTCTGAACCGCAAATTCTCCTAACCGAATATAAGGGCGGAAAGCCCATCATGAAGGTCAAGCGGGTGAATGGGCAATTCAAATCGTACACCTCGTCCAAGGATCCGGAATTCGATGAGATCTTGGCGGCGAGAACTGAAACCGAGGTTAATGAACTGGCTCGGGAAGAGGGGTACGGAGCAATTTATGTGAAGGATCCGAAATGGATGATCGTGTTTGACGGCCAGGACGTAACGCCCACTACGCCGTGACGCCGGTGTACGGCTGTCCCGCCGGCGCGGGGGCAAGACAACGTTGCTGCGACGCGGCTGCATAGCCGGTAGGGGACTTTGGCGGCGTCACGCGGTGCGGGTTGGTTGCCGACTCCTCACCTCGAACAAGAGCTCCACCGAGTGGGGCCGGCTCTTCGGCGACGACATCCTGGCCGGCGCGATCCTCGACCGGCTCCTGCACCACTGCCAGATCATCCCCATCAACGGCAACAGCTACCGGCTCAAGGACCGCATCGCAGCCCTCCAGGACATGGCCACAACGACAGCCTGAGCATCCCTCACCACTCCGCGGGCCCGAAGCCGTTCCGGCTCCGGGCCCGCACCGGTCCGGGCGACCAACACACATCACGCCCAAGATCAAGCAGCCCTCCCAAGAACTCTGCACTCGACCTCGTACTTACCTCTGCAGATGACCCAGTACGCCGACACCCGCCTGGCCGATCGACTGGCAGCGGCACTAGGCGGGCTTAGTTAGTACTGCAATCTCACTTGTATGTGGTTGAGTTGGGGTATGGCTGAGCTTGGGGTGGGGCTGGTTGAGGAGTGGGACGGGGTGCTGGCGGGGCTGCATGCCCGGTTCGCGTCGCGTTTCGCCAGGTCGGAGCCGCGGGGGCGGGCGCTGGCATCAGTACAGCCACCGCCTGGCGCTACGTGAACCACACGATCGGGCACCTTGCGGAGCACGCGCCGTCGTTGGCCGGTGCGCTCACCGGTCATCACACGGACGGCACCGTCGCGGAGACCGGCCGGGTCCAGGCGCCGGGGCACTTCTCCGGCAAGGTCCACCGCGAGGGCGTGAACCTGCAGGCCGTTGCGGCAGAAGACGGCAGACTGCTGTGGATGTCACCCGCCCTGGCGGGCGGCACCCCACGACGTGAAAGCCGCCCGCGAGCACGGCATCATCGACACCTGCGCGCGACTGAACCTCGAGGTCCTCGCGGACAAGGGGTACGCCGGGGCCGGCGGCACTGTGATCACCCCGGTCAGACGACGGCCCGGAACCGGCCTGCCCGACAAGCACAAGGCGCCGGACAAGGTCCACGCCGCACTGCGTGCTCCGGTCGAGCGAACCATCTCCCGGATCAAGCAGTGGCGGATCTCCGGCATGCCCGCATCAGTCCGAACAGACTCACGTCAGCAGCTGCCGCGATCCTCACCCTCATGATCTACACGTGAAAAAGGCTCCTGGAAGAAAGACCAGGCACTCTCAACCCGGCCCTCGGCATCACCGGCATCCGCCGGGCCCGCTACCGCGGCCTGCCGGAAGTCCGCCTCCAGCACGCCTTCTCCGCCACAGCGATCAACATCATCCGCCCCGACGCCCACTGGGCCACCACCCACAGCCCGCCCCGCACCGGGCGCCTCGCCCGCCTCGGCTAACAGCTCACAGCCTGACCACGGAATTTAACAAAAGAGTCGCCCTGACCACTCCACGGGACGCCATCCCGTAAACGGTTGATGGAAACGCCTCAACCATCCTGCCGGCCATTTGGCTGACACCGGTGGCATCAGGTGTTCGACATTATCGCAAGGCTCCGTTCGGTCAGGGGTGTGTACTGGGAAGAAATGAGGGAAAGTGAAGATCAAGCGTAAAAGCACTATTACTGCTTCGCTTGCCGGGGTAATTCTTTTGGCAGGAGTGACCCCATCGGTTGCTCAGGCTGTGGAGCCCGGCCAGCCGGGGAGCGTCGCCGCAGAATCAACTATTCGGTATACAAATGGTTACATTATCAAGAATAACACCGACGATATCCTTAAGTTCCGGGGGTTCCGCTACCTTGACTCCGGTGAGCCTGCCCCGATCAGGGGAATTGAGCGCTTTGATAAAATCCTCCCTGGGGAGGAGCGGTATTTCGAAGTCGATCGAACAACGGCGTGGTCCGACAAATATGCGCTTGACTTCTCGGACGACGCCGGTGGGGCGTATTCACTGATCGCCGACTCGAACAGGTACGGCATAGATCACTGGTCGACGGCCTACACGAGCGGAACGACAAACAAGGTGACGGTGACCGGCCATGCCACCGCTGGTTGGCAAACCATCTTCAATGTCCACGCCTGACGAGAGACTTTTCAACTTGGCCACCGATCGGGTGACGAGGCCGGTCGAGTAACGGGGCGAGGCCCTCGGACTGTGGAGCGAGATGCCTGAAGGTCTCAACACCACAGTCCGGGGGCCTGTTGGTTCTGAGGGGCCTCGCGTTTTTCGGACAAGGTCTGGCAGATTATTTCATGCAACGAATCCCAACTTCTGAAATTCGGCATGGATTTCAATAGGAGGACGATAGCCAACTGCCGAGTGAAGACGTTTGCGATTGTACCAGAACTCGATGTATCGAGTGATGTCTCGTCGAGCCTCTTCGCGGGCGGGATAACTCATGCGCGATACCCGTTCGTTTTTCAGGGCGCCGAAGAACGATTCAGCCATGGCATTATCGAAACAAATTCCGGTGCGGCCCGCCGATTGCCTGAGCCCGAGTCCCCCGAGGACGGCCGCATACTCGGCCGACATGTAGCTGCTGCCTCGGTCGGAGTGGAATATTGCGTCCGGTGAGAGTTTCCGGTTGCGGGCCGCGTTGCGGATGGCACGGGATATCAGCGGCGTCTGGTAGTGGTCGTCCATCGCATACCCGATGACCTCCTTAGTGCAGCAGTCAATAACCGTCGCGAGATAAAGCCAGCCCTCACCGGTCTTGATGTAAGTGATGTCCCCGGCCAGCTTTTCGCCTGGCACTCCGGCCGTAAAGTTCCGGCCTACGAGGTCGGGCAGCGCGCGCCGCGGGCAGCGTGAGGGCCCAGCGCTTCGGCCTGGGCTGGCAGGGCACCAGGCCCAGCGCGCGCATGAGCCGGCGCACGAGCTCCAGGCCTGCGGCCACA
>NZ_JBWKJV010000109.1:0-7107 GCF_056432045.1 Streptomyces sp. NPDC045701 | reverse complement strand
CGGTGACCATGAGTCGATCACCCGGGAAGGTACGCCCTCCACATCCCACGAGGCACCCCACCCCCGGGCCGATCCACAGGTTCTGAGCATTGCTCGGCAGGAAGTCGCCCGAGGACAGGCCGTGGAGGTAGAGCAGGGGCAGGACCTCGCTGACCTTTGGGGACTTCCGGCACCACGGCGCCAGGATCTTCGAGGAGAACCGCTCCCGCTCCCCGGTCCCGGCGTCGACTCGTTTGTCGTTCACGCGCGGCGCGGCCACCTCGACCGGTCCCGCGGCCGTGGTCACCGTCCGGGGCCGGTGACGGCCGTTGCGGACTACCAGCCTCCGGCCCCGCTCGTCGCGCTGGCCGGCGAGTTCGGCTATGTACTGCTCGACCTCGGCTTCCAGGGCCGCGGCGAGCATCCGCCGGGCGCCTTCCCGGACGATCTCGTCGATCAGAGAGGTACCGGTCCCGGTGGTGCCGTCTTCGGTGACTACGCTGAGCACGGGCGTGCCTTCCCAGCCCGCGCTCGAACGCGGGCCTACTTGGTGACCTTGAGTCGATCACCCGGGAAGGTACGCCCTCCGCATCCCACGAGGCACCCCGCCCCCGGCCGATCCACAGGTTCTGAGCATTGCTCGTTCTCGGCCAGGGCATTGTCGAAGGAGTCGCCGACGGTTCCGGTGGAGGGGGCGATACCGGCGTCTGCCAGGCGCTGGGTGAAACGGATGGCGGTGTACTGCCCGGGCTCAACCGGTCGTCGCAACACCGGCTGTCGGCGGCCTGTCCCGCGGTCAGGATCAGTGCGAGCGGCCGGCACTTGCGGTCGCAGGCGATGTGGACCTTGCTGGTCTGTCCGCCGCGCGAGCGCCCCGGCAACGCGGCCTTCAGCCAAAGCTTGCGGCGTCGCCGGATGCGTCTGCGCTCGGCACTCTCGGCAGCTGGTCCGGTTTGTTCTTCTTCCGGGCTCTTCGGCGGGGCGGTCACCTGGTCGGGGAAGTCCTTCGCCAGGCCTCGGTACCCGGCGCGGCCTGGGCTTTCACCTTGGGGTAGTGGACGAACAGGTCCCAGATTCCCTCGGTTTTCAGTGCGGTCTGATCATGTATGCGGCCGGGGCGTATCGCGCCGGTCCGCAGGGTGCGGCCGGCATCGTCGCTGATCACTGTGGTCTTCTTGGTGTTCTGTTTGCGCTTGCCGGAGACGAAGGCCCGGCGTCCGGGCCGGCTGGCCCCCGGGCGGCGGACCTGGGTCTCGGTCCCGTCGATCCGCAGCTCGACTCCCTTCGCGCTGGCGTAGGCGAAGACGTCGGCCAGGGTGCGAAGCCGCAGCCCGGGCTCGCCGGGGACAGCGAACCCGCGGGCCGCGAGCAGCGGCCGGATCTCGTGGACGGCCCGGGTGATCGTGGAGCTGTCGGCCCCGTAGAAGACGGCGAGGGCCGCGTGCGGGAGCTGGAAGCGCAGGATGACCAGAGTGGTGATCACCCGGTCGGTGAAAACCAGCTGATGGTCCGGGCCGCCGCCTTCTGCGCGCAGACGCTCGTGACCTCGGCGTTCACGCAGCCGGGCGTCCTCCCGTGCCATCCACGGCCCGGCCAGCCCGGTGATGATCTTGCCGAGCTGCTTCCGGGAGATGCCGGTGCAGATACGATTCGGGAGAGCCGTATGGGCCAAGGATCGCTTCACAACCTTCCTGTCAACGACTCTTGGGTTCTAATACTGCAATCACAGTTAGGGGGTGTGTCCGCGTTGTTTGTAGTGGCTGTTGGCTCGATACAGCATCCCTGCCGCTGCGGCCATCACTCCCAGCGCCAAGGGGTAGTCGAAGCTCCAGCCGAGTTCGGGCATGTGCTCGAAGTTCATCCCGTACACGCCGGCCACCATGGTGGGGATGGCGAGGATGGCCGCCCAGGCGGAAATCTTGCGCATGTCGTCGTTCTGCCAGGTCCCGACCCGGGCGAGGTGGGCGTCGAGGACGGAGCCCAGCAGATCATCCAGGGATCGGACCTCGGTGTCCGCGCGGTGCAGGTGGTCGGTCACATCACGGAAGTAGGGCAGCAGGTCCTCGGGCCACGGGGCGCGCGGGCCGGTGAACTCCTCCAGGACGGGGACCAGGGGCTGGATCGCGTCGCGGAACTCCAGCACCTCCCGTTTGAGGAAGTAGACCTGGTCGGTGACATCGCCGCGCTCGGGGGAGAAGACGGACCGCTCCAGCTCGGTGAGATCGTCGCGCACACCGACCGCTGCCTTGGTGTAGGTGTCCACTGCCACGTCCAGGATGGCGTGCAGCACCGACGCCGGACCGCAGGAGACCGTCGCCGGGTCGACCGCGAGTCGGCGGGCCGCTTCGACGGCTGGATCGCTGGGGCCGTGCCGGACGGTCAGGACGAAGCGCGGCCCGAGGAAGACCATCATCTCGCCGGTCTCCACCTGCGAGGTCTCCTCGACGTACCAGAGCGTCTTCAGCGCCACGGCCAGCACATCGCCATAGCGTTCCCGCTTGGGACGCTCATGCGCCTGAACCGCGTCCTCCACTGCCAACGGGTGCAGACCCAGCTCGTCGGCCAGGGCCACCACCTCGTGCTCGGCGGGATCGCTCAGGTGCACCCACGCGAACTCCCCCTCGCCCAGGTTCGCCACATTCTTGAGCACCACGCGGCACGCCTCGTCGGCCTGCGAGCAGTCCACATGCCGTGCTGCGGCAGAGGTCTCCTGGTAGATCACACATTCCATGCCTCCTCGCATGCTTCACAGGGCCCGATTCATGCACGCGGGACAGAATGGTGGCCTCTCGGCCGCGATGGAGGCTGAGGTGAGGGGGATCGGATGCCGCGGGCCACGGCTGCGACTGCGACGAGCGTGCGCGCCCTGTACCGGTCCGGCTGTACCCGCGCCGACAGCGACTTAGATGGCAACAGGTGAGGGCGTTGCTTCGGGGGCCTACGAGTCCCCTCACACCGTGAAAGACTGGCCCACAAGACCGGTACCCGCACCCCCGTATCCAGTCCTACAAACTCGCCGTCGCCCTTGCCCTTTCCAGGGTTCTCGATGCCGCGGGCCTCGCGCCTGCGGGGGCACCGCCCTGATGCCCGACCGCCCGCCCGCCGCACCTGCTGCTCGTCCGCCGGTCGGTCACGGACCCGTCCGGCCTGGCATTCTTCGCCGTCCACGCCCGCGAGAGCACCACCTTGTCCGCGATCGTGAACGTAGCCGGGATGCGCTGGGGCGTCGGGGACTGCTTCGAGACCGCCAAGTCCGGCTGCGGCCTGGACCAGTACGAGGTCCGTCACTGGGAGCCCTGGCACCGTCACATCGCCCTGGCCCTGGCCGCGTTCGCCTTCCTTTCGGTCACCGCCACCCGCACCGCCCGGCTCAAGCAGGCCGGCGAACCCGCCGCCACAGAGGTGCCCGGCGAACCCGCTATAGCCTGGCCGCCGCTCACCCTCCCCGCCCTGTCCCGCCCCTGATCGACTACACCGCCGAGGAGATCCGACGGCTCCTGCACCAGACCCTCTGGCACGTCCAGCACGACCCGCGCCTCACCGCCACCCAGTCCCTATGGGCTCCGAACCCACCAGACCATCGCAAAACGGATCCACTACGCGAGACGCAGACAACGAGCCCTCGAACCACTCCTGTAGTACAGGGAGCAGGCGACATCGCCGCCGTGCCCCACCGGCGAGGGCCAGGGGAAGACCTCACACCCGAACAGAGGTGCGCCAACGGGCACACTCTCGCCTCCGGTTGCCCGTCGAGAGAGCCATCGCCCACATCAAGACCTGGCGCATCCTCCGCAAGGCCCGGCTCAGTCCGAACAAACTCACGTCAATCGCCAAAGCCATCCTCACTCTGGAGACTCACCGCTGAAAATGCTCAATGAATTGGGGGCAGTGCCGCACTGGTTCGGTCGGCGGAGCCGGGTCAAAGTCGCCGAGCGCCCGGACCGACGCCTGGGTGATGGCTCGGACGCCACGCTTCTCCTGGTACGCCTGCAACGCGCTCAGATACCGGTCAGCGCCGACCGGGTAGAGCACCAGCTGCACGCCGTCGATGTAGGCGCAGGCCGACTCGTCGCGACCCCAGCCCATGATGTGGTGCCCGCGGTAGAGCTCGAAGAAGGATCCAGACAGACGGGCGGCCATTCCGGCATCGGGCCGCTCGACCGAGCGGGCGACGGGAGCGGCGCTGGCCGGGCCGGCGGCGGTCAGCAGGCCGGCGGTGACAGTCAGCGCGGCTGCCAGGATGGGGACTACTCGCATGACATCTCCTCGGTCCTCGCCGGTATCTGCCTAGACGCAGTGTGGGGCCATCATCCACCATGCCGATCAAAGATGTCGATGCCTATTTTCAGTCTTCATCGTCAGCGGTTCGGAGAATTGATATCCCAACTCGCCGTCCAATCTTCATCTACCTCGTCGCTAGTTTTTCTTGATCACTTCCGGTTGACAGGAGACTGTCTCGGTGATGTCCTGGCGAAATGGGTGCGGCCTTTAGCATCACAGCCCAATGCCCAAAATGGACCTTTTTCTCCAAAAGGAGACTCTTGTGGCTTATGTGAGTCGTCGTGACATTCTGCGCTACGGAGCAGTCGGAGCGGTGGTAGCCACCACTACCGCGGTGGGTGCCCAGTACCCGACCACCGTGAGTTCCGCCGCGAGTCCGCAGAACGCCGCCGGCCCGGACCCGCGTGACTTCGGCGAGGTCTACAGAGGCAAGACGATGAGGGGCAAGCACAATGCCGACGGCAAGCACGAACTTTACATTAACGGCAAAAAGCTTACATTGACCGCTATCAGCACATTATTCGTGCCTGAGGACGGATCCGAACCGCACGTAGGCGTCGGCTACATCAGCGCCGTCAACCACTACGACCCGGTGGAGATCGACGAGGACAAGCACAGGGACGGGCTCGTGAAGCTGGGCAGGAAGGCTGTTGACGCCCTGGGGGAGTTTGAGCTCAGTGACGAGGCTGCTCTAGGGCACCACCACTGACCGCTGCGCCAACCCGCCCGACCCTCATCGCTTCCTCTACGTGAAAGGTAACTAGCCGATGGCCGTCGTACGCAAGAGCGTCGCCGCTATGACGTCCGCGGAGAAGACCGCGTTCGTCAATGCCCTCCGTCAGTTCAAAACCACTTCCGCCAATGGGCGTAACTACCACTGGTACATCGACCAGCACATCGCGTTCTTCGCGCGCACCGCTGACAACATCAGTCACGCCCATCAGTCGCCGTCGTTCTTCCCGTGGCACCGCGAGTACCTCCGACTGCTGGAGCTCGACTTGCAGACGGTGAGTGGCAACGCGAACCTTTTCATTCCGTATTGGGACTGGACCGTCACGGCCACGCCGTTCACCGCCGACTTCCTCGGTTCGATCACCAGCGGCAGCGTCTCCAGCGGCAACTTCAGCCCCTCCTGGGGTTGGTCGGTCTACCGGAGCAGCATCGCCACCACGTTCCTGCAGCGTCGGCTGGGCCAGAACGCCACCCGCCCCACCGCCACTACCGTGAATACGGTGCAGGGCTACACCGTCTACGACCAGTCACCATGGAACTCGACCGTGATCAACAGCTACCGCAACCGCAACGAGATCGACCTGCACAACCGGGTGCACAACTACGTCGGTGGCCACATGGGCACTCGTGAGGCCCCAAACGACCCGGCCTTCTGGCTGCACCACTGCAACATCGACCGACTGTGGTGGCAGTGGCAGAGCAGCCGCGGGATCGACACCTACCAGCCCCGTACCGGCATGACTGCTGGCGTCATCGACAACAATGAGACGATGGTCCCGTTCGCCAGGACGCCGTCGGCGGTGCGCGACATCAATATCCTCAATTACAGCTACGCCTGAGCCATAAGCCACTCGCCTAGGCCCTGTATCGGGTCGTGATCAGTTTGCGGGATTCACCCCATGCGTGGGGGTGGGTGCGGTAGTCCAGAGGGCATGACGCGTGCGCAACTGACAGACGAGGGGTGGGAGTACGTCGAGCCGTACCTGCCGATCGGCGAGTACGGCCCGTATCCCACCCGGCTGCGGGAGCAGTTCGAGGGTGTGATCTGGAAGTTTCGTACGGGAGCGCAGTGGCGGGAGATGCCGGAGCGGTTTGGTGCTTGGTCCACCGTGTACAACCGGTTTCGGCAGTGGCGGGACGCCGGGGTCTTCGAGGCCTTGCTGGAGGGTTTGATCGCTGAGGCGGCGAAGCGGGACCGGGTGGACCTGTCGCTGGTCAGCGTGGACTCCACCACTGTCAGGGCCCACCACGACGCGGCCGGGATGCGCCTGGAGCCCGGTGTCCTGGACGCCCTGGAGAAGGCCGCCGAGGACGAGAAGGGCCGGCCAAAGGGGGCCCGGAAGAAGGACAAACCGGACCAGCTGCCGACAGTGCCGAGCGTGGACGCGTCCGGCGGCGGCGCAAGCTCCGGTTGAAGGCGGCCCTGCTGGGCCGCTCGCGCGGCGGGCAGACCAGCAAGGTCCATATCGCCTGCGACCGCAAGTGCCGGCCGCTCGCACTGATCCTGACCGCGGGACAGGCCGCCGACAGCCCGCAGTTCATCCCCGTGCCCGACAAGGTGCGGGTCCGTCTCCCGGCCGGACGACCCCGCACCCGGCCCGGCGCGGCCGCCGGAGACAAGGCGTACTCCTCCCGCGGCAACCGCGCCTACCTGCGCCAACGCAACATCAAGGCGGTCATCCCGGAGAAGAAGGACCAGGCCGCCCACCGGAAGAAGAAGGGCCGGCGGGGCGGCCGCCCCGTCACCCACGACGCCGAGCTCTACAAGGACCGCAACACCGTCGAGCGCCTGATCAACAAGCTCAAGGCATGGCGCGGCATCGCCACCCGCTTCGACAAGACCCCCGAAAGCTACCTCGCCGGACTTCATCTCCGCGCCTCCATGATCTGGATCAACGACCTCACAAGGACCACTGATTGATCACGACTCGATACAGGCCCTAGCTAGCTAGGTGCCTGCGGCCGGGGGTGCTCCCGGGGCCGCCGGCCCCTGGCCCGAGCACGCGGCGCCGGCCCGGCCGGTCGCGTCCTCGGAGCGGTGTAAAAGCTCGACGAGGGGTTCCGTTGTGGTTGATGTTATGCGGCCTTGGTGAGGGACACATGGGCTGTGGGTGC
>NZ_JBWKJV010000108.1:0-7114 GCF_056432045.1 Streptomyces sp. NPDC045701 | reverse complement strand
TCGTTGGTCACCGCGGTGCGCTGGACGTGGTAGCCGGGGAACCAGGCACGCATACCCTCATCGTTAGCGCCCAGCTCGCCCCTGGCCAGCGGCGCCGGCGCCAGGCCCTTGTTCGGCGCGGCGACCAGCACCTCATTGGAATGCTCCTGCGCACCCAGCCGCCGGCCTACGACAATCTGGTCGTTGCCGGAGGCATCCTTCACAAACCCGATCCGCGTCACCAGCTGCAGCACCGGCTTGGCCGACTCATCCGCCCACGCCCGGTCCTGCGCGAGGTGCTCCTCGCGGCCGTTGGCACCAGCATTCATCCCCACCACGGTGGTGTGCCCGGTGTTCCACCCCACCGCCAGCGCCCGCCGCCCCTGCCACTGGCCGAACGCCAGCGCCAGCGGGGTGATATAACCGTCCCGCGAATCATGGTTGTCACCCCAGTACGCGTTCCAGTACACGTGGCCTGAGGCCGCGTCCAGCATGTAGAGCGACTCGCTCTCGCCCAGCAGGCCCACCGCCAGGCCCGTTGTCCCGTCACCCCGGTCACCAAACGCCAGTGACGAAACCGCATGATCCCCCGGCCACGTCTTCTTTGAAACCGCAGTCGACTCCTCCGCCAGCCCGGTCCCGCCCCTGGTGAACGTTCTTACCTTCGTGTCGCTCCAGGGGGAACCGTCACCCAAGTCAACGTTCTGCGGGATTTCGGTCACGTGATCTGCCAGGTGGATTCGCCCGCCATACACCGCCAGAGCGGACACCGCACGAAATTCTTTTGAAAGATTCTCTGCCCACCCCAGGTCGCGACTGCCTCCCTCCTGCCATTTCCCGTCGCTCAGGGTGTAAGTGAGTACCATTGATCTGGCGTTCCGCTTTCCCGCGACGACGAGAAAGTCCTTATTTCCGGCCAGCTTGGCGGTATGCAAGCCGAAATCTTTCGCTTTGCTCTGAATAGTAAAAGCTGCCCCGTTGTAGTCCGTTACGCCGCTGTCGAACGACGTCAGCAGTCCCCCGCCGTTTGCGGTGTGATCGTAGATGTTCACGCGGCCGGATTGCAGGACCGCACGCTGGTCATACCCCCGGCCGTAGAAGTCAGCGACCACCTCATTTGGGCGCAGGGCGGGCATCGTCGGCGCCGTGGCGTGGTCGGCCACTGTGGCTGCCGCCGTGCTCTTTGCGTCGGCCCCGCCCTCTGCAGAGGCCGTCTTCATCCCAGGCCCGTCTTCCGCGTAGGCCGGCACCGCTGCGCCGGTGCCGAGCAACGTTGTGCCCAGCAGCGTCGCGATGGCGAGGTTCATCCTGTTTTTGCGCCGCATTTCCATACCCATGCTCCGCTGTCGGTGGCCGTGGAGGTTCAACATCAGTCAAGCCGCCGCGCACCGGCCAGCGCAGTCCCACTATCGTGCGCAGCACTGTCCCCACAACGCTGGCCACGGGAGGAAGCCCGCCGGGCCGATCGGCCGGCGCACAGCCACCGGCTGCCCCCACCCGTCACCTCTTTTCGGTGGCTCCGCAATCGACGGACCGCTGGTGAGGGGCTTGAGCACCGGCTTCATCCGAGCCGGAAGAGCTCCCGTAATGTGGATGTGGCAGCCGGTACCTTGGCAAGGCCGGACGAAAGCGTGATGGAGGTGCCTGCACGTGATCGACACCGGCGACATCGACGTCTTGAAGCGGAGCCGCGGCTGCGTGGCCGACGCCCCAGAGCGCCAGGACCTGTACCAGCGTCCCTTGCGCAGGCCAGGGCATCGATGCCGGGAAGGAAGATCGTCGGCCGGAAGCGGAGCAGCGTCACCGGCACCCTCGGTCTCCTGATCGCCGTGCGGGCCACCGAGGCCAGCGTGCAGGACTTTGTTGCCCACACCGAGCTTCTGAACCAGGCCGCCGCCGGGCACCCCCGGGTCTGCAGACTCCGGGGCGACGGCGGATACCGGCACCACCACCCCGTCGAACATGCCGCCACCCCGGCATCGACAGGGTAATCAACGCCACCCAAGGCCAGGGGATTCACCCTTGCACCGAAACGGTGGGCCGTGGAGCGGACCTACGGCTGGCTCATGCTCCACCGCCGCCTGGCCCGCGACTGCGAAACCCTGCCCACCCGCTCCGAAGCCATGATGCACCCCGCCATGAGCGGCCTCATGGCCCGCCGCCTCAAAAACACCGGGCTAAAACGACCCCTAATTCGAGTTCGGCTTGGTTGCGTGAGATTTTTCGTCGTAGCAGCAGCGAGGCCGCGCCAGTCTTTGATCTTGTTGATTGCGCCGCCACTTGCCCAGGGTGAACGGCCGCCCGCCGCGTGAGCCGCGGTTCTGGCGGTGGGCAAGCTGATCCATCGTTGTGAGTATGCCCGCTACGTTCCGGCGATCCGCCTCCTGGAAACACTGCAGTGAGCACCCCAGCATCCCGCCGCTGCCGAAACCAGCCGGAATCGGTGGACCAGTGCCCGAATCGTTCGGGAAGCTCCCGCGATTCCGCACGCTCCTGAATGCCACACGACACCTCGAAGTGCGTCCGCAGCTCGCAGGTACGGCCCGTACTCACCAGCCGACAGAAACGGGGAGATCAGCTCCCGCTCGGCATCCTAAAGCTGAGGTGTGGAGACACCCCGCCGTTTTCCCAAGGGTCCCCACCCCTCCCAGGTCGGCGGCCACACTCGGACCGTCCTTGTCCTTCGACCGTGCGACAGCGCCGCAACCAGGCAGCGGAGGGGCGCTTTCCCGCGGCGTCGTCGAGGCGCGCAGGATCTCTCGCGCAGCAGACGCCACACCTTGGCCGCGACCCAGAGCAGGAATCGGCGGGTGGGTGTCGCCTTCGATACCGAAGAAGGGCGGCAATGCTCGTCAGGTACACCGGCTGACCAGGAAGAGCGGCGCCTGTGGCCCGGGCTGACCATAGCTCCGGAGCCGACGATGCCGCGTCAGCCACCAGCAGTCCCCGGCTCGAGCCGGTCCAGCAGACCGGGGGCCAGGGTCACAGGGGCGCACGAGATCTCCATCGGGGCGCCACCCCATGAGTGCTACTCCAGCATGTTCCGGCGCATCGCGACAGCGACGGCCGCTGCCCTGTCAGATACGCCTAGCTTCTCATAAAGTCGCTGCACATGCGTTTTCACGGTACTGACACTGATGAAAAGGGCCTGCGCAATCTGAGGTACACTGTCTCCGTTCGCAAATGCCTGCAGAACCTGTCGTTCACGCTCGCTCAGGATGGGGGTTTCGTCCATCGCCCGAGCCCGGATCTCCCCAGCCAGGTCCCCAGCCAGGTCTTGCGGGATTACTGTATTTCCGCGATGAATGCTTAGGACAGCGTCCACCACCTCGATAGGCAGGGCGTCCTTGGAGAGGTAGCCTGCCGCCCCTTCTTGGATTGCTTTAAACACAATCGAGCTATCGGTGAACGCGGAAAGCAGAAGCACACGGGTAGGCAACTCGTCTCTCACCACAGCGTGGAGCACGTCGATACCAGTAAGCTGTGGAAGGCGATAGTCAACAATGGCAACCGACGGTTTATGCTCCCGGATCGCGGCCAACGCCGCTGGGCCGTCGCTGGCCTCGGCAACGACCTCAATCTGGCCACTGTTAGTCAGGCCTCTTGAGATGCCTTCACGAAAAATTGGATGATCGTCAGCCACTACCACGGTGGCCTTGTTCGGTGGTTGCATAGTTTCGAGCCAATCCTTGCCTTTGGAGGCGAGCTCTGATCACTCGCTGCAGTACACCTTCCGGATGCGCTTGTCTCTTCACTTTACCTTCCCCGCCTCAGAGGCGCAGCGGCCAAGGTCCCCGCGCGGCCGACGACAACGGTAGAGGCTTCTCGTCTGTGCTTCCCTCGGCCACGTCGTGCCTTGCTGTCAGGGGGTGATCGCGCACCCTGATTAGTGGATCGTCGACGCTGTCCCCTATGGGCGGCTCATCGTGGCAGCAAGCATGCCGCCACACACGCTTCCTAGTAGCGTTTTCTGTGACACGGAGGGGGGATCGCATACTCGCTTAACTGGCTTCTCAGAAGCGGAAGTTGTGCTGCAGCTGCCAAGGTGTCATTCTCAAGCCCACTATACTGCAGAACGCTGTGCGCCCACGTGATCTTTACGCTTGATGGCGCGGGAGAAATGACTGCCTGCCTCTCTGCAGACGGGAGGCTGGGTCCCGTGGTGGGGGGGCGTTTAAGTCTGCAGCGTGGTCATCGGATCGGACGGCGTCGGTTCTGCTCTGTGGCGGCAGACCGGGCGGGTCCGTCAGGGCCCTCGCAGGTCCCGCTCCCCGCGGTAGAAGACCTTGAGCTGCTCCACAGCCTCAATGAGAGCGGTGGGGGCGGAGCTGCCGGGCTTGAGGAACCCCAGATGCGGAAGGCGCCTGCGCCGACGGCATGATGCCCGGGGCTGCGGCATTGACGCGCTCCCGTTCAGCCGTGCTCTAGGAAGGTGTGCGGCCGCGGGGTGCGTAGGTGCGCCGGGCCTGCGCAGCAGCGGCACGCCTGATTCGTGGGGGAGCATGAACCTAGGCCCTGTTCACCGCCCCGTTTACTTCTCTGCGCTCGGCCCGTGTCCAGGCCCGGGGAGTGGCCTGGCTGCGGCCGCCGAG
Organism: Streptomyces sp. NPDC045701; assembly: GCF_056432045.1. NCBI lineage: Bacteria > Bacillati > Actinomycetota > Actinomycetes > Kitasatosporales > Streptomycetaceae > Streptomyces > Streptomyces sp. NPDC045701. The sequence goes on along the minus strand of NZ_JBWKJV010000108.1, from coordinate 2,543 downwards.
CAAGGCAGAGCATTCCGCAGCCCGTGCCGCGGGACGCATTCTGCCCGGCCTGGTCCTGAACCTCGACGCCACGCTGAGCACCTGCTACTCCGAGAAAGAGCAGGCAGGCCGCACCCACCTTATGAGGGCGGCTTCAGCTTCCATGCTGCTGTGCTTCCTGGCCAACACAGACGAGGTACCTGTTTTCGTAGCCCCGCAAAGGGCCCCCGCCTCCGAGGTCGGCATGACTTCCGCCCCTTCGATCGACCGGAAAAGTGGTGTCACCGGACCGTGATGGGCCCCAAGCTTTTCGGACACGCAGTCAAATAATATATCAGGCGGCGATGTGAGTTCGTGAACACTCATCGAGTACTTCCATGGGTGGCCGGCACCCGATGCGAGGGAATGGACTCTGCGTTGGTTGTAGAAACCCTCGATGAATGGCATGACTTCGCGTCGTGCTTCCGCCTTGGTGTCGAACCTGCGATGGTGGACGTTTTCCGTCGTGAGTCTTCCGAAGAACGATTCAGTCGCAGCATTGTCGACAGGATCCGGTTCGCCCTGTGGATTGCCGGATACACATCGGGCGGCAAGGGTTTGGCGAACTCGTGGGAAGTGTATTGGCCTCCTTCATACGCGATCATCGATTTTAGTTCTTCACGACGCCGCTCAGACTCCGCAGGCGGCTGATCCTGCCAGTCATAGAATCCGGACCGGGAGCCGCCGAGGAGCCGACACATCTTGGATACCGCATGATTGGCCTTCTCCGCCGTGATGAGCGTGTATTTGCCGCTCACTTCTGGTTCCTCGCGAAGAAGGCCGATGTTTTTACCAGGAACGCGTTGGGTCCTCCAGCTCACCCACTCGGCGTTCCAGCTCCGCGATCCGGGCCCGGTCATGCACTTCCCACGCGCCCCGACTGTCCCCGCGGGCCCTCGCCTTTCCTGACGGACCCAGGCGCGCGGTTTCACGTGCCACCTTCGCCGGAGTGGCCTCGGTGTCGAGGACTGCCTTCACGACCTCGGCACGCAGCTAGGGCGTGGGTCCGTGTCCGCAGGCTCGGGCTACCGCACGTTCGTGGTGGACGCGACCGTCCAGACCTGCTGGACGCGTCGGCTCCGATGGTGTCGGGCGGGGCGATGTGGAGTCGCCGCGACCCGGGCGACACTTCCGTCGTCGTGGTCGTCCTCCCTGACCTCCTCCATTGGCTTCCTCCCCTTCGTTCATGGCGCGGGCGGGGCTAACCGGGAAGCCTGAAGGGAGACAGAGAAGCTGAACGGCGTGCTCGAGACGACAGCGGCCCCTCGGACGGCTCCCTCACCAGACTCCTACGCGGGCTCACAGCCCAAACATCAATCGGGCTCGGCGGACAGCCCCCGTCCCGATACACGCCCGCGAGGCGTCACCCGCAGGTGAAGGGCTGACTCCTATAAGCAGGCCGACAAATCTCAAGCAGGACAGCCAGGACGTCAGTCGGTTGGCGAGTCGGGCCCGCCGAGCGCCCCCCGAGGGCACCCGTCAGTGCAGCCTTCCCGCACGATGCCGGCCCTGCCCGAGCACGTCTCCGACGAGGCTGCCAACATCGACCAGCTCGACAACTGGCTGCCCGAGGGCCCTGCACGTGCGCCCCGGGCGGAGTCCACGAGGACCGGCACTGCAGTAGCCAGACCGTTCGTGGTCTCGCTCGAACCGCGCTGCCAGGGACTTGCCGGGTCGCAGAAGCAGACCGGGATGTCGGTGGCGGCCGTGAACGCGCCGTGGCCGACCATCTCCGGTCCCTGGTCCCAGGACAGGGAGCCTGTTCAGCGGTGAGTCTCGAGATTGAGGATGGCTGCCGATTGACGTCATCCGGCTGGTTTTGCGGCGGGCTTTGCGGAGGATCCGCCAGGTCTTCACCGCCGCGATGGTTCTCCCGACGGGCCATCGCATGCGGGAGTGCGCTCGGTTGACGCACTTCTTTCTGACTGTGAGGTCCTTACCCCGGGCGTCGTCGGTGGGGAACAGCGACAGAGTCGCCGGCGCTGGTAGCCGCGGTCGGCCTGGACCGGGATGCCCAGGCGGATGCAGGTGGCGATGATCCGGTGCCGCCGGGCCGCGGCCAGGCCGTGGGTTCGGCCCGGCAGGGCGGGCGAGATCCACACCAGGGGGGCGTCCGCAGCGGTCACTACCTGCAGGTTCACCCTGTGCCGACGGTGCTTTCCCGAATAGTCCGCACGGCCGTCACCCGTTCGGCCGCATTCGGCGAGTGTCCCATCGGACAGGACGTAACGGGCACCGGCCGATTTCAGCGCTGCAGTCAGACCAGACGCGAGCCCTGGCAGCTGCCTTCTTGTGGCGTACGGGCGGTCCACCGGAACAACGGCTCGATGACGTCTGGAGACACAGAGGAGACAGGACGGAATGTCGATGGAGAAGATTGGTGCGACCATCGGGAGGCTTCGCTCGGAGTCGTAACCAGTGGACCCCAGTGAGCAATAGTCAAGACTTGTGGATCAGTTGGTGTGGTTCATGCTGCGAGGGTCTCTTCTTGTTCGATGAGGTGGCCCTTTTCGAAGCGTGCGCCG
>NZ_JBWKJV010000107.1:0-7200 GCF_056432045.1 Streptomyces sp. NPDC045701 | reverse complement strand
TATGACAACGCGCTGATGGAGACGATCAACGGTCTCTACAAGTCCGAGTGCATCCGCACCAAGGTCTTCCACGACGGCCCCTGGAGAACCGTCTCCGATGTCGAGTACGCCACCGCCGCGTGGGTCGAGTGGTACAACAACCGCCGTCTGCACTCCACTCTGGGCATGATCAGCCCCACCGAGTACGAGGCAGCACACTACGCTGACACACAAGCTGTGGCCGACTGATCACCGGCCAGCAAACCACCGGCAGGAAAGTCGGAACGGCTCAGAAAGCCCTGGTCCTGTGCGTCGATGAGGAAGTCCCAGATCCAGGCGCTGGACCGCTCGGCGCCGGTGCTGTCGATGATGCCGGAGCGCCGCACCCACTACTGCGCGAGTCCTTGTCCGGGCTCAGGAACCCGGCGCTGACCGCGCGGTGCGCGGACGGCCTTGCCGACAGCAACGACGCGGCCGTATTCACCCTCCGGCTCCTGGCCCGCCGCATCCAGCACTTGACCTGCGAGGTCAAGGATCTCGCCCGCCGAGTCACCTGGGCCGTCCGCGCACACCGCCCCCAGCTGCTGGAGATCGTCGGCATCGGGCCGGACAGCGCCGCAGCCCTCCTCGCCGCCGCCGGCGACAACCCCGACAGGATCGCCACCGAGGCGTCATTCGCCGCTCTGTGCGGCGTCAGCCCGGTCGAACAGTCCTCTGGCAAGCGTAGACTGCTGTCGCGAGGGTGTCCAAGTCTGTTGTCACACAACGACATTGGACGCCCTCGTCCTACGTCCGCAGGCGATCCCTTGGACTCATTCATCTAGGTTGACGGTACGAGCGGTTGTTACACTTTCGTCCCAACCCAGAAAGTAGTGGGGTACCCGGCAAAGAGATGATGATAGACCGCTACCGGAATGACAGTGTCGCTTTTGAAGGCCTCGGAGTAGATGTCCGATCCAAGAACGTTCGTCATGGCGTGCAGGGAGTATTTTCCTCCCTTATCGTCCGACAGGTCAAAGGCGTAACAATCCTGATGGGTCTTTGAACGGTTGATTTCGAAATGCATTTTGGAATTTGGATTGATTTTCGTACCATAAGACAGCCCCTCGATCTGCCCGTAAGTATATGAGGGGAAGTTGCAAATTTCACGAATGTTCGTCACGGTGAGTGTTCGGTCGGTCGCGTTTTTGATGTCGTACCCATTCGTGTACGACGTACTTGCTGAAATGGGCTCATCTGCTGACCTGCTCGCTGCCTGGGCGCCAGAAGCGGCGAAACCAGTCGAGAGCACCACGCCAGCGACGAGGCAGGCGGTGATTTTGGAACGACGGAAATTCATTAAGGTCTCCTCTGTTTCGGCCAACATAGTAGGTTGGTGCAGACATCGCGTCGGCCGGCCGGACGGAACACTGGCTACGGCAACTTGGGCCGGTCGGTTAGCGCCCCCTCGAGGACCGCACGTGAGACGTCGGTGCGGCGTCACCGGGCCGGCGCAGCACCGCCCTCATGCAGCCGCCCCCGACCAGCACATAGATGATCGCCGCGTGTCTCATCTGGCAGGTCCTGCGTTCCGCCGCCCTCGGCACTCGTCGGCGGGCGAGGGCGAGCACGGTCTGGACGTGCTTCTCCCCCTCCGCGCGTTTGCAGCCGCAGAACTTCCGGGGAGTCCGGGCCGCAGCGAATACTGACGAGAGCGAGGGGCAGAAGACGCCACAGGGCTCCCTGGCGAACGAGTTGAGACGTCAGATCTCTCGCTCAACTGTCCGGGAACCCTGCCCCGTAGGGCGTTATGTGGTCGTGATCAAGGGCTGGGTCGGGTGAGGTCTTTAATCCAGATCATCACTGCGCGCAGGTGGAGGCCTGCGAGGTAGCTTTCGGGGGTTTTCGTCGGATCGAGTGGCCGATGCCTCGCCAGGCCTTGAGCTTGTTGATCAGGCGCTCGGCGGTGTTCCGCTCTCTGCAGAGGCCGGCGTCGTGGGTGACTGGCCGGCCGCCCCTGCGGCCTTTGTTCCTCCTGGCCACTGAGCGGGGGACGGGGCTGGCGGTGAAACGGGCGGAGCTCACGGCCAAGTGAATCGTCGCTGCTGCTGCTCATGCGCTCCGGTGATCACGACCAGCGCCTGCTTCCGGTCGAAATCAGCTTGCTGGACGGATAGAGAAGACCGTGTCAGTCCGCACATAATCTGTGAATCCCTCCGGGCGCCACACGCTGGGTTCACAGTGTGCCGTATTGAGGGAGTTTGAGGTATACGCTGCAGATTGGTCACCCCAAGCGGCCCGGTAATCGAAATCCGCAACAAACGAGTACCTGCCCCCTTTCTTTCCGGAGTAATCAAGGGCCGTCTGATCTGAATTGGCTCCGGCGAATAGAATCTTGAAGCAGGTCTTTTGCCGCGGCACAACCGTTTTCAGGTTGATCCGGTTTTCTATAACCCGGGGGTGGCCGTCAAGGAATCTGACGTTCTTGCGCTCGAGTGTGACATCAGTGTGGTCATGTGTGCAGTATACGCTGCCAGCGGAAACAGAAGGAGAGGTGGCGTAGGGCGCGACCGCAGACGCATGCGCGTGTGCCGGGGCGGTAAATAATCCAATACAGCAAATTACGCCAGCCCGCCGTACCCGACCAGGTTCGGATCATCAAACCGTGCCGAGACCCTCGCTGCGGCATGGGAAGATTGCATCTCGGAAATGCCTTGTCAACCGTGCGTGCCGGAAGCTGGAAGAACTCCCATCATCGCAGTTCACAAGGCACTTCCTCGTTTCCGGAGAAGCTATCCACAGGCATCAAGCCGGTGGATCCGGGTTGAGCCGGCCAGCTCCACCGGGAAGAGCACCGCTGCCGAACCCCTGACCGCATACACTGACCCCCGGATCACCGAGTGGCCGTCGATAAACCACCCCAGCGGACGTGACCCCGCCGAAGAGATCCTGGACTCCCTGGCCCGCTTCTGCCGACGGGTCTCTGGCGCAGGACACCAGGCCCCGGTGCCAGCGCCGCCCGGACGGCTGTGCATGTCCTCTCATCAGGTGGGCGGCTGCGCTGACCGGTGAAGATGAACCGACCTGGCAAAGGGCTAATTGGCCGCTCCCCCTGCGAGCCCAGCAGGAGGTGTCATGGGTAGTGACAGTAACGCACCGGCTCGACCACCTCAGGTTTTGGAGAATGATATGTTCCACAAGTTCTCGCGCCGCACTAGCCTCCTCGCTTGCGGGGTCGCCGCAGGAGCAGCCGTCATCGGTACCGCTGCTACTGCCTCGGCCATCCCCGGCGGGCCCCATAGCGCCTCTTTCGTCGTGGCCTCCTCCGAAGCGGCCACTTACTCCTCGCCGAGCACAAAGTCGACGTTCGGCGAAAAGTTGACCGTTGGCAGCGAAATTCCCGTAGTATGCTACCGGTCGGGGGAATCCGTAGGGCCCTCCAACGTCTGGCTCAAGCTTGGAGACGGTAATGGCGGATACACCGCCGCCTCTTGGGGAACCCTGCGCGGCTCCCTTAACGCCTGCTGATTAAGTTTCGGAATAATATGTTGCGTTCCGGGATGTGCGTTCGGGGCGTTTAGGTGAATCCTATCTGATGGCCTGTTGGACGGGCAGCCTCGATGCTGCTGCTGCTGCGTCCACCGCAGCAGCAGCGGTTGTTCCGGTCGCTGCGAGCGCCACTATGCTGGACCGTTCCAGCCACCCGGCATCGGCCACTGCGACGCCGCAATGTGCCCGGTGGGGGCGGGGCACCTCACAGTGCCACCAGCGCACGCTGGGACGGCCGCAGCTTGCACCGGCGGTCACCCTCACGGGTGACAATGAGCATCATCACCCACTCCGCCAGAGCGTGCGGAAGGTCCAGTGCGGCAGGATAGGTGACCAACAGAGCCCCCAGGCTGAAGAGTTCAGCTTCGACAACTTGCTCCACAGCCCGGGGGGTCTGCCCGTTTCACCCCGTCCACCGCCGTCACCCGATCAGTGGCCACTCTGAAAGGGCTCAGTGAGTTTCAGTCTGGCCACTGAGCGGGGGACGGGGCTGGCGGTGAAACGGGCGGAGCTCACGGTCAATTGAATCGTCGCTGCTGCTCGTTCGCTCCGGTGATCACGACCAGCGCCTGCTTCCGGTCGAAATCAGCTTGCTGGACGAATAGAGAACACCGTGTCAGTCCGCACATAATCTGTGAATCCTTCCGGGCGCCACACGCTGGGTTCACAGTGTGCCGTATTGAGGGTGTTTGAGGTATACGCTGCAGATTGGTCACCCCAAGCGGCCCGGTAATCGAAATCCGCAACAAACGAGTACCTGCCCCCTTTCTTGTCGGAATAATCAAGGGCCGTCTGATCTGAATTGGCTCCGGCGAATAGAATCTTGAAGCAGGTCTTTTGCCGCGGCACAAGCATTTTCAGGTTGATCCAATTTTCTATAACCCGGGGGTGGCCGTCAAGGAATCTAACGTTCTGGCGCTCGAGTGTGACATCAGTGTGGTTATGTATGCAATATATGCTGCCAGCGGAAACAGAAGAAGAGGTGGCGTAGGGCGCGACCGCAGACGCATGCGCGTGTGCCGGGGCGGTAAATAATCCAATACAGCCAATTACGCTGGAAAACGCCGCGAGCCTGGCCTTATTCATAACAGTTTCCTTCGCTCGAAGCCATCGCATTCATCATTCTGCAGCCGTGTCAAGCCGGCAACCGGCTGATCAGCGGCACTATCGGAGGAGGTAAGTTTCACCTCCGGATCTCCACTTGGCCCCCCAAGGCCTTGCCCGGCCCGGCGGCACGCCGTTCTGGCAGCGGCACCGACCCCGGCCCGCGCGGCGAAGCTCTCCATCCCGCAGCTCCAGGCCGCGTGCGTCGCGCCGGCCGCATCCGCGGGACCGAAGCCGAAACTCAGCGCCTCCGGAAGGTCTTCCGGGGTGACTACGCGCGCCAGCCGCGGGCCGTCGAGGACGCCATGGGGCGCCAACTCGCCGCACTCTGCGTCGCCGGACTGATCGCGGTGCGGCCCGGCTCCCGGACCAGACTGTGCCACCGCATCCGGCGCCACACCGGACGCAAGGACGAGCGCCGCAGCCTGTCCGGGCATGACTACTCGGCCTGACCGACGGCATCCACCACCTGGTCAGCGCACCGATCGTGCTGGTCTGGGACCGCCTGAACACCCACGTCTCCCACACGATGCGCGCGCTGACCGGCGCCCGCGACTGGCTGACCGTCTGCATCCTGCCCGCGTACGCGCCCGGCCTGAACCCCGTGGAACGGCTCTGGGCCCACGTCAAGCGCGCAGCCTCGCCAACCTCGCCTCGGTACGGCTCCCTCTACGCCGCGCTCAACCGTGGCCGACTCGACACTGAATCCCTGCGTGACCTGCTGGTCCGGTGCCGCTGCCCCGTATCCGGGGCCGGCTCGTGCTGACCGTGGACGTGTCGGTCGTGGCTGCGGCCGGACGCCGCATGCTCGCCGGAGCGGCTCTTTTGCCACGTCCACGGCCGCTCCCGCGCGGCCGCGCAGATCATCCCGGCTGGCCGTACTCCTTGGTCGCCGCGCTGACCGCGGACCACACCTCATGGACCGCTGTCCTGGATGCTGTCCGCCTGGGCCCCGCCGGCGATGCCGCAGCCGTCACCGCCATCCAGCTGCGCGATGTGGTCGAACGCCTGGTCCGCGCAGGCCAGTGCAGGCGGGCGACCGGGACGTCCTGGTCGTGATGGACGCCGGCTCCGACGTCATGCGCCTGGCATGGCTGCTGCGGGACCTGCCGGCCTAACTGGTCGGGCTGCGCTCGGACCGTGTGCTCCGGCTGCCGAAGCCGCCTCGCGTCCACCACCCGAAGGGCGGCCGGCCGCCCAAGCCCGGACCGTACTCCGCCTCGCCAAGCCCGAGACCTGGCCCGACCCGGCGGAGGTCACGGTGAACGACACACCCCGCTACGGCAGGGCCGAAGCCCGAGCGTGGGACCGGCTCCACCCCAGGCTCACCCACCGCTCTTCCTGTCGACCACGACGGTGAACTCCCGCTGGCCGAAGGCGCCGTGATCCGACTGAAAGCCGAACAACTGCCCGGCGACCGGGACGCGCCACCGATCTGGCTGTGGTCCTCCAAGACCGGCGCCACCAGCACGGACATCGACTTCATCTGGTCCTGCTACCTCCGCTGCTTCGATCTTGAGCACACTTTCCGCTGCTTCAAGCAAGATCTCGGCTGGACCCGCCCCCGGCTGCGCGAACCGCAGGCGGCAGACCGCTGGACCTGGCTGATCATCGCCGCGCACACCCAGCTCCGCCTCGCGCCGCCCCTGGCCGGCGACCAGCGCATGCCCTGGGAGAAGCCGACCCGCACAGGCACGCTGACCCCCCTCGCGTCCGCCGCGGGTTCAGAAACATCCGGCCCCACCCGGGCAGTCCAGCCCGTACACCCAAACCGTCACGGCCCGGGCCCGGACGGCCGCCCGGCCCGAAGAACCGGTATCCCGCCACCCGCTACGACGTGGGCAAAACCGTCAAACGACCCGGAGCACTGATCGAACGCGATCAAGATCGATGTTAAGGAACAAGCTGTGTTCACGCTGGTCACAGGTGCACTCTTCCATGATCGAATTTACACCGTTCTTCTTACAGTCCCTTCGGGGGAGTGGCGGCCTGCCGGGACGGGGTTGGCTCGAGGCGTATGTCCCGACAGTTTCGCCTTTTTCTGGGGGCTTCCATGCCACGTTCTGCCACCGCTGCGGGGCACGGTCCTGCCACAGCTCTGACTGCGCAGGCCAGGCCCGCCAGCCCGGGGTTCCGGGGCGGTCTGCGCCGGGTGGCTTTGGTGACGGCTGTGGTGATGGGGGTGGCGGCGGTGCCGGTGGTGTCGGCGGTGGCTGCCGATACGCCGGGCGGGGTGCCGGCGCCTGTGTCGGGTTCGGTGCCGCTGGGTGATGCTGCTGCGGGGATGGTGGATGAGCGGACGGGTCTGTGGCGGATGAGTCTGCCGCTGGTGGCCCTCGGCGGGCGTGGGGGTCTGGAGGCGTCGGTTTCTTTGTCGTATGACCAGCAGCTGGCGGCGGCGGGGGTGGACCGGCACGGCCTGGGTGCGGGGATGAGCCTGGGAGTGTCGTTTGTGGAGACGGAGGGCGGGGTGCGGGTCTTCCCCGCCTCCGGAGGCATGTTCGAAGCCGACGAGGCAACGGCGACCGGCCTGAAGCGCTACCCGCTCAAAGACCTGAAGTTCGAGCGCAAGGCGGGCACGGTTCCGGC
>NZ_JBWKJV010000106.1:0-7290 GCF_056432045.1 Streptomyces sp. NPDC045701 | reverse complement strand
GCCTGGCCTGGACCTCGTCCCGGAGTTCCGCATCGAGTCTGAGTTCCGCCGGGCGGGCCCGCTTGACGCGTTCCCGGGCGCGGTGATGGGCCAGGCCGGCGTCGTACGCGTGCTGACCGCGGGCCAGGGTGTTGCGCTCCAGTTCGCGGCTGACGGTCGACGGGGCCCTGCCCAACCGTTCGGCGATCTCCCTTACGCCCAGGCCGCGCTCGCGCAGCGTCGCTATCCTCTTGCGTTCCAGCAGCGACAGGTACCGGCCCGACCGGGACGACTCGGGCAACCTGTCCGGCGGCAGCCCTCCATTCTCCGATCGCCACCGATAGCCGGTCTTCCTGCCTATCCCAAGCTGCCTGCACGCGTCGACCGTGCCCATCCCGGCCTGCAACAGTCGCCAGTACTCCGCCTCGACACCGAGCCTGCGCTTACGTCCCCGCCTCGCCATCAACACACCCATCATGATCAAGGAGTGTTGCGACAAGCGTTAGAACCCAAGGAGCAGAACGTGCTCAATTCTGCGGGAGCATTGACACTGGTCACTCTGGCGAAGACTCAGCCAGACACGCGCCCGCAACGGTCACTACAAACAACGCGGACACACCCCCTAACTGTGATTGCAGTACTAACACTAACCGTCACCCCATAGCGCTGAAGTCAGTAGTGCCGGGGAGTCTGGCCTGGGGGTGTCCTGGCGGCCGCCGCTCCACCGAGTTGCGGACGATGGTCGAGCCGACCCTGCCGAGCGGAGCATTTTCTGCCGCTTGCATCGCCTCGACGGACATCTGAGATCAGGGGTTTCGGCCCCGCAAGGATGATGTTCATCATGGAGAGCATGGGGAAAGAAGAAGCCGCGTCCTCGCCGCTCGTTCACGCCAAAGTCAAGGCTGAGATCGTTCGAATTGTGCTGGCGTGGAGATCGTTCGGTCGGGCAGGCCGCCAAGGATTCGACCTGCCGGAGACCGCAGTGCGGGACTGGGTCCGACAGGCCCAGATCGACGCGGGCGAACGCAACGGCCTGACCAGCAGGGAACGAGAGGAGCTGGCGGCTTCTGCGGCGGGAGAACCGCAGGCTGCGGGAGGACGTCGACATCCTCAATCCCGGCCCGGCCTTGAAATGCGGCGTGAACGAGCGGCGAGGACGCGGCTTCTTCTTGTCCATGCTCACTGTCAACGGCCAGTGCGTTCGTTCCCCAACGGCGGCCAGATATCTCCCCACCGCTGATCGGGTTGGTCAGCGCAAGGGCATCACTCCCTGGCCCTGGCCGGAGGTGGCCTGGGTGAGCCGGAAGCTGTCACCCTGGGCGACTACGGCGTGAGCGTGGTGGAGGAGCCGGTCAACCGTGGCCGTGGCCAGGGTCTTGGGCATGATCTCGTCGAATCCGGACGGGTGGAGGTTGCTCGAGACGGCCAGCGACCGTCGTTCGCAGGCGGCATCGACCAGGCGGTAGAAGCCCTCGGCCGCGTCCGGGCTGACGGGCAGGAGCCCGATGTCATCGACGATGATCAGGCCGGTGCGGATCAGTCGGGACATTCTGGCGAGAGAGTCGTCAGCCCGGTGTGGCGGGCGAGGGCTCCGAGCTCCTCGATGGTGAACCAGGCGACCGTCATCCCGGCCTCAACCGCGGTCTGCCCCAGCGCTTCGGTGAAGTGCGACTTCCCGGTCCCCGACGGCCCGCAGATGCAGAGGTTCTCCTTCCGCGACACCCACTCGAGAGTCTTGAGGGAATCCTGGACCTGCCGGGATGTGGAGGAGGCGGTCCCGTCCCAGTCGCCAAACGTCTTCCCGGCGGGGAACCCGGCCCGCTTGCGGCGGGTCCGCAGGTTTGCGGGCGTCCCGGCCGACGGCTTCCTCGGCCAGCAGAACGCGGACGACCCCGGCCACGTCCCACCTCTGTGCCTTCGCGGCGGGGATCAGGTCGGTCGATGCCCGGCGGATGTGCGGGAGTTTGAGCCGCTTGGTGAGCTCGATGGCCTCGGCCAGCGGATCGCCATGGGCGCCGGTGATGGTGCGGACCGGGGTGGCCATCAGTGCTCTTCCTTATTGTCGGCGAGGCCGAAGCTGGACCAGCGGAGGTGCCCGGCTGAAGGCTGTGCTCTTCGGTGGCCCGTGCAGGCTCGACGGTCTCGAGGCCGACCTGGCAGGTGACGATGGAGAGCAGGTCCTTCTCGGCCCACCGGCCGTTGGGGGCGCGAGTCAGCTGATCGGCTGGTCCGCTTCACCCGCGGGACTGTCCTGCTTCACGATGGCTACCGGCTGGTTATGCCAGTTACGTGGAGGTAACGCTGCTCTTCACGAAAGCTTCCTCTTGCGTATTCCGCTGGATTAAGTCCCCATATTTCACCTCCTTACCAACAGGAGTCATTGTGATCACCAGAAAAATTAAAACCCTTACTGCCGTGATCGGTATTGCATTTGCCATTGGAGGACTTTCCGGCCCAAACATGGCCCAGGCCACTGAAAATCAGCGCCAACTTTCTCCTGCCGCCGCTATCGAGCCCATGAATCATGACCCCTTTGATGACGGATACCTGCCGACGGTTTTCCGGATCATGAATCTGACGGATAACACACTCACCCTGACGAACGTCCGGATTACCGAGGAAGGACGTACTGACCTGGGCTACGACGTAGCGAATGCCATGCATATTGGACCTCATTCTCGAGGTACTTTCATCCTCGGCTCTTCCAATGGTGGATCGCCAGACAATGGCGGACAGTCAGTGGCGCTGGATTACACGGATGATAAGGGTGGATCTTATTCATTCGTCGGAGACTCCGGCTCTGGTGGCAATTATGCGTACACAAACAAAAAGACAACGTCCAATTGGACAGGGCAAGCATCTAATTCATTCTTCGTGTACGCCCCTCGCCCCTAATGTCCTGATTGAAGGATCTTGAGGGAGCTGGGAATATTCTGTGCGGCATGTGGGGTCCTGATCGCCGGATGCACAGGAAGCCGGGCGCTTGCCGGCGGTGACCGTCCGCACACTGCCTCTGCCGACCCTGGCAATAAGTTGACCCGCCAGACGTGGATTGGAGGATCCGGAGCACTCAGGTGGAAAATTGAATCAGCAGTGGAGGCGCTGACTGCACCTCCTGCACGTGTGAGCAACAGCCGGAGAGATGCCATGCAAAGGCGTTACCAGCGCATCATTGTCGGTTTGAACGGTTCTCGGAGCAGCCTTGCAGCATTTCACTTGGCACTAAAGGAAGCACTGCACAGAGAGGCGGAGGTGCTAGCCGTACTCGCATGGCAAGCCGCAGTTCATGTTCCGGAGTCGCTCGCAACAGAACGGGAGCAAGCACAGCGTCGCCTGAGCGCCCTCCTCACAGCGTCGGCGCCAGACCTGACTGTACGGCTCAGTATGGCGACTCCTCTCGGACCGGCTGGCCCAGTGCTCACCCGGACCGCCAATCGAGAGGACGACCTGTTGGTAATCGGCGCTCCGGCATCCCGCCGTCTCTTGTTTCCCCGGCGTTCGGTAAGTCACTTCTGTCTGTCCCACGCGACATGTCCTGTTCTTACCGTTCCCTCACTGCTGTAAAGAGTGAGCCTTTTCAGCCTCGATCCTTCAGTGGTGATCGCTGCTTCGTGAGGTGGTGGGTTCACCCCGTTTTGTTCCCGTGGGTGTCGGGCGGGGTCTTCGCGTGGCGCTGCGGGGCGCCGGGTTCCACGGGCCCGGAGTGTTGCGGGTTGTTCTCCTTCCTGGTCCTCGCCGGGGCGTGAGCCGGTGGTCAGGTGACTGCCGGAAGGGCGTAGAGCCTCTGCCAGGCCAGGACGAACGCGTCGGCCCAGGGCCAGGAGCGTTCGGTCCGCAGCCAGTGGCGGCGGGCGTGCTTCGCGAGGCGGGCCGGGAGGTGGCAGAGGCGCAAGCGCATGGGTGTCGGGCTCGGCGTCGGCCAGGTCGTCTTGATCGTGGAGAGTGAGCAGTCTCAGCCAGGCGTCCAGGCCGGCGGCGAGGTTCGCGGTCAGCATCCATGCGCTGTTGATCGTCCAGGACTTGGCGGGCAGGTTGTGCAGCCCCATTGTTTTGTTCGTTCGCACGTGGTCCTCGACGACGGCGTGGTGGCGGTGCAGGCGTCGAGCCACTGGATCTGGTGGGAGCCGGGGATGCGGGTCATTTTGTTGATGCTGGTGGCGGTGACCGAGTACTTCCAGCCGGTCTTCTTCCCGAACGCGGTGAGGTCCTTCATCTGCCGGCCGGACGGCCTGACCCGGCGGACGGTCAGTCGCATCCCCTTGAGCCAGCCCTCCCGGCGGTTCAGCCCAACCCGGCCACGAAGCAGCCTTCCTGGGGGCTGCCGTCCTGCTTGAGCGAGGTCTGACACGCTGCCTCAGGCACACGGGCGATGGCCTTCTCGTCCTCGCCGGTGATGGTCCAGCCGGTGGTGAAGCGGACCGTGCGCCGCATGGTGTTCAGATCCCGCAGGTGTTCGTGCAGGCCATGGGTGGCGCCCGCGCCGCCGGCCCGCACCAGGACCTTCGCCGTCGGGGCTCCGGGGACCTGGGCGAGCGCCTCGCGCAGCACCCGGACGTGGCCGGCCCCCGTGTTCGCAGCACCGCCAGACACTCGCCGGTGTCCGCACACCACGCGGCCAGCGGATGAAACCCGAACGACTTCTTCCAGGCCGCCGCAGCGTGAATACCCGGGGTCAGCTTGAGCGCTGGGCCACGCGCGCAGCACCTCCTGACCTGCGCAGACCTTTGTGAGGCGTCACCCCCGGGTCAGTTGAAGGGCTCAGTGTTACAGCAGGCCGTGGTAACGAGATCTTTAAGTCGTGCAGTCTGCCTTCCGTCTCATGCCGAGAGCCTGCCGGTTTTTTTGCTCCGGCGAGGCCGACGAGAGGGGGCAGTCCGCTCTCGCGAGGTCGTCGAGCCAGCCGGGGAGGAGTGTGGCGTCGCGGTTTTCGAGCATGCCGGCGAACCGGCGGACCAAGTCGTGGGCGGTTCTGAGCTCAGGGCGATGATCGAGGAGCCGGGGGCAGCCGGCCGTTGATGTGCAGGCTGCGGCGGGCCGGATGGGTGGTGATCCAGCGGGTGGCTTCACGCGGGGAAGGCGGTCGCTCGCGAGGCGCGTCCACGGGCAGGCCCCGTCGTAGGGGTGCGACGGCCATCCTCGTGCGGGATCTTCGCGGGTGAGCGCGGGCGTACTTGCCAACGGTGCGGCGGTCCAGGCCGGGCTCGCGGCCACGGAGCTGTGGCTCCGGCCGGTGCGGGTTAGGGCTTGGACCGCCGCGAACAGACTCTGGGGGTCCGGCGCTGCCCGCCGCGGCGTTCCCGGTGGTCTTCCCGGCCGGCGGGCGATCATCCTCGCTGACCGATGGCAGGGCTGCGGGCAGGCAGCCGCGGTGGGCAGGGCGATGTCCTGAACTCGGTGTGAAAGGCCCTGCCAGGTGAAAGCGGTCGCTGAGCTGCACTGTTTCCGGGGCGCCAGCGGTGAGCCCTGTCGGTAGGTGAGGGAGCCGTCGCGGCAGGCCACCCCGACGCCCGGGTGTTCACGAAGCCAGCGTCCGAGCTGTTCGGCGTCATGTCCTTCCCAGGGGGTGAGCGGGAGTCGGGTGGTGGCGTCGACGAGGAGGGTGCCGTAGGTGTCGCCGTAGAGCGCGAAGTCGTCCACCCCCAGCACCCGGGGTGTCCCAGAGGCGGAAGTGGCACCCGCATCAGCTGAGACAGAAACCGTGCACCGCGCGACCGTGACGTTCAGGACACGCAGCATCCGGGCGCCGCCCAGGCCGACCAGGATCACACCGACGGCTCCACCAGGCGCTGCAACTGCAGTGTGCGGCGGTCAGCCCTGGCACCTGCTCGGCGAAGGTCACTTTCGGGCAAGTCGGGTTTTCGCAGTACAGGCGGCGTACGGCAAGTCGATGCGCAGAGGCCGACCTCCCGGTATGAGGTCGGCGAGGCACCGGACAATCCACGTGCTTGGCTCGCGCATCCGGTACATCCCGCTGGAACACCGGTTCTCGTGCGGGCACGGACCGTCACGACAGCATCGGAGACATCGGCCGAGACCACCAGCACATTAGCCAACTGCGGTAACAGGCCCGCCAGTTCAACAGAACACAGGCATAGGCTGCCCGGTATCCGGACCGGCCGATCGTGTCACCGAGATGATCTCCGGCTAGGAAAATCTTGCCAGAGCCAGCTGAGTTCGTACGCCGACACCACTGTCCCCCTACGATGAGCGGACGGGCCCCTAGCGGGGCTGCGCCGGGCTCCCGGGGAGGCTGCTGTGACATCACCGCTGAACGCCGAGAACGGCCCGCACCGGCCGGACTACCCGCCGAAGACCCCGCCGCCGCCAAGGAAACCGGTGGAGACCCCTCGCCCGGACACGCTTGTCCTGCCGTACCCGGCTGGTCCAGGCACCGCGGGAGCGGCGCGGCCCCGGCTCCGCGCGCGGATCGTGAACCGGCGCGCTGCGAACTGGACCCTCGACGCCCAGCCCTGGGCCGCGAAGTCCGCTGGCCCAAAAGCGGCCCGCCAGGTCCTTGGGAAGCTGGACGCCTGGGGCTACCAGCTGCCTGCCAATACCCAGGTGGGCACGTTGACCACCGCGCTAGTGGAGGCGGCACTCGAGGACGGCGGGGCCCGGATCAGCGTCCACCTCGCCGACCAGGACCAGCAGGCCCTGATCCTTGTTCTGTCCCACCAGCCGGGGCAGGGCGCCGCCGACGAGACGCTGCTGCACCGGGTGGCCGCGCATGCGGTGGTGTCGTCGTGCGGCACCGACACCGACAGGAAGGACGGCGGCCGCCGGCGCTGGGCCCTTATCGATCTGTAGACCGGACGGAACCGCACTCTGCCTGGCGGAAGTAATGGCGCCGCTGACGAAATATTCGCCGGGGTTTCGTGAGGAGCTGTCCGGCTTGCGCTGAGTCCCAAAACGTGACCGAAGTTGGCCGGGAACTCGGCATTAATCCCGAATGCTCCGCGGCTGGGCGAAGCAGCACCTGAAAAGCCATGAGCCAGTCGGCACCGGGCTGGCTGTGAGCGAACGGGCACGGCTCAAAGAGCAGGGCCGGCGTATCCCTGAGCTTGAGACAGAAAACGCCTTCCTGAAAGGTTCTGGTGGATCGACGAGCTCGTAGCCCAGGCGCCCAAAGTCGCCTGGCGATCAGCGATGGGGGATGAAGCCACCCATCACCGCTGGATGCTGGCGCGTCCAGCTCACACGTCCTGACAAGATTGCCGGGCCTTGCCCCCGAGGAGTGGACACCTGTTCGTGTCGTTATGCGGCGAGTGTCTGGGTAGCTGGCTGCTGTTCGTAGGCGATCGGTGCCTGCTG
>NZ_JBWKJV010000105.1:0-7466 GCF_056432045.1 Streptomyces sp. NPDC045701 | reverse complement strand
CCGCCACCATCTGCACTGGTCACTCTGGCGAAGACTCAGCCAGACACGCGCCCGCAACAGCCACTACAAACAACGCGGACACACCCCCTAACTGTAATTGCAGTACTGGAGCGCGTCGGAACGAGCTCAGCGGCAGGGCGAGTGTTCACTACGTCACGCCGTACGCACGGGTCCATTGATGGGCGGGATGGACGCCGTGCGCACTCAGAAACTGAACACGAGGTTTCCGTCGAGGGCGGCGTTCATGCGGCAGTCGTTCGAGAACGTTTGCTGCCAACTAACGCGTCGGTTCTCCCAGCTGCCCTTTGCGGTGACAGTGACGGGGGAAGCATGCATCGGGCAGATGCGGTTGGGGGCGGGGTTGGCGAGCAGGGCGTGAGGGTTGCCATTAGTGAGGGCGAAGGCATCGCATGCTGCCTGGGGGCTGGGGTGGGTACCGGCGGCAGGGTCGCAGGTCAAGGTGACGGAGCGATCGTTGTCCGCATTAAAGTGGTGGGTGATGGTAAGGGTGAACGCAGAAGGCGCATATGACGTGGGGGCAGCGTGAGCCGCTCCGGTAGCGCCAGCGAAGGCCAAGAGAGTGGTTGCAGTGATGGCTGCGATACGGTGACGCATAGGATAACTCACTTTCGCAGTAGCTGGAAGGCCCCGCCGCCTAGGTTCTCACGGGGGATGCGAGGAGTCTGTCGAACCTGTGGGTCGCGCATGTAATCGACGGATGAGTTCTGGACAGCCTGGTCAATTTCGCATACCGATCTTCATTCGGAACAGGCCAGCGGCGATCTGCAGGGACAAGATCGTGATCTTGCATTAGATATCACGCCAATCTAGCGTGTATCTTTCGGCCAAATTTTGACCTCGCCCATATCCATTCAGTCCTGAGATTGTCCGAAACTCTCCCTTCTCGATTACTGAGCTTTCGGGTTGTCGTGGGGTAGGACGGTTCATGATCCATACCTTGGTTCTGGGTTGGTCGCGGTCATTTGTAAGATCGCGACACCCAGGGGTATCGGGTATGGCTGTCATGATCTTGCCGCTGTTGTGGCTTGCAGGGATTGGCCGCCCAGTACTCCGCGACGGCTCGACTGCTGATTGGGATACGCGAACCGAATCGCTCGTATGGAAGTGACAGCGAGGCCGTCTGCCGGGACAGCACGAAGGACATGATGAGGGAGGTCCCGGGCACTCAGGCCGCCGACTCGCACGCCCATCCGCAACCTGAAGCGCTCAGTCACACACATCGGTCCGGGGCTTGTTCGGGGAGCAGCTGCTTACAGCTCGAACTCCAGGTGCTGGACGTCCGTGAACCGGACCTTCTCCAGGCTCCAGGACGGCGGCCGCCGTCCTGGAAGTACACTTCCTTGAGCCCTTCGGCCATGATCTGCTGGAGCTTCTGGGCGCTGGCACCCGCCTCCTGGGCCTCGAAGAGGCGGGCCGCGTACTGCGGGGGCAGGGCGACGGTCAGGTGCCAACACGGTCCTCATCCGTCGACCCGATCGGCGCGGATAGCCCATGCGGGCCGGTGTCGACGACGATGCCGCCGGTGGTGGCCGCCTTCTGCGGGCTTCGCCCTGATCTGCCGCTGCCACCGCTTCTTCACGCCGCGCTCCAGGCGCGTGGCGAGGTCGGGGCGCGGCTTCGCGGCTTCTTGATCTGGTCCTTCACGTACCGCTCGTGGGAGATCCGCAGCATCTGCGCGACCGCCTTGGGGCCCTTCATCTGCTTGACCAGGTACCGCATCTGCGCGTCGGCCGCCTTCGGCGCCGGGCGGGTGAACGCCTTCTGCACCGCGGCCTCCAGGCCGTCCCCGAACAGGCTCATCGCCTACTCCTACTCTCCGTGTCGACGTCGGTGACGGTGCCGTCCTTGACGTACCGGGCCAGGCTCAGTTCCGGCGTGTTGAACCCGCTCGCGGACCTCTTCGCCCCACAGGACATCCTGAGTGCCCTCGCGCTTGATCAGGCCGGGGTTGATGCCGAGCTTGAAGCCGCCGGGAAGCGGCTTGCCGTCCCGGTAGAGCAGGAAGTCCAGCGGCGAGGGTCCGGCGGCCGCGTAGACGACGCAGTCGGACAGGATCGCGACCGGGTACTGCCCGGTGAACGCCGCGTGCTTGACGGTCTTCCGGTGGAGGCTGACGTGTGCGGGAGATGACCGCCGCGCGTATGTCGGGCCGCCACGTCGGCCGGGCGAGGGCGCGCCACGGCTCGCCGGGCCGCCAGCCTCGCCGCGGGGCGGCGGCGGCCGGGTGGCGGCGCGGGACGGGGGGTAGCGGCGGCGCGCGCCTACCTGGCCCGTGAGGGCACCCTGACGAGCGTCAGCCGGGCAAGCACCTCTTCGCGCGCCAGAAGCACGGACGAACACGCTTCGCCCTCGGGCCTTGTCCCCGAGGAGCGGACACCTGTTCGTGTCGTTATGCGGCAAGCGTCAGGGTAGCTGACTGCTGTTCGTAGGCTATCGGCGCCTGCTGTCCGTTCGCCGGGGTCGTCGGGGGGTGTTGCAGCGGGTGGTCCAGCGGAAGACGGCCAGGCGGCAGGCGCGGGCCCCGTCGAAGCGGCGGGCGCCACGGAGCGTTCCGCGTCTTGCTGAATGACCCGGCGGGGGCGTTGTTCGCGCTGGTGCCGGCCGCGCCCGTGGACTGCCTGACACCCAGCCCGGCGCAGACACCAGCGCAATTCGCGGGGGCTGCACTGGGCTGCGTGATCGCTGTGGAAGACGGCGCCGGCCAGGCTGCCGCGGGCCTGGGCGGCTGCCCGGAGCGTGCCGGTTACCAGCGAGGTGCGCATGAGGCCGAGCGCCCGGCCAGCGCACCAGGCGGCGGGAGAAGCAGTCGGTCACGGTCGCCAGATACAGGAAGTGGCCGTCGCCCGCCGGCAGGCAGGTGATGCCCCCGGCGTCCGGCGTACTTCGTGTCCGGGGCGCTGGCGGTGAAGTCCCGCTCCGGCAGGTCGGGCATCGGTGTGGCGGAGCGTCCGGGGACGGTGGTGGCCTGGCGCTTGCGCAGCCGCAGCCCGGCGATGCCGGTTGCGCATGCCCCGGCCGGCGCGCTTGTGGTTCACGCGCTCGTCGTCGCCGCTCAGTGCGGGGGTGGTCCCCGGGCGGCCGCAGGTGCCGTCCTGCCCGGCGTGGACGGCCGGCCCTGATCCGCCCGGCGAGCGCGGCATCTGCCCTGTTCATGCGCGCCGCGGGCCCGGCGGCTGGCCCGCCACTTGCAGAAGCTGGAGCGGGCGGCCTCCAGCACGGCACACAACCGCGCTTCAAGCCTCAGGCGCGGTGGTGGGGCCCGAGGAACTGGAAGCGGTTGGTCACCAGGTCATCTCCTGTGCGGAAAACTTCGCCGCCTTGCGGAGAATGTCCCCCGCGGCGGCGAGCTTGTGCATCTCCTTGCGCGCTGACGCCAGCTCGCGGCGCAGGGCCTCGTCCATTTTGCAACAGACTCTATTCTTACCAGGCCACCTACATGATCACCGCGACTTTCATCAAGCACCCCCTGCCCTGCATCTGGCCAGCTCAACGTGAGATGGAAATGCCTCAACTCTGCGACGCGTTCGTCTTCCTGGCCTGCAGCCTCATCTGATAGGACGCCCCTCAATAATCCTGAATCATGAGCGTGTTACGAGCTCTTAAGTAGAGAATTCCTGCAACACCTGACAAAATTCGTCCGGTGCCGTGAAGATGGGCAAATGCCCCTTTCCTTCGAAGCCATATATTTTTGCGTTTGGCAATGAGCGGGACAGGTACTCTGCTGCCCGATAAGGAATCAGCTGGTCCGCAGTCCCATGCGTCACCAAAGTGGGTACCACCACATCACTCAATAGAGAGGAGACATCTTCGTCGGGGTCCTCATCATAGAAGCTCAAGATCGTATCGCGGGGAAGTCTCGTCATCCCGTCTATAAGAATCTTTTTGAGTTCCTCGGTTCCTGGTTCACTGTACATAAACGTGCCGAGGAGCTCAAGCAGAGCGCGCATATCTCCTCGCCTGAGCGCCTTAGGCGCTTCCACCCAGTAGTCAGAATACGTAGCGAGCGAGTCGAGCCCTCCTTCTACAAATGAGCACCCTACGGTAATCAATTTACTTACGTATTTCGGCTGGGTAGCAGCGAGACGAATCAGCAGATTACTACCTCGCGACAAACCCACGCCGATGACTGGGTAACTTGCGGATGTTTCCAGGACCTGTGCAAGGTCCTTGGTATGTTCGGCAAACCCGAACGGTCGCACTAGGGCATCCGATTTTCCCGTTCCTCGGCAATCTACGGTAATGACTCGAAACCTGTCACACAAGCGCTCAAGGAGAGGCTGAAAAAGCGCAAGCCCATAGACTAGGGGATTCACAAGAAGGATTGTCTTGTCGCCATCCCCATGGCTGTAAAAAGTGATCCTGGCACCGTCTCGAAAGGCAATTTCCTCCTGATGCAACTTCTTTCTAATGGCCTTCTTGCGCCCCTCTGAAACGGAGCCCTGTCTGGCCGTCTCGTAGTATCTGTTGGCCTCGACCAAATCGCCGGCCAAGCCGGTCAAGTCGCCGAGCAGAACCAGCGCGTCGGTTTCTACATTGATATCCTCGTCCCCGCCACCTTCCATGCCACACAATTTCACCTCGTCGAGACATCGACGAAGATGAGACCCTGCCTCTAGATTCAAATACGCCGACTTGGCTCGTTTGCCTGCTTCAAGCCACTGGCGCGCCGCCTCCCTGTGCAATTCAGCTCGAGAGTAGTGTTCGGCAATGAGCTCCGGTGATGACACCGCTGCGTCCCGGCCACCGTTCAACACTTCGGCGACTCTAGCGTGCAGGTGACGCCTCTTGCTCTTCAGCATGGACTCGTACGCTGCATCCTGCACGAGCGCGTGCTTAAAGGTGTACACTCCTCCACCTTTGCGAAATACCAGGCCGGCCCCCACAAGTTGGTCCAGGCTTTCCTCAACCTGAAAAGTTGGTTTTCCGGATACAGAGGAGAGCAAATCTGATGTAAAAGCTCTGCCAACGACTGAGGCGATCTGGGCAACGTCCTTCACTGGCGAAAGACGGTCGAGTCGAGCCATAAGGGAGTCGTGCAGGGTGGAGGGGATTGTAGCGAAGCGCACCGATCTATCGCGGCCCGCCTCTACCACCTCGGACTCCAGAACATTTTTGGTAAGCTCCTCGATGAAGAGGGGGACTCCATCGCTCCTGTCGAGGATTTCCTCGACAATTCGAGAGGGAAGCGTCACGCCCTGGGTAAGGTGCTCAATGAGAGAAATACCATTCCGTTGAGGGAGGCGGTCCAACGCAAGGGTCGTAACGTGCGCATTAGTGCTCCATGGCGGAGTGAATTCTGGGCGGTAGTTGACGACCAGCATGACAGGCAGGTGCTGCACCCGGTCGATGAGCATTCCTATTAGTTTAAGAGTTGACGGGTCCGCCCATTGTACATCTTCGTAGACACTAAGAACCGGTGTCTTATTAGCTAGCCCGGCAAGTTGATCCGCCAGGACTTCAAGGGTGCGCTGATTACGGCGTTGGGAACTTAGGCCTGTAATTAGTGGAGTAGGCTCATGGGGGATGGACAGTAGTTCAGCCAGCAGAGGCAGCGCTTCTTCGACGTCTTCAATGGACGACTCCACGATGACCGATTTCACTGCAGCTAATTGGTGCTCACTCGACGCATTCTTGTCCAGCTTCGACACGTGCTCCAGCAGGGCGATCACGGGGTAAAAGGCTGTGTTCGCTTGATAGAGGGAACAGTAGTGGGTAAGGACTCGGTGCGGTTCGCCGGTGAGCTGCTCCCGGAGGCCTCGCACAGTGCGCGATTTACCGATGCCAGGTTCCCCCGAAAGAAGTATGACTTGTCCCTTACCTTTCTTTGCCTGTCCCCAGCGGCTCAAAAGAAGTTCCACCTCGTGGTCACGTCCGAGCAATGGCCCGATTTCACCAGGATGAAGTGCTTCAAATCGCGCTGGAGTCGCAGCTTCTCGCAACACTGCCCAGGCACGGACCGGCTCGTCGAAACCTTTGAGGGAGCAGAGTCCCATGTCCTTCACATCGAAGAGGCCCCCAAGGAGTCGATGGGTCCCCTCGCTTATAACTACACTGCCGGGCTCGGCCAAGGCCTGCAGGCGGGCTGCGAGATTAGGCGTTTCTCCCACGACGGACTCTTCCTGGGCCGCGCCTTCCCCAATGAGATCGCCCACCACGGAAAGTCCCGTCGCAATACCGACTCGGGCGTCGAGAGTCAAGTTCGCGCGGGGTCTCAGCTCGCGCACTCTTGCAATAACCCGGAGCGCCGCCAGGACAGCTCGGTGAGCTTCGTCCTCGTGAGTAGTCGGGTACCCAAAATAGGCAAGGATGCCGTCGCCAAGGTACTTAGCTACATACCCGCCGAAACTGCTGATGACCTCCGCAGCTTCCCTTTGATACATCCCGATGACGTCCCTCAGGTCTTCGGGGTCCAAGGCAGTAGAGAGGGCGGTAGAACCTACGAGATCGCAGAACACCACACTGAGTTGTCTACGCTCTGCCTCCCGAGGTTGCGACATCTGCAGCTGCGCTGCTGCCTTGAGTATTTTCCGTCGATGCCCCAGAGGCGTGACCCCGAGCTCCATCAGGTCCGAGGAGGTCAAACTGGGCAAGATTTCTTCGTCGATTTCGTTGCGAGTGAAAACCTCTGCATAGGCTTGCAGGCCCATCTGCCGCAACCATGAGGCAACGTCCATGATCAGCCTCCACTGGCGTTTTTTGCCAACCATGGCCAGCTTAACTCGCAGCGCCTGTGATAGCCCGATGTGGCTCACGGCGACTTGGTGTATGCTCACTTGCTCAGAAACTCGAGTGGTGAACCGTTCCGGCTTTCCTGCCGGTGGTGTGCTGGCCGGTGATCAGTCGGCCCCAGCTTGTGTGTCAGCGTAGTGCTGCGGCGTACTCGGCGGGGCTGATCATGCCCAGAGTGGAGTGCAGACGGCGGTCAAGCCTTGTCCCTGAATCCTGGACACGGTTTTTGCGGCTTGGGTCTGGCGTGGTTGATGGTTCCTCGAGCGCTATTTCGGGGGCGTTCGGCTGCGTTGTCCGGGCCGGGAGTGACGGCGGCGGGTGTTGTAGCGGTGCAGCCAGCGGTAGGCGTCGAGACGAGCCTCGCGCTTGTTGGACCAGTTTTTTCGGCCCTGGAGCGTTTCGCATTTGAAGGCCGTGTTGAGTGACCCGGCGAGCGCGTTGTCCGCTGAAGCTGCCGGCGGTGCTCGTTCACTGGCGGACGCCGGCTTTGCGGCAAGCGTCGGCGAAGGCCCGGCTGGTGTACTGGGCGCCGTGGTCGGTGTGCATGATTGCGCCGGTGAGACTGCCGCGGGTCTGTCCGGCTGCCGCCAGGTACTACAGCCGTGAGTCGCGGTTGCGGTCTCTGCGGTCGCGGGTGGCGTGATGGCTTTGGCGGGCGCGGGTCTGGTGGGTGCGGCGCCAGAGGGACTGGGCGATGATGAGGGCGGCGGAGAGTG
>NZ_JBWKJV010000104.1:0-7674 GCF_056432045.1 Streptomyces sp. NPDC045701 | reverse complement strand
GCCATCAACCTGATCCGCCTCAACGCCTGGTGGAACGGTCATCCACTCGACCGAACCCGCACCAGCCACCTCGCCCGGCTCAACCTCACTCTCGCAGCCTGACCAGCCGCCGAATTAGCCACCAGGGTCTTCGCGGTGACCAAAACAGGAGTGACCACCGCGAGGGACTCAGCGATGCTTGCTCGATGCTTCGCCGCCGCTCCCGGCCACTTCATCAGCGCGTACGCCTTTGCGTGCTCGTACCACGTGGGCATGGCGAGCGCGGCGAGTTCCTTCGCCGGGAGGCCGGTCTCCTCGTCGAACTGCTGACCTTCCCGCAGCGCCGACATGAGCTGGGAGCGGCGTCCGTCCGCCTGCGGTTTGAGGGCGTAGCTCTTCGAGTGCGGCTGGGAGCCGACGCGCCAGCGCAGCTCCCACGGCTTCGGGCGGCCGGCGCGTTGCCGGATGGACCAGATGACAACGTCATAGCTGAGCATGTCTCTCCAATGGGAGAGGGTGCCCGCCGTGTGGCGGGCACCCGCTGGCTGGGGCAGATCAGGCGGCGGCTTCCTCGCGGGCGGAGAGCCAGGTGTCCAGGTCCGTCGCCCGGACGCGGAGCTGCCCGTTCGGCAGCTTGATGAGGCGCGGGCCCTGGCCGCGGGCACGCATGCGGTAGAAGGCGGCTCGGCTCATGCCGAGTTCGGACAGGACTTCGGGAAGCTTGAGCATCTGCGGGCGAGCCATGGCGGTGCACTCCTCGGTGAAGTGGCCCGGGGCCGTTGGCCCCTTCCTGTCAGGTCCGCTACCTCCGCTACCTCCGCTACCGCCCTGGTCAGGGGCATGATCGAGGTAGCGGATAGGGGTAGCGGTAGCGGATGGATCCGCTACCGGCCCCGGCCTGGACGGGCGCGGGTCCGGTAGCGGGTAGCGCTCAGGTAGCGGACGGGAACAGCCCCTCCGCTACCGTTTCCGGCTCGCTGACCTGCGGGGTAGCGGAGGTAGCGGAGGTAGCGGCCCTGGAGGGGGGTGGAGGGCAGTACCGCTGCCAGGCGTCGTGGAGATCGGTGGCGTAGTAGCCCTTCAGCACGGTCCCGGCGGTCTTGATGTTGCGGGCCTTGATCGGGGCGTCTTCGCTGGTCATGTACTCGCCGAGCATCTTGGCCAGGGTCCGGGAGTCGAGCGGTCGGCCGTTCATGTCCACCCACGGTGCTTCGTCAAGCGCGCACAACCGGTCGAGAATGGCGACGGTCGGCAGACGGTCGATGCCCGTCATGACGTGGTCCCGGAGGTCGGTCAGGAGGCGGATGCCGAGGCTGCCCTTGTCGCTTGCCCTGGCCGCGTTGACCAGCTCCACGCACGCCTTGCGGGCTCGCTCGGGCCAGGTGCCTCCGGCGGCGTCGGCGACGGCCAGCAGCGGTTCCCATACGTCGGCAGGCCGGTCGGTGACGCCTTCGGGCATCTCGGGCCACCGGCCGGCGACGTCGTCGCGGACCTGGTCGGCCCACTGCGCGAGCCGGTCGCGCAGCGCGTTGCCCTCCGCCTCGTGCAGGCGGGCCCGGAACGGCTCGACCTTCTCGTTCCTGGCGCGGCGGCGCATGCGGATGATGACGGAGCGGGTGGTGATGGTGTCGGGCAGGCCTCCGAGTCCGCCGACCGCGACGGCGGTGTAGGAGGGGAACTCCACCACGGTCTGGTGACCGCCGTCCCCGATGCACCGGTAGGTGACCCCGGAGCGGCGGTGACCGGCGTTCAGGAAGCCCCGAAGCTCCTCGTTGTCCCCCGCCTTGGGGCCAAAGACCGTGTCGATTTCATCGAACAGGATCGTGGGCCTGCCGGCGGGGTCGGAGACGGAACGGAACAGCGCGGCAGCGCGGGCGTTCACGGCGAGCATCGGGCGGGGCACCAGGGTCTCGACCACCTCCAGGGCCCGCGACTTGCCCGACCCCGGTTCGGGGGACAGGAAGGCCAGGCGCGGGGTGGAGTCGAACGCGTCGAGCAGGTGAGCGTGCGCGTCCCACAGGGCCACGGCGACGTACGCGGCTTCGCGGGGGAAGACGTTGAACCTGCGGTGGAAGGCTTCCACCTCGTTGAGCAGTGCGGCGCCGTCGATGGCAGTCATGCGGCGTGCCTCCCTTCGGTGAGCGGGGCGGGTGTCCCGGTGCAGGCGGATCGGTGGGCGTCGTACTCGGCGACCAGGACGGCGACAGCGTCGGGCCCGGTAACGGTGCCGGTCAGGCCACAGCGGCAGGCGTAAGCGGCGGTGGGCAGGGCGCCTAGGCCGGGTGGACCAGCGGGCGCCGTCGTAGTGGTGGCGGTAGACCGGCGGGGCGAAGATCCGGATGCCAGGGGCGTCCGGTGTCGGGTCGGTACTCGCCCGTGCCGGGGACCGGTTCGTGCGAAGAGCAGTGACGGCGCCCTTACGGGCGGCGCCTTGCGGCTCGCCCACGGCCCGCCTCCACAGGCTGCGGGGCGGCGTGCGGGCCGTTCGGGCTGCTGGTGGGGCAATCCAGGGCGGGGGGAGTGGGCGTCGTCATGTCGCCTCCCGGGGTGTGGCGTGAGCGATAACCCAGTCCATGGCGCTGCGGATGGTCGTGCGGCACTCGGTCGGCGGCAGTCCGGTCGACTCCCCCGCCCCCTGGATTGCCTGCTCCGCCACCTCGCGTGGGAGGTCGCCCCACGCGACGAACCGGGCGATCTTGCAGGCGCTTCGGTGCAGGGTGTTGTTGCGCCCGTGCGGCCCGCCTTCGCTGGCTGCGGCGATGACCGCGCACTCGCGTTCCAGCGCCACGCGGGCGGCCCGCGTGGCGTCCCGGAGCGGCGCCGGGGCGACCTTGGCGGGCTTGGCGGGTTCGGTGAGCAGCGCGGCCAGCCATGCGGGAAGCGGCGCGGCCGGGGCGTCGTCGGTCACCTCGTATGTCCCGTCGGAGGTGGTGCTGCCGGGGGCGACGACGTATCCGCCCCAGGCGCGGGTGTCGATGTGCGGCCCGAGCCGGTTCACGGTGCACTTCAGCCGCACCCCGGCGGGCGCGGTGAAGTACAGGTGCTCCCCTCCGCGGGCGGTCCGCACCCGGTAGGTAGCCGGGACGGCGTGCCCGGCGCGCTCGCAGAGCGCCGCAAAGGAAGTCGCGCCGTCAGGCGCTCCTTCTGGTTCGTCCGGCTTGAGCGGGTCCAGGTCGATGACGAGCAGCCCGGCCGGACCGGTCGCGATCCCGACGTTGTACGGGCGTGTGGTCCAGGTGGCGTGGATCAGGTCGGGGTTGGTGGTGGCGCGCTGCTCGGGGGTGCGGTGTCCGCCCGCGCAGCGCCCGCTGCTGGGGCAGGCCCGCACCGGGTGGCCGGCGGGCCGCTTGGCGCGCGGATGCAGCGGGATGACCGGCCAGCCGCGTTCTGCGGGCGACAGGGCAGAGGCGAGCAGGGGCAGGCAGGCCGGATCGGCGGTCACGGGGCTGTTCATGCCGCCATCTCCAGCGCGGAGGTGAGCTGCGCGAGGGCGGCGCGGCCGATGTGCTCGGCGTAGGCCGGGGGGACGCATTCGCGGATGCCGTCACGGTTCATCCACGGCACTCCCAGCACCCGGCGGGCGAGGGGGACGCCGGAGAAGTTGCCGACGAACTGCCCGTAGTGCCCGGGCGGGACGGGGCGCCCCATCTTTGCCTGCGGCACCAGGTGGGCCGGGTGGCAGGGCTGCGCGAGCCGGAAGCCGCCGCCGGTTTCGAAGTAGCGGTGGCGGTAGTTGGCCAGGTGGAACATCTGCCCGCACAGCATCACCGGGTCGTGCAGCTTGGGGACGGCGCCGCGCACGTTCTCCAGCACCCACGGGCGCCCGGTCGTCTCCAGCGACGTGCGGGTCGGGCCGATGAGGTCGGGGTGGTCGTTGGACTGGATGCGCTGGCACTCGCTGTCGTGCTGGCACGGTGGCGAGGCGTGGATGAAGTCGAACGCGGCCCCGTGCTTGAGCACGAACGCGATCGCGTCGGCCTGCACGAACCGGAACGGGTAGCGCGGCTGCAGGTCCTTGTCGACGCCGGTCACGTCGAACCCGGCATCGGCATAACCCTTGGCGGCGCCGCCCTGGCAGCAGAACAGGTCCAGCAAGCGGGGGCGACGCGCGCGTACTCGCCTGATCGGGGTGGGTTGAGTCATGCTGGGAGACCTCCAACAGGCCTGTTCAGGACTGGAGACAAAGGCGGCCCCGGACTTTGGCGAGACGGGGGCCGCCTTTGGCGTCTGTCAGCGGTGGTTGATGGTGCCGCTCGCGCGGCCGAACAGGCCGGTGGCGGTGATGTTCTGCGTGATCTGTGCCGGACCGGCCTGGGCTCCTCGGCGGCAGGCGCCGAGGAGGACGGGGAGGGCGATGGCGCCGGCGGCGATGAGGGCGATGGTGGCCCACAGGGCGTGGCTCATGGCGATCAGTCCCGGGGCTGCGTAGGAGAGCCCGATACCGGCGGCGGCGATCCCGCCGCCGATCGTGGGTGCGAGGAGGGCGGTGGTCTTGGCCCACGTCGGAACCGGTCGCGCGGCAGTCGGCTGCGGGGCCTGGGGCGTGGGCTGGGTGTAGGCCAGGGTCCGTACGCCGCCGGGCAGAGTGACCCAGCCGACGCCCGGGGGGATCTCGTCCGGCAGCATCACCGGGCGCGGTATCGGCTGCGGGTGGCCGGTCAGGGTGGTGATCTCGTACGGGGTTTCGGGGTGCACAACGTGGTCCCTTCAACGCGACGGGCAGCACCCCATGCGGGGGTGCTGCCCGGTGGTCGGCTTGTCGTGTCGCTTGTCGTCTGACTTGTCGTGCGGCTTGTCGCTTGTCTTGTCTTGTCGCTTGTCGCCTTGCAGGTCAAAGCCCGTTTCCGGCGCTCATGCGGGCGTCCAGGGGCCTTATCGCGGCTCGGGCGACAAGCGACAGACCGCTATGCCTCGCCGCTCCCGCGGGGGGCGTGCCGGTGGTGGACGTAGCGGGTCTTGGTGCCCTCCCCAACCCGCACCGCCACGCCCTCGTCCGCCCAGGACTTGAGCCAGCCGACGACCGTCTGCCGGGTGGTGCCGTGCTCGTCCGCGAGGGCGCGGGCGATGGCGGACGCCCCGGTCCCTTCCGGGCCGGCGGCCAGCAGTACCGCGAGGGCGGCGTCCTTGGCGGCGTTGTCCTCGCTGCGGAGGGCCGACAGGTTCAGCCCCGCCGCCGGCGGCCTGCCGGAAACCGGCGTGTCCGTGTCGGGTTCGGGAGCGGTGGCGAACTGGGCGTCGATCTGCTCCCGGAACTTCCTTGCGAGCGCCTCCTCGTCCGTCTCCGCGACGGGCGTCCGCTCGTCACGCAGGGCGGACAGGTTCAGCCCGACTGCCGGGGAATCCGGCGCCGGATTCGGCGCGTCGGCCGGGGTGGTGCTGGGGGTGTCGTCGCGCATCCATGCGGTGCGGGCGACGTCCCAGCGCCGGGCGTAGTCCGGTCCGGCGGCTTTGGCGGAGATGGTGTCGAGGGTGGGGTGTCGGTCGGAGGTGGCGGCGACGATGTCGCGGATCTGGTTCGGCTTGATCCGCCAGGACTTGAACAGCCCCGCCTGTGACTCCGGGGTGCCCATGAAGCCGGAGCCCTTGTAGGGGGCTTGGTCGACGCGCAGGCCGCGTGAGCCGGGGAACTGCTTGCTCAGGTCCATGCCCTCGGTCTCACCACCGGTCAGAGCGACGCGGACCTTGGCTTCCCGGCGGATCATCAGGTTGCCCAGGACGGAACCGGTGGCGCCCAGGGCGGTGAGGACGGTGCGGATGCCCATGGCGCGGGCGATCCGGATGACCTCCAGGATCTTGGCGGCCAGGGCCCGGGACGGCTTGTCCTGGGCGGCCAGGATCTCCGCGCCCTCGTCGATGACGATCTCGATTTGCGGGATGCGGTCGCTGACAGGGAGCAGGTCGGTGTTCTCCCGGGACAGGAGGTCCTGGTAGGCCATCTTGCGGTGCTTGGCGATCCGCACCGCCGTATCCAGCATCACCATCGCTTCCTCATGGGAGGCAGCGAGCCAATCGATCCCGGGCCGCATGCCGCCGGTGGTCTGGCCGGTGGAGTCGAGTGCGGGCCGCACCCAGGGCAGGCCGGCCGATCCGGCGTTCAGGTCGATGACCCAGGTGAGGACGTCGGTGGTGCGGGCGAACCCGGCCAGGATCGTGTGGACCATGTTCGTCTTGCCCGACCCCGTCGGCCCCACGACCAGGGCGCACTGCTCGCGCAGGTAGACGCGGACCTCGTCGCCGTTGGTCCGCAGGCCCCAGGGGATGCCGGTGTGCAGGGACAGCGGCGCATAGTCGGTGGGGTAGGTGATTTCGGCTTCCAGGACGTTGACCGTGGTCACGTCGATCAGGACGCGGCCCTGGTGGATGCCCTGGGAGGCGGTAGCGGTGCAGCCGTGCGGCAACCTTGCGTCGGCCGACAGGCGGGCGGATTCGCGGGCGATGCGGTCGTAGGTGGTGCCGCCGGGCGGGAGTTCGGCGTCGATGGTGAAGCCGGTGCCGGTCGGCCACATCTCCACCGCCACCACCCGCACCGCGATTCCGCACACCCGCTGGATCCGGTCGACCCACTCCGCGGCGATCGCCCGCCGCTCGGCGGACAGTTCGCGGGCGACCTGCCGTTCGGCGGCGGCCAGAGCTTCCAGCTCGCGGGCTTCCTCGTGCAGGAGGGTGGCGCGGGCCGCGGCCCCCATGCCGACCCCGATGGTGGCGAGCGACCCGAGCGCGGCCCACGAGAGGGGGCCGGTGGTCATGGCCCAGGTCGTCCAGCCCGCGCCGACGAGCCAGGAGGCGGCCCGCATGCCGATGGTGCGGGCGGAGAGGCGGTCGCGGAGGCTGGTGACGGTGTGGCCGATGGCGCCGGCGGTGCCGATGGCGAGGGCCCAGCCGGGGGGCATGCCGGTGGCGGCTCCGGTGGTGGCGATGGCGAAGGCTCCGGTGGTGGCGGACAGAGCGCCGGTCACGGGTCCGTGACCGGCGCTGTAGTCCCACACCGGCCCGGTGGTGGCCTGGGTGTTGGTGGTCATGGTCAGACGTTCCAGCCCTTCTCTGCCTGGGTGCCGTTGCGGGGGTCCTCGTGGCGGGCGATGTCCTGGGCGTGCACGTTGCGGAACAGCGGGGCCATGTCCTCGGTGACGGCGACGGCGGCCATGACGGCGCCGAAGGCGTCGTTGAACGAGCCCGCCACCTCCTTCTCCAGCGGGAACTCCGAGTCGGACCGCTCGGCGAGGATCTTCATCACGTTCGCCACGGAACTGAGCGCGGCGGGCAGGCCCTCGATCATGGCGAGGATCTCCATGCAGTCATCGGGCTCGTAGCTGCTGGCGGCGGCTTCCATCTCCGCCGCGTGGTCCTCGAACCGGAAACCAGACATTCCCTCTCCCTCACTCGCGGTGGTGGTGGGTGTGGCGGGGACCAGGCCGGCGGGGCGCTCGGCCGTGTCCCCGATCTGCTCGCCGTCGTCCTCGGCTTCCGCGTCGGCGGCGGCTTCCTCGTCCTGCAGGGCGTCGCGGATGGCGTCGTCTCGCGCGGTGCGCTCGTCCTGGGCGGTGCGCATCAGGCGGGCGTACAGGCGACGGCCGGGGTGCTGGAGCCACGCCCAGCCGAGGGGACTGCTGCGTGATCGGGTGACAGTTGGGGTTTACGCAGCGAGTGCTGTGTGAGGGGCCATGATGGTTTCGTACTCGACGGGCGTCAATCGGC
>NZ_JBWKJV010000103.1:0-7705 GCF_056432045.1 Streptomyces sp. NPDC045701 | reverse complement strand
TTGACGGCCCACAGCCCCACGCCGATCGCCACCAGGACCCCGGCGCGGACGTACACCTCGGCGTCCCGGTCGGCGAGCGGGCTCGCGAGGATCAGCGCACGGAGTACTCAATGGTCATGTCGCACCGGCGCCGCGCACGGCCAAGGGCGGCCGGATCCTTGCCAGCCTGCTCGGCCAGAGCGACGTGGGCGCGCTTCAACGCCTCATGCTCGGCGCGGAGCCACCTCGTGCTGCCGGTGGTCGAGCAGTTGCCGGACGGCTCGTATCTCACCGAGATCTTCGATCGCAGCGACATCCACCACACCCGTCGTGGGGTGCCGGTACGCGCGGTGGAATACACCATCGCCGGCCATGAGGGCGTCTGCCGGCTCATCACCACGATCCTCGACCCGGACAAGGCCCCGGCCGCGGAACTGGCCGCTTCTACGCCCAGCGATGGGAGTTCGAGTCGAGGTCCTTGCGGACAAGGGGTACGCCGGGGCCGGGGCACTGTGATCACCCCGATCAAGCGCCGTCCGAAGGCAGAACTCCCCGACAAGCACAAGGCCTCGAACAAGGTCCACGCTGCACTACGTGCTCCCGTGGAGCGGGCCATCTCCCGGATCAAGCACTGGCGGATCTTCCGGCATGCCCGGATCAGCCCGAACAGACTCACGTCAGCAGCTGCCGCGCTCCTCACCCTCATGATCTACACGTGAAAAGGGCTCCAGAAACGGATCCCCTCCCCTCGTCCCCTCGAGCCAGGCCGAACTCAGACGGCTGAACACCCGACTCGTCGTTCGGACTGTCGTTCCGTTGGTGGGTGTGACAGGTCTGCTTGGTGGCCGGTAGGGGGAAGGCGGGCTTGCGGGTGGCTGGGGTTGTTTAAGAGGGTTCACTGTCCTGCCGTGCCCTTCGGGTGGAGCTCACCGTGTCAAGTCGATCCGCTGCTTCTTTGGTTTCTCCTCCTGCCCGGGTGTCATTGTTGCCTGGTGCTGTGCCTGGTCGCAGCACCGCTGTGCGGCGTGTTGCGTTGGCGACGGCTGTGGTGATGGGGGTGTCGGCGGTGCCGGTGGTGTCGGCGGTGGCTGCCGATACGCCGGGTGGGGTGTCTGCGCCGGTGTCGGGTTCGGTGCCGTTGGGGGATGCGGCGGCGGGGGTGGTGGATGAGCGGACCGGCTTGTGGCGGATGACTCTGCCGCTGGTGAAGCTGGGGGGGCGTGCGGGTCTGGATGCTTCGGTGTCGTTGTCGTACGACCAGCAGCTGGCGGCGGCGGGGGTGGACCGGCACGGTCTGGGTGCGGGGATGAGTCTGGGGCTGTCGTTTGTGGAGACTGAGGGTGGGGTGCGGGTGTATCCGGCCTCGGGTGGGATGTTCGAGGCGGATGAGGCCTCCGCGACCGGTTTGAAGCGCTATCCGCTCAAGGACCTGAAGTTTGCCCGCAAGGCGGGCACTCTCCCGGCCCGCGACGGCGTCCCGGCGCGCCCCTACACGTTCACGCTGGTGTATGAGGATGGGCGGGTGGATTATTTCTCCGCCGAGGGGGATCTGCTGGCGCGTGAGGACCGGTCGGGTAACCGGGTGGACTGGGCGTGGGGGTCGGGGCACCGTTTGGCGCAGGTGGTGGACACCTACGGTCAGAAGGCCACCCTCACCCCGTCGGCGACGGGTTTGACGGTGACCTCGCCGACCCGCTCGGATGGGCGGACGCCGAAGATGCAGTTGAGGACCGAGGGGGGCCGACTGGTGTCGGTGAGCGACCCGGTCGGTCAGGTCACCACCCTGGGTTACCGCTCGAGCAGCGAGACCGGTAACAAGCCGTTGCTGAGTGAGATCGTCACCCCCACCGGCGCGAAGACGATGGTGGACTATCAGATCGCGGCCGATATGAGCGTGGTCAAAACGGTCCGGGTCACCGATACGGCGGGTAAGGATATCGTCGCGCCGAAGAGTTTCTCGCTGGTTCCGGTGGAGGGGCAGCTGCACAATCATGCGGGTTTCCCGCGGTATCAGCACACCACCTTCGGCCTGTTCGACGCCCAGGATGCCGCGGCGCAGGGGTACCGGTATGCCACCGAGTTGTCGGATGGGGTGTCGGTGGTGCGCTCCACGTATAACAAGCTGCATTTGTTGCAGGAGCGGGAGACGTTCCTGATCGCGGGGGACAAGCGGGTCAGTCTGCACAAGCAGGGCCTGGACTACACGGGCGAGAAACAGGAGGTTCCGCCGTCGCCGTCGGCGTTGCCGGCGAACTACGCCAAACCCACCGAAGCCCGCGCCACCCACCTGGGCCGGGACGGCACGTCCCGCACCACGACCGAGACCGCCGTGTTCGACGACCACGGTCGGCAGACCGAGCGCAAGGACGTGACGGGAGCGGTCACCCGCATCGAGTACGGGCCCTTCGGGCAGCCGGTGAAGTCGACCACCACCGGCACCGACGGCACGGTCGCGGAAACGCGGAACACCCTCACCCCCGACGGCAAACACCTCGCCACCACCACCGAAGCCATCGCCAATAAGGAAGACGAAACCCCTAAGGCGCGCACCACCACCAGCTTCGAGGTCGACGAGCACGGTGAGCTGAAAGCGAAGACGGTCTCCTGGGCCGATGGCGCACGCCCGCAAGACGATGAGGGGCCGCAGAAGCTGACCGAGACCTACACCACCAACATCGACCCCGGCGCCCACACCCGCACCGATACGGTCACCACCCCCGCGGGCACGGTGAAGCAGGTCTCGGATCTGGCCACCGGCGAGGTGGTGGAGACGATCGACGCGGCGGGCCGGTCGGCGAAGACGACCTATGACGACGCCAGGCGGGTGGTCAAGGAAACCGGCCCGGACGGGCTGACCACCACCGCCGCCCACACCCCCACCTCCACCACGCTCACCACCCCGGACGGGCATACCGTCGTAGAGAAGCGTGACCTGCTCGGACGCGTGGTGTCCAAGAGTGACAACGTCGAAAACGGTGACATCGTGGAGCGGGCCAATGCCCGCGTGCTGCAGAACGTGCAGTACAGCCCGGATGGATTGACCGCGACCGCGACCGACGGCGCGGGCCGCCGCACGGTGACGGTCAATGACGTGCTGGGCCGACCCGTGAAACAGGTCGCCCCCAACGGCATGACCCACTTGGTGGCATATGACGAGGTGACGAATACAAAGAAGACCTCGGTGCTGCCCGCAGGCGAAAGCGACCCGGCCCACGCCACCACTGTCACGGTGGAAAAACTCGACGACGCCGACCGGCTGGTCACCCGCACGACTAGCCACGCCGACAACACCCCTGTGCCCGCATCCAACCAGTCCTACGACGGTCTGGGACGCGCCACCGAGACCACGGCTGGCGAGGTGTCCACCCGCCTCACCTATGGTGCCGGCGGCGCGGTGGTGAAGGGCAATCTCACCCCCAAAAACCCCCAGACCTTCCCGGGCCCAGAGATCACCGCGGAGAAGACCCATGACCTGACCGGTGCCCCGGTGGTGAAGACCCTGAGCTCCGGTGAGGAGAAGCGTTCGGGCACCTTGACCAAGCGGGACGACGCCGGACGGGTAGTGGAAGAGAAGGACCCCACCGGTGGGCTCACCACCCTCGCCTACAACCGGGCCGGTGAGGTGGTGAAGACCACTACACCCGACGGCACCGTCACCACCGCCACCCATGACCCGGCGACCGGCCGCCTCACCGAAACCACCACTACCAGGCCCGACGGCACATCCGTGACGACCGCGTACACCTACGACAAGACCACCGGCCGCGTCACCGAGGTGTTCGACCCGTCCGACAAGGCCAAGTCGGTCATCACTTACACCTACAACGCCGACGATCAGGTCACCAAGGTCACCTATCCCGATGGCAAGAACCTGACCCATGAATACGACACTCACGGCCTGCTCACCGCTTCCATGGATGTCGCGGGCGCCCGCACCGTCTACGCCTACAACACCGCGGACGGCACCCTGAAGTCCGCCAAGCAAACCGGCGCCGACGGCAAGGTCCTCGCGGAGGTCGCCTACACCTACGACGGCCTCGGCCGGATCGAGAAGATCGAACGCGGCAACGGCGTCACCACCACCCACACCTTCACCGACGCCAGCCAGATCAAGACCGAGAAAACCACCCGCGCCGACGGCACCCTGGTCACCGAGGCCGCCTACACCTACGACACTCACGGCAACCTCACCGAGCGCACCGACACCCGCCCCGCCGTCGACGACACCGGCGCGGTCGTCAAGGACGACAACGGCGCGGTGAGCAACACGACCACCACCACCGCCTACCGCTACGACGCCTACGACCGCCTGATCCACTCCACGGTCAAGAACGACAAGGGTGAGCCGGTCACCGAAACCGCCTACACCCTCAACGTCTCCGGCGACATCACCCGAAGCGAGACCACCCGGCACGACAACGCCGGGAAAACCACCAAAACGGTCACTGACCGCGAGATTGACCCTTCCGGCCGGCTACTGTCCCTCACCGTCGACGGCACCAGGCACACCCAGGAATGGGACCGAGCAGGCAACCTCACCAATGATCATCGCGGCAACACCTGGACGTACTACGCGCATGGTCGCCCCGCCACCCTCACCACCCCCGATGGTGAGAAGACCACCTACACCTATTGGGCCGACGGCACCCGCAAAAACACCACCACCAGCAAAGGGGGGCAACAAACCACCACCGGCTTCTACTACGACCCCGCCACCGGCACCATCGCCAACGACACCCATACCGGCAACGGCTCCGACGACACGGTGACCGCTTCCTACCTCACCGCAGCCACCCGCGAAGCCCGCACCCTGACCGGAACCAACGCCGAACAAGCACAAGCCACTGGCGGTGGCTACCTCCTCCACGACCGCCACGGCAACACCACCGCCCTCGCCACACCTCAAGGCGTCATCAATGCCGCCTGGTACTACACCGACTACGGGCAAACAACCACCACAGCCGGCCGGCCAACAACAACCAGCAGCCCCGCCAACAGCACGGGTACCGCGGGTACCAACCCCTTCACCTACGCCGGCGAATACACCAACCCAGGTATCGGAACCCAATACCTGAAAAATCGCACCTACGACCCCGCCCAGCAACGCTTCATCAGCCGCGACCCCGCCCCCCTCCACAACCGCTACCAAGCCTTCGATACCAACCCCCTCACCAAAATCGACCCCTCCGGCAACGACGCGGTCCAGGATTGGGCAGCCTACGCAGTAGTCGGAGTCATCGCCATCGGCTCGATAATCCTCAGCTTGGCCTTCCCGCCCACAATAGGATGGACCGCCGTCGCAGTTGCCGGCCTTGTCGCCAACGGCGCCGGCATAATTCTAGAAGGCCTCGCCGTGGCCCAGAACGAGACCGCCTTCCTCGGCGATAGCCCTGCCATCGAAGAGGGACTCACTTGGGCCGGTCTTGCTGTGACGTTCATCGGCTTCGCCGGCACGGGCACTGCCGCCAAAATCAGTTCTACCGCCGCCAGACAGGCACAGACGGCCAAGAAAGCACTCGATCGACAGGTCCAAGCTGCAGTAACCAAGCATAAGGCAGCAGTAAATTCCACGACTAAAGCCCTGGAAAGTCTTAATAAAGTTCTTGAGCTCAGAAAAGAAAATCGCGTCGCCGAGGCCCTACGTTTCTCTCCATCACTAGATGATCGTATCATTGCAGCCAATGGGCCGATTAACTTGGGGGGCGGGGAGCCGCAACTGTTGATCGATGCAATTGCCGCAAAAAAGGCGACAAGAGAGGCCGCTGCAGCGTTCCGCCCTCTGGTTGAACCTAGTGAGTTCAAGCCTGCGGGAGCCAGTGCCAAGGCGAAGCTTATCGCCGATGACTGTGACGCCCTGGCATGCAAATTCGACCAAATTGTAAGATATAGTAATCGATCGGACAAACAGCTAGCTGACATCAAGCAGGCCGCCAAGAAATGGCTGAAAGGAGCAGGAGAAGATGGGAGCAACTTCAAAGAACTTATGAAGATGGATACTGGCACGTCGTGAGCGCCTTCACCCAAGCCCCTCTCCAGGGTCCTGATCGTTGATTCGACTCACAAAGTCGCGTTGGTCCTGACCCTGTTATTAGCCTCGATC
This sequence comes from Streptomyces sp. NPDC045701, assembly GCF_056432045.1. Classification (NCBI taxonomy): domain Bacteria; kingdom Bacillati; phylum Actinomycetota; class Actinomycetes; order Kitasatosporales; family Streptomycetaceae; genus Streptomyces; species Streptomyces sp. NPDC045701. The sequence goes on along the minus strand of NZ_JBWKJV010000103.1, from coordinate 1,626 downwards.
TGGGTCCGCCGACGGAGTTGGTGGACCCTCTTGCTCTCCGGAGCTGATGGTGGGCAGGCCGGTGGCCCGGCTGTCGCGTCGGGTGGGCGCCGGGTTCCACTGGCCGGGGCGGGTGATGCTGTCGCAGGGACGGTGGGTTGCTGGTCAGCCGGGGCTGGGCAGGAGCGCGAGCCGTTCAGGGCGGCGGTGATCTCGCCGGTCGAGGGCCAGTGCCGGGCGAGCGCCGACCGGTGGTGACGAGCTGGCCGGCTGCGGAGAAGAGGCGGAACCGCAAGCGACGCGGTTCCCAGAGCCTCGCCCGGCCGGTCAGCGCGAGCATAGGCATCCAGGCGGCCGGCCTGGAGCGCACGCTCGAGCATGGCCTTGAAATGCTCGGTCTTCGTCGCGAACACCACCTCGTCCGGGACGCCCGCCTCCCGGCACCGCTCACGGTCCTCCTTCCACGAGACAGGCACATACAGTTCCCGGTCGATCAACGCCCGCCTCCTGGCCGAGGCGTAGGCCAGGAACGTGCCGACCTGGCAAAGTTCGGTGCGTCCCGGGGCTTGGATCTGAATAGCTGTCAGAGTTGGTCTGTGCAGGTGTCGTCGGGTGATGGCAGGCGGGTTTGAGTTGTTGTGAGGGTGCGGGCGGGCGGGGGTTCCGGGCAGCGGAGTGACCGCGATGCGGTGCAGGCCCAGGAGGCGGTGGCCGTCTTGGAACTGGTTGGACAGGTTGGGGCGGGTGACGTTCGTCGGTGAGCTGGTCGCATAGCCTTGCGCCCCGGACGTAGAAGCCACGGGTTCGCAGATCCACGGCGATCTCATCGCCAGGCCTCAGGAGGCCGAGGTCCCGGCGGACGCGGGCCTGGTCGGCGATGACGAAGGCGTCCTTCGCGTCGGTCTTGCCCTCGCCCCGGTAGGTGGCCGAGGCACGGTGGACCGCCAGGCCCGTGAGGTAGGCGACGGGCTGGTTGTGGCTGACCAGCAGGCCGATCAGCAGCGCGGCGCCGCCGTGGTTAAGGTCGACGGACCCACAGCACGTCCTGGGATATCTCCAGGACATCACCGATCAGGGCGAGGAGTTCGCTCTCGTCGTTCTGGTCCCGGCGGGACAGCAGACGCTTACCCTCCACGTTGATCACCACCGCGTGGTGATGCGTCTTGCCGATGTCCACCCCGGCCCAAATCTCAGCTTGACGTTTAACCTCTGCGGGCTTGGTGCTCCTTGATCGACTCGGCACGTTTGACCGTCTTGCCGACGTCGTGGTGCCTGGCCCGGTGTGTGTTCTTCGCGCCTGGAGGCCGTCCAGGTCCGGGTCGGGACGGTTTCGGTGCGGCTGCCGGACGGGCCGCGGTCGCACGGACGTTCCGAAACCCTCGCCTCACGCGGGCGGGGGTGAGACGACGGGATTCGGTCCGCCGCTCCCAGGGCCGCCGGAGGTCTTCGGCGAGGGGCCGAGCGAGAAAGAGCTGAGTGTGGGCGGCGATGATCAGCCAGGTCCATAGATCGGCGGTGGCGGCGCGGCGGATCTTCGGTGTGGTCCAGCCGAGGGTCTGTTTCATCAGCCGGAAGGTGTGTTCCAGATCGAAGCGGCGGAGGAACGACTGCCACCAGCGGTCGACGTCGGCCGACGCGGCCGAGGTG
>NZ_JBWKJV010000102.1:0-7759 GCF_056432045.1 Streptomyces sp. NPDC045701 | reverse complement strand
AGGCAGAGCCGTAGACGGTGACGTGGAAGGCAGAGCGGGCGGTGACGTGGAAGGCAGAGCCGTAGACGGTGACGTGGAAGGCAGAGCGGGCGGTGTTGTTGCGCCTGGTGGGACCAGTTCGATGAGGGCTGGCGCGATCGTGCATGTTGGTTTCGGAGCAGGTTGAGCGTTGAGGCCGTAAGCGGGCACATCCAGTATGAACACTGCAGCCGGGGCTGACACGAGGACGCGGATGACCGCAAGTTTCTTCATCGACTGCCTTCCTGCGGCTGGCCTACCATCGAGGATTACTTCGATGGTGGGGGGAGGGCTTCATCGGCGCATCCGGGGACCCACTGCCTGGGGGATCCATACGGCTGACTGAGCCGCACTGTGCCCGCGTCTCAGCGTCTTGACGGCGGCCGGTAGGGTGCGGCTGCACAGGCGTCCCGGGAATGCTGGCCGGGCCCAGCCCGCAGACGTCGGGGGCCGTCATGCCCGGAGCGGAGTGGGCGTGGTGAACCTGCGGCCCGCTCATCGCCGGTTGCTGATGGGCCCCCCTGTAACCTGACGCGCGAACAGAGCCGCCGGAGCGGGGCTTGCTCGTGATGACCGGTCCCGGCTGGCTGGCTCGTCCCGGCCCCGGTCCGCCACCGTGTCCCGTCGATGAGCTGCCGCCTGTTCCAAACCGGCGGTCTTCCCGGCTTCCTGCCCTTCGGCAGCAACGGCTTTAACCGGGCGCACTCTGCATCTGTCAGATCTCCACGCGTCACAGTGCATGATCACACCGATCAAGATCCGCTTGCGCAACAGACCTTAGCTACCTAGCAGGCAGGCAGGCGATCAGATTCCTCCTGTCACGGCATCCTTCAAAATATCCCACACTCTGATTTTTTGGTTTTTCGCCGTTTCCTTGCCTGCTGCAATCAGGGTCAGGATTTCTTTATCCTGTACAGTTTGGGTGAATTCCTCTGGCGTCATCTTTACGAGGTTCAACATGGCATCCGAGGGATTCTGCTGAGGGGCAAGCGTCGTGCCGTTAATATTTTGCATTTGCTGCTTGAATTCCGAGAGTTGCTGGTCGTAGTACTTGGCCATTTCATACGTCTTCTCACCGAGCTTCCGGTAAGTTTTACTGGTGTCAGTCCGGAGAATCGGTGTGACTTCGGCCCAAAGATCGACAAGTTGTGACAGGTTTTTCGAATAGTTTTGCACGACGGGTTCGATCTCGCTCAATTGTACATTTTTTTGCAATTTAAATTCCGCCACGCTCCTCAACGATTGTTCCATTTCTCCGTTCTTTGCCAGGGCGGCACTGGTGATAGATTTTACTGAATTCCGTGCCACGAACCTGGCTGCCGTGGCGGAGGCCAGGCCCACTCCAGCGAGAACACCTCCGGTGATCGTCATCGCCTGTTCGATTGCGGGGTCGTCGCCCAGGACCCCCGTTAGGCTGTGAACGATGTTGAGGCTGTCCATTGCAATGCCCGCCACGTCGGCGCCGAGGGCGAGCATGGTTATCGGCAGGGCTGGTCCAAGCGGGGGGAAAGCGAGGGTTGCAGCGAGGATGATCAGCGACAAGCCCAACAAGACGCTGTCAAAAATGATGTCGTACCGTGCGGTGGTGCCGGTGGGGTCGGTCTTCATGACGGGATTGGTGTCAAAGGCCAGGTACCGGTTGTGCATGGGTGCTTTGTCGCGGGTGGTGAACCGGTGCTGACTCGGGTCATAGAGCCGGTTCTTTAGGTATTGCGTGCCGGTAGTGGGATCGGTGTACTCGCCGGCGTAGGTGAACAGGTTGGTGCGGGCGCTCGCGGCTGCCGTGCCGGGAGGCAGGACGTGCCCTGTGTGGGTGGTGTGCTGGCCGTAGTCGGCGTAGTGCCAGGCGGCGTTTACCGTGCCGCCGCTGGTGGTGAGGACAGTGGTGTTGCCGTGACGGTCGTGGTGGAGGTAGCCACCGCCCGTGGTGTTCGCCGTCTGGGCGGTTTGGGCCGCGGCTGCAGAGGTATCCGCCTCACCGGTGGTGAGGGTGCGGGCTTCGCGAGTGGTGCCCTGCAGGTAGGACGCGGTGACCGTGCCGCCTTCCGCCCCTGTGGTGTGGGTGTCGTTGGCGACGGCTCCGGTGGTGGGGTCGTAATAGAATCCGGTCACCGCTGCATTCGTGCCCTCGCCTGTGGTGGCGGATTTGCGGGTGCCGTCGGCCCAGTAGGCAAAGGACGTCGTGATGCCGTCGGGGGTGGTAACAGTGACGGGCTGGCTGCGGGCGTTGTAGGTCCAGGTGTTGCCCCGGTGGTCCTTTAGCAGGTTCCCGGCAGAGTCCCATTCCTGGGTCTTCTTTTCCCCGTCGACTGTGAGGGAGATAAGGCGTCCGGCCTTATCGATGGCGAACTCGGTGGCCGTCTTCTTTCCGTCTTGATCGTGCCGGGCAGTTTCACGGCGGGTGACGTCGCCGGAGACGTTCAGGGTGTAGGCGGTTTCGGTGATCGGCTCACCCTTGTCGTTCTTCACCAGTGAGTGGATCAGCCGGTCATATGCATCATACCGGTAGGCCGTGGTGGTCGACACGTTGCTCACGGCGCCGTGGTCGTCTTTCACCACCGTGCCGGTCTCCTCCACGGCGGGCCGGGTGTCGGTCCGCTCGGCCAGGCTGCCGTGGGAGTTGTAGGCGTAGGATGCCTCACTCACCAGGGAGCCGTCCGCCCGCGTGGTCTTCTCACTGCTCACCTGGTTGGCGTCCGTAAATGTGTAGGCGGTGGCAATCCCGTTGCCTCGCTGCACCTTCTCCACGCGCCCCAGGCTGTCATAGGAGTAGGACACCTCGGCCAGGGTTTTTCCTGCGGCGTCAGTCTGCCTGGCCGCTTTCATTGTTCCGTCAGCAGCGTTGTAGGTGTAGACCGTCTTCGCACCGGCGGTGTCGACTGACGCGGTCAGCTGCCCGTGGTCGTTGAACTCCTGGGCCAATGACTTGCCGTCGGGGTAGTCAACTTTGGTGATCTTGCCGTCTGCGTTGTACGCGTAGGAGATGAGGGTGCCCGCCTTGTCGGCTGGGTCAAACGTCTCCAGCACCCGGCCCGTCGCCGCGTCGTAGGTGTAGGCAGTCTTCCCGCCCTTCTTCTGGTCCGCCGACGTCGTCGAGGTTTCCCTGACCCGTCCGGTGGCCGTGTCATAGGCGGTGGTGGTGACGCTTCCGTCCGGGGATGTTGCCCTCTCCACCTGGCCCTCGGGGGTGTAGGCGTAGGTGGTGATCCCGCCGGCAGGGTCCTTCTCCTCCACCACACGCCCCGCGTTGTCCCGCTTCACTGCGACACCTGGCCGCTTTTCATCACCCGAGCCCAGGATCTTAACGGCCGGCCCGCCGGTCAGGTCCGCATGCGGCTCAGCCCTGATCTCCTGGCCGGGGAACGCGTCAGGCGCAGTCGGCACAAGGGTTGCAGACTCCACCGTGCCGCCAGGGCCGTAGGCCAGACGGGTCGCTACATCATCAGCCACCTCTTCCCTCTGACGCCCGAGCCCGTCAAATGACTGAGCAGTTCCGGCCCCTGGGGTGCCGTCGCGATGACTGGTTGTTGTGGCGACGGTGCGGTCGGCGTCATCGAGCTTTTCAGTGTTGACGGTCACTGCCCTGGCCGGGTCGGTGTCGCCCGCGGGTAGCATCGCGGTGGTTTTGGTGTGGGCAACGTCGTCGTAAGACATCAGCTGGGTCATGCCGTTGGCGGCGACTACCTTGACGGGCCGGCCCATCGCATCCTTTGTGGTGACGGTCTTACGTCCCCCGCCGTCGGTGACGGTCGCGGTCAGCCCGTCCGGGCTGTACTCCACGCGCTGCAGAGCCCGCGCTCTGGCATTGTGCGTGATCTTGCCGCCGGTGATGTTGTCGGTCTTCGCCACGACCCGGCCGAGCTGGTCGCGGGTTTCCACGGTGACGTGGCCGTCCGGCGTGGTGACGGTGGTGGATGTGGGGGTGTGCGCGGTCGTGGTGGTCAGCCCGTCCGGGGAAATCTCCTTGATCATCCGGCCTGCATCGTCATACACCTTCTTTATCGCACGGCCGCCAGCGTCTACTGTTTCGACGACTTCTCCGGTGGCCAGGTCGGTGACCTGTTTGACCGTGTTGGCCGGGGTGGTCACGGCGTCGGTGCGCGTGTGTGCGGCCGTGTCGATGGTCGTGGTGTAGGTCTCGGCCAGCTTTTCCGGCCCGTTGTCGCCCTCTGGGCGCGCGTCCTGCGCCCATGATATCGATTTAGCCTTCAGATCGCCGTGCTCGCCGGTTTCGAAATTGGTGGTGGTGCGGGCTCTCGGGGTTTCGCCCCTGTCGTTGGCGACCGACTGGGTGGTAGCGGCGGTGTACTTGCCGTCTTCGGTGAGCTGGTTCTCGGTGACCGCGACGGTGCCGTCACTGCCGGTGGTCGTCGCTTTCAAGATGTTGCCGTAGGGGCCGTATTCGGTGCGGGTCACGGCGCCGCTTACATCGGTGCGTTCGGTCGGGCGGCCGTGGTCGTCGAAGCGGGCAGTCTCATTCGTGGTGCGGGATTTGCCGTTCCGCCCTACATGCACCACCGAGGCCTGCTCGGGCTTGGCGTAGTTTGCCGGCAGTGCGGACGGGGAGGGCGGGGTTTCGTCCTTCTCCCCGGCATAGTCCAGCTCCTGCCGCTGCACACTCACCCGGTGGTCCCCGGCCACCAGGAACGTCTCCCGCTCCTGCAGCAGATGCAGCTTGTTATAGGTGGAGCGCACCACCGACACCCCATCGGACAACTCCGTCACATACCGGTAGCCCTGCGCGGCAGCGTCCGCCGCGTCAAACAGACCGAACGTGGTGTGCTGATACCGTGGGAAACCTACGTGATTATGGAGTTCCCCCCCCACCGGCACGAGGGAGAAGGACTTGGGAGCGACCAGGTCCCTGCCCGTGGTGTCGGTGACACGGACGCTCCTGACGACAGACATGCCGGCCGCTCTTTGGTAGTCCACCAGGGTCTTCGCCCCCGATGGGGTGACAATTTCGGACAGCACAGGTTTGTTCCCGGTCTCTGTCGTGGAGCGGTACCCCAAGGTGGTGACCTGCCCCACCGGGTCGGTCACCGAAACCAGCCGACCGCCCTCGATCTTCAGCTGCATCTTCGGCACGCGGCCATCGGACCGCTTCGGTGAGGTCACGGTCAGCCCCGTGGCGGTAGGCGTCAGGGCCGCGTTCTGGCCGTAGGTGTCCACTACTGCCGCAAGCCGGTGCCCTGACCGCCACACCCAGTCCACCCGGTTCTTCCCCGACCGGTCCGTTCGCGCCAGCAGATCCCCCTCCAGCGAGAAGTAATCCGTCCGCCCGTCGTCATAAGACAGGGTGAATGCATACGGCCGCACCTGCCCGAGCCCATCTCGGGCAGGCAGGGTGCCCGTTGTGCGCCCGAAGTGCAGGTCCTTCAGCGGATACCGCTTGAGACCGGTCGCAGATGCCTCATCGGTCTCGAACATGCCGCCTGACGCCGGATATACCCGCGCTCCGCCCTCAGTCTCCACAAATGAGGTTCCCAGCGTCACCCCGGCACCCAAACCATGCCGGTCTATACCCTCAGCCGCCAGCTGCTGGTCATACCGCAAGCTCACCGAGGCGTCCAGGCCCGCACGCCCGCTCAGCGACACCAGCGGCATGGTCATTCGCCACAAACCTGTCCGCTCATCCACCGCCCCGGCCGCCACCTCCCCCAGCGGTACCGACCCCGAAACCCCCGCCGCCCCGCCATCTCCGGCCTCAGCCGCCGCAGCAGACACCACCGGCACCGCCGACACCGCCATCACCACAGCCGTTGCCAGCGCGACCCGGCGCACGCCACTGCCCACCCCGGGCAAGGCGGCAACCAGACGACGAAGACGCCCGGTGCCTCGGCGACGGACAGCAGCACCGGAAGCAGACATATGAACCCCAAGAATCGAGTTTGCGAACATACCCCCTATTAAGACAAACCCGCCCAACGCCGTCTCCGCACTCCCCCGACCGGTCACCCGCCTGACTACCGATCGCCACCTTCTGGGTCCACAGCCTCTGTGAAACTCCCAGCCTGCGAGGTCGGACGCGGTGTGGGCGGCTGACGCCATGGCGGCTCTGTGGGTCCCGTTCGGCGCGGGGTGCTGTCGCCGACGGAGCGGCCCGCCGCGGGACCACATGAACAGGACCCCGCGCTCGAGCCACTGCAGGCCAAAGCAGTCGTGCCTGCGGGCACCCGGGGTGCCCGGGGACACAGCGCCATTCCGATCGGGGATCAAGTGAATTTCCGGCCCCGACTTGCCGCAGCCCGTCGGATCCGGTTCCGTACTGACTTCGGCTGGTCAGGGTGACTTTGGGTCGGGAGCCAGGCCGGTGCCGGCTATGAAGCCGTGGGGGGAGTCTGGGCGGCATTGAAGGCGTTTGAGCCGGTTGCGGACAAGTGCTTCAAGTCGGTCCAGGACGGTCACGGGCGGGGCTGGCCAGGCTTCGTTTGACGTGCGCCCGTACCCCTTCGAAAGGGCGAGGTCCCGGCGAGTAGACGGGCAGCAGGAATACCGTCAGCCATTCACGCTTGGCGATCAGCTCACGCATAGCCTGGGAGACGTGGGTGCCAGCCGGTCCGGCACCAGCACCACCGGCGCCCTGACGAGCTGGTGGACACGGTCGATCAGCGCGATGAAGTCCCGCTCGCCCACGCTGCGGCGTTTTCCTCTGCCCGCGGGCGGGTGCCCCCACATGGGTTGGGTCAAGGTGATGGGGCGCGTCGGGGTTCCTGGAAGGTGCCGTCTCGGAGCATGGCGAAGAGGACGTCGGCTCGTCGTCGGGCAGGCCGAGGAGAGCTTGAGTGTGGTGATTTCCCTGGTTGATCTTCTTGTCGTAGTTGGGCCTGAGCATCGACCGAAATGGCTGTCCCCGCCCCTGCGACGTGACGAGCCAAGCCAGTACCTGTTCCGTCAGCCGAATGCCTTGTGTACGATTTCAATTCCCCGCGCCGCTGGGCCGTCACAGACTTCGGCCGTGAGCGCCAGTCGTAGTAGCCGGATTTCGACACGCCGCGTCGTTCATACCCGAACTCGACAGGATAGGCGAACTCCTCGGTGTCGAGCCGCATCGTTTCGATGAACTCGTATTTGTCGGCTACCGGGGATCCTGCGCGAAGTACGCCGCGGCTTTTTCCAGGAAGTTGACTTCCATTTCCAGCTTGCGGTTGCGCCGTTCGAGCTCCTTCAGGCGCGCCCGCTCGCTCACCGCCGCTCCGTTCCCGGCGCCGGTTCTTGCTTTCTCTAATACTTCTTCACCCAGCCACGAAGGGTCTCCGGGTTCATTTCGAGTTCTCGGCTTACTTCAGAGATCATTTTACTCGACCGCAGCGCGATCTGGACAGCTTCCTCACGGAACTCCCGCAAGTATTTCTTCGTGGCGCCACTTCTCCCTCGTCTCTGGTTGAGAGTGATCCTATTGATTCCCTGCCCGGAAACTTCGAGGCACCTCAGTGGACAGGGCCAGGCCACCACGGACACCAGCGCAGCTGCCGCCAGGTGAACCCGAGGCGGCTACAAAAGGTGATCATCGTCAGGCGCTCACGACCCCCGCCCGCCGTCGGTCACCGCCTTGCGGACGTACGACCTCGGGACCACCCGCCAAAGCAGCGCACACAACTCGTCCGGCACCAACGGGGTTCAGCACTTCCACCATGCACTGCTCAACCCCGGGTATTCAGCGGAATTGGGTGATCTGACGGCCTGGTAGCAGAAAGGTGCCGCTGGCCTGCAAGGATGCGAGTGTCGGGGTCGTATCCGC
>NZ_JBWKJV010000101.1:3257-7900 GCF_056432045.1 Streptomyces sp. NPDC045701 | reverse complement strand
GCTCACCACGAAGACGCTCAACCTCCCCAAGATCCACGACCAGCAGCATGCACCACAACACGCCATACCTGCAAACCGACTTAACGAAGCCCTACGAGTTGCCGGGCGATGCTGTCCAGCAGCCGCGCCTCGGCGTCCGCATACCCACCCCGGACTGGACTCGGCCGTCCGCGCTGGCCTGTTCGCCGACACGGAACAGGACGGCTGCAGGGGGTGCACCTCTCGTTTCTCGGACGCTCGCCGGAGGCGGAGCGGGCCTGCCTGTATGTCGGCGGTGGGCGGGATGTGACAGAGCCCGGCCGGGGTGACTGTGAACCGGCCGGGCCCTGCGTGCGTGGGGTGCTGCTCTGCTTCAGAGTTCTTCGTCGCGCAGGTCGCGCTCGTCGTGGAGCGGGGTGTCCTCGCGGCGCCGCTTGGTCTCATCGGGGCTCTTGCCGCGGGACGGCTGGCCGGGCTGGGGGTGGACTGGGTCCTGGCCGGGTCGCTGCGGGCGCTGCTGCTCTTCGCGGCCCTTGCCCGGCTCCTGGCGCTTGTCCTGCGTACCGCCCATGACGGCGACTCCTCTTGATGCGGGGGGTGAGGGATTCCTCGTCCTCACGTTCACACGGACAGTCACGACTCGCACCAATTCGGCTACGGATCGTGGCGCAAGGGTGACGTCGGGAACCGGGGTGACTGCGTCGGAATGCGGACCCCGTCTCTGCTGCCGAGGATGGGCGGGATCCCCCGCCCACCTGCTGTCAGGAGTGCATCGCCATGCTGGAACGCAAGCCGCGCAAGGACCGCACCGAGGTCACCTTCGTCCTGCCTGCCGACACCCCGCCCGGACCGGTCAGTGTGGTGGGCGACTTCAACGACTGGCAGCCCGGCACCCACACGCTCACCCCCCGCAGTGATGGCACCCGGGCTGTCACCGTCGCCCTGCCCGGCAAGAGCGAGCACTCCTTCCGCTACCTCGCGGCCGGCGACTACTGGTTCGACGAGGAGAGCGCCGACAGCCACGACGGCCTCAACAGCCGCGTGCGCACCTGAAGAGCCCAACCGGCGTAACCCCGGGGAGCCGCAGGCGTTGAGAGCGGCGACACGTGCCCCCGGCCCTTCGCTCCCCCCGGGCCGGAGTCCGTGTGGCGGCCCCTGCCTCGCCCCCGACGGCAGGGGCCGTCGTGAATTCCCGGGATCCCGCCGCCGTCACGGCATCGGGCACACGACGGTCTCTGCCCTCAACTCAGCCGTCATCCTCCCAATCCTGCCCCGCCGAGGCGGGCGTGACGAGAGGGCCGCGCCCGTCGGTGCGGGGCACGCGTCGGAGTGCGGCCCCCGTAGCGGCCCTGATGGCCGAGGCCGCACTCCGCACGGTCGAAACTACCGGGTACCGAACCGAGCGCAGGACCCGTTTCCGCTGGCCAGGCAGGTGACCACGCAGCATCCGGATCGTTGTACCAAGCGCTCATCCCCTCCTCGGCGGGGGTGTTGGCGGCGGCATGGACGCGTTCGAGCAGGTCGCGATGGCGATAGAGGAAGGTGCGATCAACCCGAGCGGCTCGGGCGAGCCCAGAGACGGTGATGTCTCCGCCGGTCTTGGCGGCGGCGACCATCGGCGACATCGCCGAGACACCCATGTCCACGCTCGTCCGTCTTTTCGGCGCCGCCGCCGGCCGCGCCCTGCACGCCCACGGCCAGGACCCGCGCACCGTCCAGACGCAGCCGATCGCGAAGTCCTTGGCCGCCGACCGGGCCTTCGAACACGACGTCCTGGACCCCGCCGAACATCGCCGAGCCTTGCTCGATCTGGCCGAGGAGGTCGCCGCCCGCCTGCGTGACGGGCAGCAAGCCGCGGGTGGACTGGCCCTGTCCGTTCGCTACGCCGACCGCAGCGTGAGCACCCGCAGCCGCACCCTCATCGAAGCCACCGCCCACACCCGGCCGATCGCCACCACCGCGTACGAGCTCTACGACCTGCTCGCTCTCCAGCGCGCCCGCGTCCGCGCCATCAGCCTGCGTGCACACGACCTCCGCCCCGCGAGCGCAGCAACCCAGCAACTCACCCTCGAACCAGACGACGACCGCGCCTTGGCCATCGAAGCGGTCGCCGACCGAGCCCGCGCTCGCTACGGACCCGGCACTATTCGGCCCGCCACCCTCGCCAGCACCAAACAGGCCAGCAAGGGAATACACGGCGCGAAAACGTTCTTGCCAGCACTGCCGCCATCCGAAGGAAACCGTCCATGAGCACCGCTCAGACCTCCACAAGAGCGCCCGCGCTCAACTGCGACCCGTCCCAGATCGGACCCTGCGCAAAGTGCCGGCTTCTCTGCACCGACAGCGAGATCGAGGCCGTCATCGAAGCGCCAGCCGAAGACCTCATCACGATCCGACAAGTCCTCACCCAGGTGCTCGGCTACGCCATGCGCGTAGGCATCTGATCAGCCTCTCCTTGAGGCTCGGAAGCGCCCTGCCCAACGAGCCAGAGATGATGCAGTTGATACCCCAGCATCTCGCGGCTGGCCGGCCGCGCAGCTACACACCTGACCTTCACCACCCGCCTGCGCTTTCTATTTGTATCGCCAGCCACACGACCGGTCCCGCTGCCAGAACGATCAGCAGCAGACAGCACGGCACCGATGACGGCCCTTTGAGGGGTGGCTGGGCTGCTATCTGCGGGGCCACTTGGCGCACGTCGTCGGCGTGATACCACATCTTGCCGGCATAGCCCGTAGTGGTCATCCAGCTCTCCGAACGGGTCCGCACCCCATGGGCCAGCGCATTCACATACACCGAGCGAGTACCCACGCCCGGCCACAAGCTGCTCACCTGGCGCTCGGTCAGCCAGCCGTCTCCCTCGTCCGCCATATCCCGCCCTTCCCCCAGCAGCCGGTGACGCCTCCTCATGAACTGTCCCATAGCCAGGCGCAGTTCGTCCCTCCATCGCTCCTCGGGTTTCCGACGCGGCGATCCGCTTCCCGGGCCCCAAACGCCTGGCGCGAGCGGGTGTGGCCCTCGCCATCGAGAACGGTCGGTCAGGGTCTGACCGCCCGCCCTGCCCCGAATCACGGCGCCGGGGCCTGACTGTCACTCCAGATCTCGACAGGCCCGCGCGCCCGCGCGCCTGCGAGTGGCGCGGGCGGCCAGCGGCAGATTGCTGATCACGAGACTGGGTTGTATCGAGCCTTCCCACGGCCGGGATAGGGATCAGGCCGCGCTTCACCCATGTGACCCCGGGGCCACAGTTGCCGAAGCCCTCCGGGCAGCAGTGTGGGCCACCTCCAGTCTGGAGGTGGCCCACACTGCTCGCTGTCTAGCTACTGGGCTCGGCGGTTACGCTGGTTGGGGAACTTCTTCCCGGTGGTCGGCTCGGAGGCCTTCCGCCGGCCCGGGACGGTGGGGATGGCGCGGTCGTTGTCACGGGCGTTGTCGTGCCTGTCGCGGTCCATGAGAAGGCCCTTCTGTTGGGTTCGGCTGACGGGTGTGGAGGCGGGTACCGACCGCCGTCCGACAAGAAAAACATTACGGCAAAAATGGACATTCAGGGAGGATTTCGCGCGTCGCGTCGCGATCAGGTGGAAAGGCCCACCCAGGCCGGAGCACTGGAGGGTGTGCGGCGGGCGCGCGAGCCGTCGCCGCCCTTCGGGGTTTCGGGCGGCGACGGGGCGGGCTCAGGCCGAGTCGGCCCTGTGGTCGCGGGCGGCCGCGAGCAGGCGCTGGGCGGTGCGTTCTCCGACGCCGTACTGCTCGGCGATCTTGGCGGCCGTGGCCGGCTGAGCGTCTCCTCCGGCAGTGAGGGCGAGTCCCGCGGCGATCTCGGCGACACGGGGGTCCGGTCGGCGTCGGGGGGCCTTGTCCTTCGAGCCCCGCGGGCGGCCGGCCCCGGTGAGGTGGGGTTGGTGGCGCTGATCGCCTGCGCTGAGCCTGGCTTCGAGGTCGGCCCGGCGGTACCAGGTGCGGCCGTGCCGCTGGACGACGGGCAGGTATCCGGCCGTGCCGTAGTCCCGGACGGTGGAGGCTCGCGTCTCCAGTACGGCCGCGGCTTCCTGGTCGGTGAGGAGGTCGTCCGGGTGCTCCTCCCCCGGCGGCACCGCAGGGGGCCACATGCCTTCGGCGTCCGTACCGATGACCGCCTTCCCGCCGCCACGCGCGGACTTAGGGGGCCAGGACGAGCCCGCGAGGAACGCGCGGACCTGTTCCTCGTCGTAGAGGCGAAGGCGCCCGCCCTCGTTGACCAGCGGCACGCGGTCGCGCATGTTCGCGCCCTCATTGCGCTGCCAGGTCTTGAGTACGGCCTTCCGCTCGGCGGCGATGTCGGCTTCGGTCAGGGTGGGTCGGCCTCGCGGGATCACCGTGTGCTCCTGTGGGTCGTGCAGGGCCCTGGGCGGCCCGTGGGATGGGTGCTGTGGATAGACTGCCGGACATGTCGCGCTCCTCCTGTGGAGTTGCTGACGGGTGGGGGCCAGTGGGTACCGCCGTCTTCGCTTCGTGCGGAGTCGGACCGCTGGCCCCGACACATTTCCGGGCAGGCGCCGCGTCGGCTGCCCGCGCACGACACACAGCGGCGGCCCCGGCCCTCGCCCCAGGGCGCCACCCCTCTCTCCGCCAAGCCCCCCCCCCCCCCCGCCGCCAACCCCTCCCTGGTTGTTCCAGACCGTGCG
>NZ_JBWKJV010000101.1:0-3247 GCF_056432045.1 Streptomyces sp. NPDC045701 | reverse complement strand
GTTGTGGGGGGGGGGGGGTCGTTGGCCCAAAGGCGTTTAGGGGGAAGCGTGGTTGGGGTTGCCGGAAAAAAAAAAAACGCTCCTCCTTGTTTTTCCCCTGGGTCCCCCGCCTCATGTCTGCGCCGAGCCTCACGCCACCTTGGCCGCAGCACCCGCCGTGGTGCGCCAGGCGCGGACGGTGGCGAACCGCCGCCCCGTCGCCGGAGCGGTCGCGGCCCACTTCGCGGCCGCCGCCGCCCGGTTCCACATGGCCGACTGGCAGATCGCCGACCTCGCCGAGAGCCGCTTCCGCAGCCAGGTCGAATTGTCGAGGGCGCGCACGTCCATGTCCTCCATCGGCTCCGGCTCGGGCACCCCGAAAGTGACCTCTCGCTGCCGCTCGGCCAGGAGCAGGAGTGCACGCTCCAGGACGTCGGAGGCGTGGTGCCAGCCGTGTCCGTCTGGCAGGTGAGGCACTCGACCAGGGAGTTGCCGAAGTCCGCCGGATCCGCGTCCTCGTCGAGGACGCGGATGGCCGCGCCCTCGCCGTCGCCGACCGCGAGTTCGTGGCCGTCGTGCTCGGCGAGGACGTCCTCGATCCTTCGGCCGTCGCGGACGGCCGTCAGGTGGCTGAGGAGGATCTCCTCGCCGCGCGTGGCGTCGCTGGCCCCGGCCTCGGGGTTCTCGACCACCGTGTGCGCTTCGTAGTCGTGCTCGACGTCCCACTCGGCCCGGTCGCCCAGCGGGTAGAGGGCCAGCCGCCACCAGCCGCCCGACTCGCGGGCCAGGGCCGGGTGCGCGCCTCCTGCCCGATGAGCTTCTCCAGCTTTGCACCCAGCTCGTCCCAGGGCATCCACGGGTCGTTCATCCAGCCCTCCAGGTCGAAGCCGGGCCGGTGTTCCACAAGGACGTAGCCGCCCCCGACGCGGCGCACCGGGCGGAGGTGGCAGGCCTCGCCGTCGCCGTCCGTCCGGAAGCAGAGGTGGGTGGGGCCGTCGGTCGGCCAGTCGCTCCAGATACTCGCGACGTGCCCGGTGCTGAGGTCGAGCGAGGCGGTGGTGGTTTCGTCGCCGGTGAAGGCCATGACGTCTCCTTGATGCTGACGGGGTGTCTTCCGCCGGAGGAGTGGGTACCGACCACCCTCCCGACACATAAAACATTACAGCAACAAGAGGCGTCGGGCTGTGTCGAACCTTGGCAAGTCACCCGGATGGGCTACCGGATCAGGCGACGGCTCGACCAGGCCGCCGGGAGGCCGTCCCCGCCCCGCCTCACCAGGTACACGAAGGGGTGCTCTGTCCGCGCGGACACCTCGCCCGCGCTCCCGGCCGGCCCGCACCACACCGCCAGCGTCTGGGCGGTCCGGCCCGAATCCCCGTCATCGCCCGCCTCCAGGCGCAGGCACCCCGTCACCCGAGTCGCCTTCGTGATCGTGCCGTGGACCTCCCAGCCGCCGTCGGGCTGCGGGCTGACCACGAGATCGGCCGCCCCCGCGGGCTCCGAGTTGGCCGTGACGAGCAGGGTGACCGCGAGCGCTTTCGCCTGACGGCGAAGGGCCCGGCACAAAGGCCGGGCCCCGGGGGAAGATTGTTCAGAACACCAGGACGTGCGTGATAACGATCTGCGGCGGGTCCTCGTCGCGGCTGATGACGTACTCGGCGATCCCGAGCTCACCCTCGGCCCCGAGCGCCAGGCGGCGCTGCTGGGGCCGCCGCGGTGACGCCGTGCTGCCCGGAACGATGCCGCCCATCTCGCCGATGGTGACTATCGCGGCCACGATCGCGCCGAAGACGTGGGGCGGCAGCGAGGGGTCCATCATGAGCTGGGAGACGTTCTCGGACAGCACGCACGGCAGGCCCTCGTCGTACGGATCAGTCAACGGGCAGCCCCGCCGCCCGGCGCCGCGCCAGCAGGTCTTCCAGCGAGACGGTGGGCACCGTGCCGGCGAGCACCGCGTCGGCCCGCGCGTCGGCATCCGGATCGGTGTCCAGCATCGCCTGGCCCCACCAGCGCAGGAGTACGCCTTTGGCCTGCTCCGGGGTCGCGGCCAGGAGTTCGGAGTAGAACTCCTTGGCGGCCTCCGCCGTCAACGCGGCGGCAATGCCCTTGGCGTTGCGCGGTACCCGCTCCGGCTCGTGCTGGTGAATCGGCTGTGCGGTCATTGCCCGCCCCTTTCCCTCTGCCCCGAGTCTGCCCTGCCGGGACCGTCTTGGTCGATGCCCTGCCCTGGAACGGTCGCCTTCCGCTGGGCGTCCAGTAGGCGTCAGCGGCTGCGTCCACGGACACCCCGAGGTCCGCCAGCGCGTCGGCCAAGCGGTAGATGGCGCCCTTGTCCGGGTCGCCGAGCGACGTCACGTTCAGTTGGTCCACGTGGGCGAGGGCGTGGTGAACGCTGAAGTGCCCGGCGCCGCTGCGGGCGCAGGCCTTGAAGCTCCCGCGGTCGAGCTGCCCGAGTTCACCGCGGACCGATTCCAGCTCAGCCACGTCCACCGTCGGTCGGCCCGCAGCGTCGGGCGTGCGCCACCTCGGGGTGGCACACGCCCGTCAAACTGCCGCTGGCGACCTGGCGGCTCAGCTGCTGGTCACGGAGGGGTCAGGCAGGAATGATGGTGAAGTTGCTGCCCTTGTCCGAGGCTCGAATCAGATGTTGCGTCCCGGCAGCGTCAGAGACGCCGATCGCGCCGCTGTCCTGGCTGATCGTGTACGTGCCGTCCTGTCCATCCGCGGGCCTGATGTGAAACAGCTGCATAGGCGGGAACTTCGGCGGCAGGCTGCGGTTGGGGCCAAGGGCACGGCCTTGACCTGCGGCGCATCCTCCGACGCGGTCCATCCAAAACTACCGCTCGTCGCGGTCGTGCAGACTGATCCGGACCGAGCCAGCTTCAGCATCGCCCTCC
Organism: Streptomyces sp. NPDC045701; assembly: GCF_056432045.1. NCBI lineage: Bacteria > Bacillati > Actinomycetota > Actinomycetes > Kitasatosporales > Streptomycetaceae > Streptomyces > Streptomyces sp. NPDC045701. The sequence continues at coordinate 371 of NZ_JBWKJV010000101.1, read as the reverse complement.
AGGCCGCCCGCGACCAGGTCGTCCAGGCCGCAGGCGTCATAGCCGACACGGTGATCGACCTGGCCGGGGCGATCGGCCGGGCCGTCCTGGACACCTCATGCCCGCCCGACGCCTACGCGTCAGTCCGCGAGCGGTGAACGACCCCTGTCCCGATACGCCTACAAAAGCCTCAAAGCCGACCGACGCACCTACAAAGCCACCCTCAGCATCGACATCTTGCAACCAAGGCTCATCCCGTAACTTCACGGCCTTGGGCTAAAGCCCGTGGAGCCGAGGGCGGGACTGCTGCGTGATCGGGTGACAGTTGGGGTTTACGCAGCGAGTGCTGTGTGAGGGGCCATGATGGTTTCGTACTCGACGGGCGTCAATCG
>NZ_JBWKJV010000100.1:0-7948 GCF_056432045.1 Streptomyces sp. NPDC045701 | reverse complement strand
TGCTGCGGCAGTACCTGCCGAAGGGCAGCGACCTGTCAGCCCACACACCCGACGACCTCCAGGCCATCGAGGACCGCCTCAGCAACCGGCCCCGGGAGACCCTGGGATGGCAGGCCCCCGCCGAGCTCTTCGCCGCCGCTCTGACAGCATGACACCAGCAACATTGCGACGATCATGCGAATCCGCCCTCCCGCAGAATTAACCCCCTTGATGATCTGGAGGGTGCTGAAAGTGGAGGACTGGGCCGAGATACGCCGTCTGCACCGTGCGGAGGGTGCCATCAAGGAGTACGACCGCGCACACCCGTACCTTGATCGGCTACGCCACCTGGCGGGACAGCATCCCCTACCCACTCCCTGCCCCCCATCTCAACGTGCGTGCAATTCCCACCACTTGAGGACCAAGCAGCAGGCCTGGTCCTTCCTCTCCGGCGATGAAGCCCTTGAGCCGGCGTTGACGCAGGTGTGCGCGTACGGCACGGGAGGAGCAGGTCTTGCCTGGGGTGACTGCGGCGGGCCGGGTTGGGCCTGGACGGGGGCGAATGTGCATGCGCTTTGCGCACGACGGGTGGTGAACTGGGGGCTGTCGGTGCCCTGTAGCGGCCCCGGGATGAGGATCATGGGAGCCAGCGTCAGTCGGCGGCCAAATGGATTTTTCTGGTCTGCCCGACGCAGGGCGCCCCCGGTGGCAGTCGGACCAGGCCGCCAGGTCCTGGCTGGTGGGGCAATATCACGCATTTCGCGATTGGGGCCGGTGCTGGGGACCCCACGGGTGCTACGGGCGGACGACTTCGCCGTCTACGGCGACACCTACGCCCCCTCCTGGTCGGCGCCACCACCCAGCTCCCGCTCTCACTCTGAGAAGGCCCCGAGCGGGCAACAGCTTGGCCAGCCCCGGGTGTCGGGGCGTGCTGTGACGGCTCGCTCACCTGTCGGCAGTGCATCACCACTGGCGGCTCCCGATGCCAGGGGGCTCTCCCGCCGCATCCACGACACCGCCTCCACGCCCTGCAGCTGCTTGCCCGCGCGCTGCGCCGGTCAGGGAGATGAGGTAGTCGAGATAAACCCCAGGGGTGGAAGGCTTGCGGAGCAAACGGCGTTGACGCCGCAGAAGCTCCGACGCCCGGCTCGGGAGTTTTCCGGGTCGGCCGTGCTTCGTCCCGCCCATCGATCGGACTGCCCCCGTCTTTGGCGCGGGGCCAAGAGGTATCTCGGCAGTACAGCGGGTTGATGGACGTCGCACCGGTAAACGAGTCCCACGGGCCCCCCCGCCCGTTGGGTCAGCCCACGGCGACGGCATCGAGCCTCGACGGCACGTTGGCAGGTGACCCATTTTCCCGCGTGCAACGGCGCGGGCCTGCAGCGTCCCGCCCCCCGCCCGGCTCCGGCGTATGGGGTGTCTCCCCCGCCGGGTAGTACTTGATCAGTCGGCCATCGGACCCTCCGGGGGCCGGTCCTCGCTTGGTGCGGTTTGGTGAGCGGTGACGAGCTTTTTGTGCGGCCCCCTGACAGAAGAAGGGAATGTGTCCCACTCTGTGTTCCAGAGTGCCAGCTTGTGCGCATGTGAAATGCTCCAGCCCTCTCGCGCCCCCCGATCAAAAAATTCACGTTCGCACTAGCTGGACCACAGAAGAGAACACAGGGACACAAGGCCACCGCCCCCGCTGGGCGCCAGGCGGGATTCTTGGACTTTGACCTCTATGTCCCGCTTGCTCTGGCATGTCATGCCCGACATTCCTGGCGCCTCCTCCCGCACGGGTCCTCTGCTAGATTGGCTCGCCCATAGGCGAGCTGTCAGGAGTAGTTGGGTCGCCGGTGCTACTCTCGCCGACGCGTACATCTGAGGGGGGCACATCCCCCTCGACTGTGCTTACAGACAAGACTTCATCGTGAACAACGCGCTGCTAGAGGAATGAGGTCGCGCAAGAATGGTGAGCCAGTCTGCAATGGAGATTGAGATCCCGTCGCTACACCTTCCTTCTACCACCACCCCCGCGATCAGGGAGATCGTCAGCACACTTGAAGAACCCCTTCGAACTGCGGTAATTGCATCCCTGAATACGCCTGGAGGCGTGCGTTTGGCGATGGGCAACGCAAAAGGGGGGGTAATGAAAACCACGCTTGCGGTCTATAGCTCACTTATTCTGGCGCTCACTGGGGAACCGGTGCTTCTGGTTGACGCGGATGACACGAACCGAACTTGCCTCAAGTGGCAGGCCGCCGCCGGCGAAGCTTGGCCGTCCTCGGTAAATGTCGTGGGCTATAGTGGCCCCAACATGGCCAAGCAGGTAAACGACCTAATGCAGAGGGGATACCGCCACTTGGTGATTGACGTCGGTCCCACGGATAAGGGTGTCTTGAAAACCGCTTGGGCACTTACAAAGAGAGGTATCGTTCCGACGCAGCAGCATGTCGGTGACATCGTTCAGCTCGCCACAACTTTCGATCTGTTGCGTGAGATGGGAGAGCCAATCGAGCTTAACGTTCTTATCGCGCGCTCATTTCCTAGGCGCGTAAGTTATGCAAACGGAAGAGAACACATCCAAAGCGTGGTAGCCGGCGATACTTCCGGGCAGCCGACCGGGATGTCGACAGTTTCGCTGCTGCAGAATACCGTACCCTTCCTTGAAGGAATTGCTGATACATGGGGTACTGTCCCCGAGGACTTCGCGTACTTTAGTGCGGTTCTTGCCGAGGCGCTGGGTGTACCAGCATCGGAAATCGCAAGACGGGAAGCGGCGGAGGTTGGGAAGTAGATGGCTAGTACTTCGGAATCTGGTAACGTACGGCGCCGCCCCAAGAAATCGGCTAAGGCGGGGGGCGCCTTCGGGGCGCTGGCCAAACTGTCCGAAACGGGTGCTTTGGCGGAAATCAATAGGCATCGGGATCCGGAACCTCACACTGCGCACGACCCGCCTGTGAAAACCTCAGAGCAAGAGCAGGGCCCTGAGCTGCCTCAATCCCCGGAAGTTGCAAGTGAGATCGCTTCGAGCAGCTCGTTCGTAACACAACCACCGGGCTCAGCCCCGACACCAACGGCGGGCAAGGCAAGCAATCCCCTGTCAGAATCTGATGAGTATTCTGCCCAGGATCGCTCGGGTGCCGATCGATCTGTAACCGCCCTCAGGCGTGGGGGAGGTGCGACTACACAAACCGTAGAGATTCTCTCGGCCTCTGAAGGCCTACAGGGACCTGAAGATGAAGCGGAACCTGACAAGCCCCCCTCCTTGGGAATTGTTTCCGTGCGACGTCCGACGACGCCGTCTTTCCCTAGCACATCGGGTTATTTCCAGACGCGGTCCGTCGAAGGCCTTCCCTCTGTGTTGGCTGGTCGAGTGCATGGCCTTCCGGAGGCGTACCAGGAACTGGCATCAAGCTACCGGAACTCAAAAGCGACCCGGACGCATTCCCGGGTAAAACGCAATGTTCGCCTCCACCGAGATGTAGCCCGAGCGGTGACGGAACAGCTGGTTCAGGATAAGCGCCTGCTTGGAATTCGGGATCTCGTTCCCAGTCACTATATCGATGCGGCCCTAAGTCTGGCCCATCGATACCCGGTGACCACGCTGATTAGCGAAGCGGATAAGTTCCGCGAGCGTCATCTTGGTGAGGGCGCAGGAGCGGAGGCGCCCAATCACTACACAATTTCTCAAACCAACTTCGAATGGCTTGACGACATGAAGGACGAGCTGATGCTTGCCGGCGCGACCGGGCTTCATGGACACATGATCAACGTCATCATTGAAGCCTTCCTGGCTCAGCTCATGGCTCCCAAGGAGGGGGCTGGCCAGCCTGAATGACTGAGCCTTTTCAGCGCTGCCTCCCAGGGTGAGGACCGCCTTGGGGTCTGACGCGAGCTGATTGGGGCTGCATCGGGCGTGGGGAAGATGCGCCAGCGTTTGATGGTGTTCGACTGGCGGGCGCAGTCGGGCGTGTGCCTTGTTTCAGCGATTTCTGTTCCGTGGTGAGTTCTTGCCTGCCGGGTCGCCGAGGCCGGCCAGTGCCGTGATCCTCAGGCGCGCACAGGTGGCGATGCGGTGTCTGTGGGTCGCGGTGAGGTCGTGGGTGCGCCGGGCAGCGGGCGAGAGATCCAGACGAGTTTACCGCCGGTACCGAGCAGGACCTGCAGGTTCCTCCCGTGTCGGCGGTGCTTGCCCGGGCAGTCGCGCCGGGAGTCGCCCACGCGGTCGCGTTCTGCGGGGGTTCCGTCCAGCAGTACGGAGGGTCCGTTTGCCTGCCGCAGGGCCTGAAGTAAGACCCGCGGGGCCTTTCCGGCAAGGAGAGAGGTGACGGCGTGCACGCAGGCGTGAGCAATTCTCACGCTGATGCGGAAGGCTGCGGCGATCTGGGCGAGGGTGTCGTGCTTGGGCAGGTACACCAGTGCCACCAGCGCACGCTGGGACGGCCGCAGCTTGCACCGGCGGGCACCCTCGCGGGTGACAGGCAGCATCGTCACCCACTCCGCCAGAGCGTGCGGAAGGTCCAGTGCGGCAGGATAGGTGACCAACAGAGCCCCAGGCTGAAGAGTTGAGCTTCGACAACTTGCCAACAGCCCGGGGGCTCTGCCCGTTTCACCCCGTCCAGGTCCGTCACCCGATCAGTAGCCACTCTGAAAAGGTTCACTGTTCTCGGCAACCTTCAACTGCACCGACAACAGAGGCTGCAACAGAGCAGCGCTGCTCTCGGGGGCATCCCTCATCCCCTGCCCTCTTCACCTTGAGTCTAGCGATCATCACAACGGCCGACAGGTCTCCAGCCCGGTCTGCTGTCAGCCCCGCGTTCCCGGCGTGGCGGCAATGATCGGGTCTGAGTGTGGGAGACGCCCGATTTCCTCCACGTCCCTGCCCGTGCGGAGATCCGGTTTCGGGCTCACGCTTGCCTCATGAGAGAAATCGACCCTCTGTTGCAGTTCATCTCGCGGCGGGCCTCAGATCCCGACGAGCGGAGCCCTCGATACCACATTTCAATCCTTGTAGGCGGCGTCCTCTTCAAAGGCTCGGTAGGCAGACCCAACAGCTTCGTCGAGAACATCTTCGAAGCTTCGGATTGTCGTGACTACAGACGGCAAGTGTCAGAAGCGACGGACATCGACGAGTACCTGCACCTACACGTCAAGGAAGGGCCCGGTGTCAGCTTGAGGGAGCATCAGAAGGTACGTTTCCGGCTGGACAGCATCGACGCCTGGTGGGCCTGACTGCCTCCTGCCCACCGAATCATGGATCCGCGTGCCCGCGCTCCGCACCGGGCGCGAATACAGCTGGTGTTTCATCCTGCCCTGAGAACGTTATAGAGCCTGGCCAGCTGGGGTGGTGAAGTGTCAAGAGCTGCTGCGGCGCCGGTCGCCTGGGAACGGGTCGTGGTAGTGGCGGTCGCCGTCATCGCCCCGGCCCGGCAGGCTCGGCCGGTTGCCGTCGTCCCTGCCGAAGCCGGGGCAGCCGTTGTCCGGGTGAGTCAGTCCAGTCGTCACCCACATGTCGACGGTGACGTTCCCACTTGCCTGGCCGCACACCCGCCAGTCGTCCTACTCAGCCTGTCGGGAAGCTGGTCGTTGGCGTACGCCATGATGATGATGTGGTCGACCGGGACGGTCCCATGAGCGGCCACCTCCTCGTTCGCTGTCCTCCACGTCTTCCAGACCAGCTCCGGCGTCGTCGGCCACGGGATCGCACCCCCGTCCTCCGGGGGACACGGGTCGCCCTTCTTCACCGCGCCGAAATCGATCGTCCTTGCGCCGGACGAGGTCCAGCCAGTGCGGTGGAAACAGACGGTCCAGTGGAGCCGCATCATGATGCTCTTGTCCTCGGAGGACGCATCGTGCTCGTCCACGCCGAAACCGGCGGTCTCCGCGGCCTCCCGCGCGTCGTCCAGAGACATCCCCCGGTAGTCCTTCGCCGCAGGGCGGGGCTTGGAGGTCGATATCGGCGTAGTCTGGGCCGGGATGTCCAGCGCGCCCGCGCCTACCCCGGCTTTCCCGCCCGCCGGCGCCGCGGTGCCTCTGGTCTGGTCTTCGGGCTGGTCCGGGGCGACCGACCCGAGCAGAGCAAACGCCGAACTGTGGCGGCCCCTTCACGCCCTTGCTCCGACGTGTCCTTCCAAGCCAAGACGATCGCGACGGCCCTCACCGCCAAGACCAGGTAAGGGCTGATCAGCCCCAGCACTGGAACAGCGATGAAGACGCCGCTGCGGGCACGGATGGTCAGCCACCACCGGGTGCGGGGAGCGGCCGGGTCCGGTGATGGAGGGGAAGGAGCGGGCGGGCCGTGCATGGCGGTGTTCTCTAACGCTGGGGCATGAAGGCCCGTGAGGTCCCTCGGGAGGTCTGCCGAGCGACCGAATCGTAGAGCACGGGGGACTCCTCTCGCGCGGGACCGGTGCCGCCCGTTCGCCTGTCCGGCGCTGGTCACACTAGGTGATGGCCCGCACGATCCGCTCCCCCGCCGCAGATATCGCTCAACCATCGTCAGCTCGGTGAGGGCCCGCGCGACGCGCCCCAGTGTCCTCTTCTTCACGGGCACGCGAGAAAGCAGAGCTGAGTCCCCTGCTTCAAAACCGGGTTTTAAAGCAGGGCAGCCGGTCGGGCGGATACCGGCGTGCCCGTCCTAATTCGTGAGTAGGTGGTTCCAGGTCAGCCCCGGGTGGCTGGACTGGTGAAGTGGTGGGATCCGTGGCGGCCTGTGGGCGCGGGGCAGACTCCTGTGGCGACCTGGCCCATCGAGGCCTCGTGAAAGACCGGTGGCGCCCGGCGCCTTCGGGCCGCTGCGGAACTCATCCGCCTGTTGCAACCATTGATCTTTGTGGTGCGAGCCCGCAAGACTCCTCCACCGCCTCGGCCAGCTCGTTCGCCGCCCGGCAGGCGGCATCCAACTGCACCAGCAGTGCTGCGAGCTGGTGTCCCATGGCGTTCTCGACGGCTTGCGGCTGGCGCGCGTAGTCGCCTTTGAAGACCTCCTTGAGGCGTCTGGCCTCGGCCTCGATGCCGCGGACGCGGCCGGCGCGCCCCAGTGCGGCCTGGAACTGCGGGAGCGAGAGTTTCGCCGCGCGGGCCGGGGCCGGCGCCGTGGCTCAGGACAGCTCGAGCCTCGGACCAGGCCAAGCCGTACTGCTTGCCCTGGAAGGCGTCCAGGGCGGCCGGGTAGAACGTCTTCAGCAGCGAGCGGACCTGGTTGACCAGCTGCTGGCGGTGCCAGACGGCATCCTGCTGGGCCCGGGCGAGCACGGTGACCGCGCGGGCCAGGTCGCTGTCAGCGGGAAGCGGTCGGTTGGGCGTGCATGTCGGTGCGCAAGATGTTCGCCAGAACCAGGGCGTCACCTGGGTCGGACTTCTTGCGGCTGACACCGTGCCGGTCCCGGTAGCGGGCGCCGGAGAGCGGGTTGACCGTGTAGATCCGGCGCTTTGCCGGTGCGCAGGGCGGCGACCAGCAGGCCGTGGCTGGTCTCGATCGCGACCGGAATCGGGCCCTCGGGAGTGTCGCCGTACTCGGCGAGCAGCTCCAGCAGCACCGAGTGGCCGTCGATACACCACCTCCAGCGGACGTGACCCCAGCTCATCCTGGCTCAACCTAGGTCGAGCGGTGGTTCGGCCTACTGACCGACAAGAAGATCGGCGCGGAGTTCACAAGAACCTCCAGGCCCTGGAACGCGACATCCGCTCCTGGATCGCGAAGTGGAACGAGGACCCCAAGCCCTCCGTCTGGACGAAGGATGCCGACGAGATCCTGCAACGCCTCGCCGCATATCTTGAACGAATTCCCGGCGCAGGACACTACCTAGAGCCTGTATCGAGTCGTGATCAATGAGTGGTCCTTGTGAGGTCGTTGATCCAGATCATGGATGCGCGGAGGTGGAGGCCAGCTTGGTAGCTTTCGGGGGTCTTGTCGAAGCGGGTGGCGATGCCGCGCCATGCCTTGAGCTTGTTGATCAGGCGCTCGACGGTGTTGCGGTCCTTGTAG
>NZ_JBWKJV010000099.1:0-8124 GCF_056432045.1 Streptomyces sp. NPDC045701 | reverse complement strand
CGCCCACATGCCAGCCACACCCGGCTCCCCTGGGTGTCCCGGTCTTACGAGTGACCCGAATCAACCCACGAAGAAAGGTATGGATCCACAAGCTCGTCACCGAACGGGACGTTCTCCGCAAGGCGGCGAAGTTGTCCGCACAGGAGATGACCTGGTGACCAACCGCTTCCAGTTTATCGGGGACCACCACCGCGCCTGGGGCGTGAAGCGGTGGTGTGCCGTGCTGGAGGCCGCCCGCTCCAGCTTCTGCAGGTGGCGGGCCGGCCGCCGGGCCCGCGCCCGCGCGTGAACAGGGCAGATGCCGCGCTCGCCGGGCGGATCAGGGCCGTCCACGCCGGGCAGGACGGCACCTGCGGCCGCCCGGGGACCACCGCCGCGCTGAGCGGCGACGACGAGCGCGTGAACCACAAGCGCGCCGGCCGGGGCATGCCGCAACCGGCATCGCCGGGCTGCGGCTGCGCAAGCGCCAGGCCGCCACCGTCCCCGGACCGTCCGCCACACCGATGCCGACTACACGGCATTGGTACTAGCTAGTGGTCCAAAGGGCTACTGGTCGACTTTCCGTGTGGCGGGAGGAGCCCAAACCCCCCGAATTTCAGGGCCGGAGGGCCCGAGAGAGGTGCGCAAGCCGTCGCTGCACGTCGGCGCGAGCGCCACTCTTTCCGGGGACACGGGTCCGCAGACTCAGCAACTCGGTGCCCAACTGCCGGACTCGCGCGGGATCACTGACGAGGTGCCAGGCTCCATGGGCGCGATCGACGGCCTCGGCCACCTCGGGATGGTGCTCGGGCTGATCGGCGGTCAGCCGGACCACGGCGGCCTGGAGCCACAGCTGACAGGCGCGGTCGGGGGCGCCTTCCTGCAGCGCAAGGAACGCGCGGACCTCGATCCAGTGGGCCACCTCGACCGACTGGGCGCCGTGCTCGCGGAGCGCGGCCTGCTTGTACGAGGCGGCGATGGCAGCGGCCTCGCCATGGCGGCCGGCGCGGCTCGCCTCGCTGATCGCGCGGTGCGGGTCGCCTTCGGCGGCCGCCGCGGTGGTGGGTGCGGTGGTGGGTGCGGTTTCTGTCCTCGGCGCGGGCACGTCGACGTCCGTCTGTGGGGCGTGGTCGACGGGCGGCTGCCCTCCGAGCAACAGCGTGGCGGCGGGGTCGATGGCGGCCGCGCGGACGGCCTGGTGGTGCAGCTGCTCGGGGCTCGGCCTCGTCGGGGCTGTACGCAGGATGTGCGCGAGCGCGTGTGTGTACGCGGGGCTGAGGCGGTGGCGGCGGTCCTGCAGCTGGACGGTGCCGTACAGCGCGAACGGTCCGGCCAGGGTTTGCTGGTGGACGAGGTCCTGCCAGACGTCCGTGTCGGCCGCCAGGTCGGCCAGCACCGTGGTGGTGCCCAGCGGTCGGCGGTGCAGCTCGGCGGCGATCCAGTGCCACGGGAGGGCGGTGTACCGGATGGTGCGGGCGGTCGTGCGGGCCAGGGCCAGGTGGAGAAGGTGCTGCCGGTGGTCGACTACCAGTTGCCCGGCGACGTAGACGAGTAGCGGGCCCTCGACGGCGGCCGCGGTGCGGAGGTGCGTGAGCACGGTGTGGGGGTCGTCGGGGTTGGCCAGCTGTACGGCGCTCGCGTACATAGTGCCGACCAGCCGTGCCGGTGGGACGGCGGCCATCTGAGGCAACAGGGCGGTGGCGGCGAAGGAGTGCCGCACGGGCGCCTCGGCCGCGACGAGTAGTGCGTATCCCGGCTGTTTCTTCGTGCTAATCCCCATGGGCGCCACCGTAACCGGCTCCTCGGCCGCCGTGTGGCCTGCGGCACGGATCCGGGTTGAGCGGGGTGGTTCCCTCGTTGGGCGGCAGGCGAAGCCCTACCGCGCCGTTCGTCGGACGTCCAGGATCAGGCTTGCCCGACCGCGAAGCGGCGCCCGTAGGCCCTGGATGGCCGGCGGGCGGTGTGGTGCCCTCCTGGATGCCGTCCGACGAGGAAGCCGCACCGCGACCCACCCCCATCTCCCCCACCCACACACCCGCACCCAAGATCAGTGCCCCCCACCCCCTCCGCAGGGTGGCCGGGGTGTGGGGCGGCCCCCCGCGCAGTGACCTGCACCTGCTCCCGGTCGCCAATTGGCGACTGCCTCCGGAGCTGAACGGGGGCCTTGGTCGTACAAGCTGCCCCCCAGTGCGTCGGTCGGATCTCTCGGTCACGCGGCGGGGCGGTACCGTCCCGTGCCATGACGAAACCTCGCCCCGTTCCAGTGCTGCCCGCCCAGGGCGTTGAAGGTGGCGGATCCCGCGCCAGGTGTCCCGCCGATGATGGCCACACCGCGGGTGCAGGGCGAGGTGACAGCAGTCGGTTGCGGAGCTGAGAGAGCGGTTCATGTCACCCCTCGGGGTGAGAGTCCGCTCGGGAGTGGTCTACGACGCGCCGGCCCGCCGGCCCGTGCCACGCGGCCACAGCGAACAGATCACCGTCGACCGCGAGACGGAGCCAGTGACCGTCAAGCTGGGCGTATGGGTCTCGAACACCAAATCGAGAAGGGAGCGGCTGGACGCCGGCCAGCTCGCCGCACTGGCAGAGCTGGGAATGGACTGGGCGTGAGACCACTGCGTCCGACGGTTGAGTCGTGCGAGGCCCCGGGCTGGATCCCGGGGCCTCGCCTTCTCACTGTTCCTGTTCCGGAGTGTTGCGTACGGCCTGGGCCGCCGCGGCAGACCGGCGTCCGCCGCGGCGGCCTCCGCTTCCGCGAGCGCCCGGTACAGCGAGGCCATTGACGGGGGCTTGCCCGCGTTCTTGCCGACCTTGATGGTCAGCTTCTTGGCGATCTCGGGGACGGGGACGCCCTTGTCCTTGAGCGCGACGGCGAAGGTGAGCATGTCGTCGTCGATGACCTTCGGGCGTCCTCCGTGGTTGCCCTTGGACGCGGCGATGACCTGGCCTTCGAGGGTCTTCTCCCGGATGTAGTTGCGCTCGATCTGTCCGGCGACGGCGAGGACGGCGAAGAACATGGCGCCCCATGCCGTTGGGGTCGTAGATGCCGGTGAGCGGGCCGGTGAGGAGTTCGAGCTGGATGCCGCCGGCCTGGAGCTCGGCGGACAGCGTCATCAGCTCGGCCGCGTCCCTGGCGAGGCGCTTGAGCTCGTGGACGGTGAGGATGATGGGCGTCTCGGGTGCGGCCTCCTTGAACTGGTGGGCCAGCGCGAGGGCCTTCTCCAGTTCGGGCCGGATCTTCACCCGGGTGCTGATCTCCTCCCTGAAGACCTTATGGCACTCCGCCCGGTGGAGGGCTTCGAGCTGGCTCGGGAGCTCCTGCCGGGCGGTCGACGTCCTCGCGTACCCGATGCGGACCGGGCGCTCGGTGCGGGGCGCGGGCACGACGGCGAGCGCCGGGCCCTGCTTCCACGCGCGACCGGGATGGCGGTCGGCGGGGACGAGGACTTCGAGTTCCTCGCGGAGCGCGGGGACGAGGACGAAGCGGGGGGTGTGGCACTTCGCAGCGGTCTTCCCGCCCCGGGTGCGGCAGGCGGAGCCGGCAGGCGCACCACAGTTCGGGCATTCGTGACGCTCTACCGCCAATGCGGCCCGATCGGGCGTGAGATCCGTCCAGGAACTCTCTCAGAAGGGCCTCGCAGAACGTGCGGGTTTCGAGAGGGCTTTTGCGATGAGAATCGCCTCCATGGGGGTGGCAGCTTCGGGCGGAACGCATACTCAATGATCGTGCTGTGGTGCCGCTGGTGCTGCCAGAGGGTGGCCCTTGGGCCGTGAGAGAAAGCGACGGAGATGCCGAAAGACGCGCAAGGCCCGGCTGTACCGGAGATCGTGGACAGTCCGGCTCTGCGGGCTCAGCCCACCGGCGGGTTCGCACGGTGGTTGCTGCGGCACCAGGTGCAGCCGGTGGGGCCGGCGGCCGGAGAGGCCCAAGCAGAGCCGCACTCGTGGTGGAAGGTGATGTGCCTGACGGGGGTGGACTACTTCTCCAGCCTGGCCTACGTCCCGGCGATCGCCGCTCTCGCGGCCGGGGCGGTCTCTCCGCTGGCGACTTTGCTGATCGTCGCGCTGACCTTGCTGGGCATGCTGCCGATGTACCGGCGGGTGGCGAAGGAGAGCCCGCACGGCGCCGGGTCGGTGGCGATGCTTGAGGATCTCCTGCCGTTTTGGTGGGGCAAGCTGTTCGTGCTCGTCCTCCTCGGCTTTGTGGCCACCTCGTGGATCATCACCATCACCCTCTCCACGGCGGATGCCTCCGTGCACGTGGTGGAGAATCCCTTCTTCCCCGAGGTTCTCCACGGTCATGAAGTAGCCCTCACCGTGGGACTGCTGCTGATCCTCGGCGGGGTGTTCCTCCTCGGGTTCAGCGAGGCCGTGAAGGTCGCCATCCCGCTGGTGGCCGTCTTCCTGGCGCTCAATGCCGTCATCATCGGCGTCGGCCTGGCCCACGTGATCAGCACCCCGCAGGCGTTCTCCGCCTGGACCGACGCCCTCAGCGAGATGCGCGGCTTCGGTGACCTGGCGGGGCCGGCGCTGCTGGCGTTCCCGCTGCTGGTGCTTGGCCTGTCGGGTTTCGAGACCGGCGTGAGCATGATGCCGTTGGTCGCCGCGAGCGGCGCCGACCCCGAGCAGCGGCTGGAATCCCGGATCCGCAACACCCGCAAGCTGCTGACCGCCGCCGCTGTGATCATGAGCGTGTACCTGTTGGCCGCGAGCTTCGTCACCACCGTCCTGATCCCCGAGGAGGAATTCGAGCCGGGCGGGGCCGCCAACGGCCGGGCGCTGGCCTGGCTGGCCCACGAGCACGTCGGCGAGGCCTTCGGCACCGTCTACGACATCAGCACCATCCTGATCCTGTGGTTCGCCGGTGCCTCCGCGATGGCCGGACTGGTCAACATCGTGCCCCGCTACCTGCCCGGCTACGGCATGGCCCCCGAATGGGGACGCGCGGTCCGCCCCGTCGTCATCGTCTACACCGCCATCTCCGTCGGCATCACCATCGCCTTCGACGCCGACGTCGGCAAGCAGGCCGGCGCCTACGCCACCGGCATCCTGGCCATGATGGTCTCCGGCGCCTTCGCCGTCACCGTCTCTGTCATCCGCCGCCGGCGCCTGGTCGGTGCCGGGTTCGCGGTGCTCACCGCGATCCTGTTCTACGCCCTGGTGGCCAACATCATCGACAAGCCCGACGGCATCGCGATCTCTGGCGTGTTCATCGCCGGCATCATCGCCGTCTCGCTGGTCTCCCGGATCTCACGCACTACCGAACTGCGCGCCGACCGCATCGTCTTCGACGAGACCGCACGCCGGTTCATCGCCGACACCCTCGCCTACGACGCGTCCATCAACATCATCGCCAACCGCCGCCAGGCCGGCGACGCCGCCGAATACGCTGGCAAGGAAGACGAACAGCGCCACATCAACCCCGTCCCCGGCCGCGCCGACGTCCTCTTCCTGGAGATCGACGTCATCGACCCCTCCGACTTCAGCGACGCCCTCACCGTCCGCGGCGTCGAAGTCGACGGCTACCGCATCCTGCGCGCCGACGCCCCCGCCGCGCCGAACGCCATCGCCGCGATCCTCCTCGGTCTGCGCAACGCCACCGGCGTCAAGCCCCACTGCTACTTCGCCTGGGCCGAGGGCAGCCCCCTGGTCCACATGTTCCGCTACTTCCTCCTCGGCCGCGGCGACACCGCCCCTGTCACCCGCGAGATCATCCGCAAACACGAATCCGACCCCGACCGCCGCCCCGGCATCCACGTCGGCGGCTGACCCCGCCGCTCACCAGGATCCGGACCACAGACAGGAGCACGGGATGATGAAACCCCTTCGGGAATGGGGAATGCGGTCCAGGGTCATCAGCCTGATGATCGGATCCGCCGTCCTAGTCACGGCCGGGGCCCTCGCTGACTGGTGGTGGCTCATCGGCATCGGCGCGTGGATGCTCATCGCCGCCTGCCTCCTCGAAATGATCTACCGCCCCTGATCCCTCGGGCGCGCGGCTGAACAACACCGCCGCCCGGAGGGCGACGTGCCCGCCGCAGCACCTCCGCCAACCCAGATGGCGCCCCGTAACCCAGGGGAGGTACTGGCAAGGCGCCCTGCCACACCGGCGAGCACCGGGGGATGACTGGCTCATCAGTCCTCCGCTCCGCCTGCGTCTTCCTCATCGTCCAGCCCGGGCGCATCCGGGTCGCGCAGCGGGCGCAGGGTGCCGCCAGCCTGGACGGAGGCGGTGAAGCTGTAGCGGCCCAGCACGTTGAGGTTCTTGTGCTTCAGCGACAACAGCCGCGCGACGTCCTCGTCCCGGATCTCGTGCCCCTCGGCACGCAGCGCCGCGACGGCGGTGTCGATGTAGCGGGTCGTCCAGAGGACGACGGCGTTGAGGACCAGGCCGAGCGAGCCGAGCTGGTCTTATCCGAACTAGCAGAGCTCATGCGCCAATTGGTGCCGCAGCCCTTCTCCGCCACGGAAAGTAGTGGTGGAGAAGTTGGGGAGCTGGCCACAGAGCCGGGGGCTATCCGGTGGACGCTCATTGTCCCCCAACCGGCGGCCACGCAGAGTCGATGGATCAGAGCGTTAGGGGAATCGTATCGCCTGATTGTCCTGGTCTAGTGGAGGTGCAATCAGTTGTTCAAACGCATGTGATGGGCCCCCGGGCCTTAAAGGCGAAGGGTCTTGCTATGAAGGCGATCTCGAAGCGCGGGCTCCTGTCTGCGATCGCGGTAGTTGCAGTGGCGGTTCCGCTGACGGCAGTGGGCGGGTCGGCCATGGCGGCCGACGGCAAGCCGAACACTGTCGTCACGGCCGCGGAACCGCAGGCACAGGCCAAGCAGGGCGCTGAGTCAGCTGCCGCAACAGACATCAACAAGCTCGTGGTCGGCGACGTCCGCGGTGAGATCAGCACGCAGACCGGTCGGTTCCATGCAACGGTGCCGTTTGTCCAGATGCAGGACCACTTCGGCTTTGATGCCTCTGTCCCGCTGGTCTACGACACCGGCATGGCGATCAACGGCGCGACTCAGTCGGGTCTGCAGCCGGGATGGAAGCTGGACCTACCTTCGGTCGACCCTCAGGGTAATCGCCTCGTCCTCAGCGATGGGAAGTCATACGACATCGACCTCGCCTCGCCGTCCGGGCTGAAGAGGAACACCGACTCCAAGCTGAGCTTCGCTAAGGTCGTCGGAAAGCTGCCGACGCGCGACGGAATACCGGCCCGTGACTACGCCTACACTATGCAGAACGAGACCCTGACCTTCTACTTCGGCGCCGAGGGCAACCCCCTGGCCCAGAAGGACGACGCAGGCCACCAGTCCGACTACGTCTGGAAGGACAACCGGCTGACCAAGGTCGTCAGCCCGGCAGGTGAGGCTGTCACGGTGGAGGCGCCGACCGACCTGGAGACTCGAGCCGTGAGCGCATCGGGCGCCACCACCACAGCGGCCTTCTCCAAAGAGCCCGGGAACGCGTACAAGCAGCTGCGGGTGACGGCTCCCGACGGACGGACCACCACATTCAATACTGCTTCTGATTCCGTAGGCACAAAATCGTGGCTCACGAGCATCGACGCACCCGACCACAGCCGGATGCAGCTCACCCACGACGTGTGGCTCTCCGTGAAAAAGGCCACTTTGATGTCCCCCTTCGGGGCTATCGAAAGCCAGGTGGAAGTGAACCTCGACCCCAAGTATGACGGTCACAACTTCCTTGGAGCGCCGAAGTATTCGAGCCAGGACCAGTTGTTCGACTCCGGAGACAGGGGCTACACGTACTCGACCAAGCTTTCCAAAGATGGCGGGCGGGCGGGCACCCAGACCAGCACTTACAACTACAAGGGTGAGCTGATCTCCCAGAGCTGACCGCACAGAGCATCATCTCCTCGATCGCGCGACAGTCCTTCACGCCGACGAGATGATCTCAGCGGAACTTGCACGGGCCGCAGAACCTGGGTCTTCTGCGGCCTTCGCCTTTCGGGCCACGGAGACACCTCAGGCGCTCAAAGGGTCAAGCAGCTGCGGCGAGAGCGGTCGGAAAGGCCGTGTGTTCGTCGAACAGCGTGTGGTGCTGGAGGCAGTGGTAGAGCTGGCCGAGCATGCGGTTGAAGAGGTTGCGCTGGGCGGCGGCGTGCCAGTCTCCGTGGTCGTCACGGCG
>NZ_JBWKJV010000098.1:0-8145 GCF_056432045.1 Streptomyces sp. NPDC045701 | reverse complement strand
GAAGAGGCTCGACGAGACATCACTCGATACATCGAGTTCTGGTACAATCGCAAACGTCTTCACTCGGCAGTTGGCTATCGTCCTCCTATTGAAATTCATGCCGAATTTCAGAGTTTGGGACTCGCTGCATGAAATAATCTGCCAGACCCTGTCCGAAAAACGCGAGGCCCCTCACGCAGGCCGGGCTGCGGCCACTCGTACGACCGCACCGACAAACTCGGCATGAGAGCTGGTACACGACCCGCCCGTTCTCGTCGTATGCCGGGCCTGCACAACGGCGTACCGCCAGCGGGATCCGTCCCACACGTACAGGGGGGCCGGTTGCTGGCCCGGCGGCCAGCTCCCGCTCCCCGCCCGTCGGCTGAGACTCCCTGGGCGACGTACGGGCAGGGGCGCCCCTGCCGCTGGTGCCAGCGCTTGTTTGTGTCGTGCACGGCCAGCTCCGATTCCGTCAGCTCCACGTGTATGGCGATGCCGGGCCGGCCGCCGACCTTGATCAAGAAATTGCCGCGTCCCGGGGGCCACCCGTACGTCCGTGGTGTCCCAGGCGGGGGGCGTGGACCATTCGGTCAGCCGCTGCTGCTCGATCCGGGACAGGCCGACGACCTGGGAAAGGCGCGGCATTTCGTCGCGGGGCAGGCCCGCGCAGATGACCATGTCCGCCCGCTCCACGAAATCCGGCCGCTTTCTGCCGGTCTTCCTCGGTGGGCAGCGCGAGCAGGTCCTGCATGGTGGGGGTGACCATCGCCATGCTGACGCCCCCGGTGCGTTTGACGCGGGTCAGGACGTCGACCCGTCCACCAGGCCGCTGGAGGCCCGCAGCACCCGCCACAGCTCATCCAGGACGAGGAAAAACCGCCGCTCCGGCTCCAGTCCGGCGTCCGCCAGCGCATGTGCGGAGGCGACCGCGCCGAAAACCGTAGCTCCAGCAGGACAGCAGGGCCGCCTGCAGCAGCACCTCCGAGTCATCGATGGAGCTGATGTCGAACACCACCGGCCTGTCCAACTTCATCGGCTCCGTGGTGGGGTACGCGAAGCCGTCCCGAGCCGCCCCTGTGTCCGAGGAGGCCGGCCAGGGAGGACTCCAGCCGTTCCGGTATGGCGTGGTACCGGATCAAATCCCCGCGGTCGAGCGCGGCCGCCCGCACCGGCTCCGGTGCGTCCTTGATGACCTGCAGCAGGTCTCCGAGGACGGGCACGCCGTCGTGCTTCTCGTCCAGCACGTTGAGCGCGGCCGCCAGGATCGTCTCCTCACGGTCCGTGGGCGGTTCCCGGCGGAGAATCGTGACTGGGGCGCTGAGCATGTTGAGGCGCCGACCGTGCGCGCCGGCCAGCAGAGCCCGCCGTGCGTCCCCGGTCAGCCGCTCAGCGGCCGCCAGGGACTCGCCGGGGTCGAGGATGTTCAGGTGGCCCCGTCCCCGGCCCAGGGTGATGACCTGCCCGCCCAGCGCCCGCACCAGGTCGACGTAGTCAGGTTTCAGGTCCCCGAAGATCATCGGATGCATGCCGTAGCCGCTCAGGCCCAGCGCCATGCGGCGGATCTAGAGGTTGTCGTGGACGGAGGTGGGCACGGCCAGGTGCAGCGGCAGGACGAGCCCGATCGGCAGGCACGCGGCGAACGCCGAGGCCTGGGAGCCCCATACGGGCCGCAGGGCGACCCGGGCGGGGGCAGAGAGTGTGTCGATGGCCGCCCGAGCGCGAGGCAGGTCCTCCCGGCTGGCGACCGTGGCGGTGACGAGCATGGCGAACCGGATCACGCCCGCCCCGGCCGCTTCTTCGGCCGCCGACTGTTCGGCGGCGCGCACGGCGATGTCGTCACGGGCCCGTCCGACCCGCCGCTGCTGCGCGCGGAACAGTGCGTCTTTCCGGTCCTGTTCCACGATCCGGGCGCCGGAGGCCGGGTCGTGCGGCCGGTACAGCAGGGACACCCGTTTGCGGGCGATGTCGGCGTGCGGGCCGAGCAGCCCGGTCAGGACGGAGGACTGCACCTCTCCGCGCGGCGCCTCACTCATCATCCAGGTGACCGAGTACGCCGAATCGTGCTGGTAGGAGTCCCGCGATTCCTCTGCCGCCGCCGGGCCCGCGTCGGCCCACGTCAGGCCCGACCCGCCGGCAGCGCGCGCTTTCTCCACCAGGGGTGCCACGGCCGGGTCGTAGGCGATGCGGACCGCCTCCGCCAGCTCCGTTGCCGTCATCGGCCGGGCCGCGCCCGCACCGGTCATCGACAGGCCCGACGTCAGGCCCGGCAGCCGGTTGCCCAGTAGTATCGCCATGTCGTCGGCCGTCTGCCGGGGGTGGCCGGGCCGGGCCGCCCCGCTGTAGGTGAGGGCGACCCGGGTGGAGATCTGAGCGGAGCCGGCCGGGTAGGTCTCCAGCACCTCCCGCAGCATGTCCTTGGCCAGCTGCGGGGCGGAGTCGACCAGGTTCCCCTCCACCTCCTGACGCAGCCGCAGACGGGTGCCGTCTCGATCGTCACGCTCGCCCCGACCAGACCGGGCTCCGTGCTGAGCCCGGCGAGCCACTGGCCCCAGTAGGCCACCCACACGTCGATCTGGTCCTGGTCGACCAGAGCGGCCCCGTCCGCATCGCACGTCAGCACGACGACGTGGTGGTTGCTGTAGGGGTAGGTGATCATGGCGAACGGGCGGCCGTAGGAGTCGTGCGCCTCACTCACGGTCGAGGACGCCGCCAGGCCCGGCAGGGCGCACGTGCCGTGCCCGGTCCGGCCCAGCGGCCCGGACCGGTACAGGTGGGCGCCCCGTTTGACGCTGCGGCGCCAGGCCAGGCGCCCGCCCAGCCGGGTCAGCAGCGTCCGCTCGTGCCGGTCGCGGATGGACAGCGGCAGGAGCACCAGGACGAGCGCGCCCGCCATACCGAGCGCGAGCACGACGGAGACGAGCATCGTCAGCACCACGGCGATCAGGCCGAGGAACAGCAGCAGCGTGCCCGCGAACGACAGGCTCCCGACGCCGGCCCGTTGGGGGCGGCGCCAGTTGCCGTACGTGCGCTGCTGCGGGGGTTCAACGGGTGCTGCCACGGGGTCCTCCACTCGATCCAGTGCCGCCGGAGCGGCCGGTGCCGGTGCCGGAGGGGCCCGAGCCGCCGCCCGGCCGGCCCTGGTTGGTGGGGCTGGGCTGACGCGGCCGCGAGGGGGCGCCGGAGGCCCCGGTTGTCCGGGCACCGAGGAACCGCCGCCCTGCCCGCCGCCGGTCGCCGGGCCGCCACCCGAGCGGGAGCCACCGCCCTGGGAGCCGCACCGCCACCGCGTCCGGACGAGCCACCGCCCGAGGGGCCGCCACAGGACGGACCGGCACCGCCGGGACCCCGGCCGCCCGCGGCCGACGCGCCGGACGCCGCCCCCGCGGCCGCGCCGGCGCCGCGCGCCTTGAGCATGAGCGCGCCGGTCGCCAGCCGGGCGGCCGCGTTGCCAGTGGACCGCCACCCTCACCCCCACCGGACGCGACGGATGGAAAGGCACCCCCGAGATCACCACCGCGTTCGTCGAGCTGGTCCGCGCCGCACCCGGCAGCCCCTGGCGCGTCAGCGCCCTGCAACGAGGTGAAGGTGCTGCGCGACCGGACCGGCGGGGTGGCGATCACCAAGGCGCGCCCGGTGCGTCGACTGCCCGGCTCGCCGCGCGCAACGGTAGGCGCCGACGTGTACATGTGCATGGCGGGTGAGTGGGTGCGATGGCCGGCCGTGGTGGACCGGGCCCGGCAGATCGGGGAAGCAGCGGGTCGGCGTAGCTCGGCGCCAGGTGCAGTCCGCGGGCGAGCCACCCCAGCAGGGTGACCGGGTCCCAGCCCGTGAGGACCCGGCAGCGCCCCGATCCACAGTCACGTCGTCGCGTACAGCCGCTTGCGCAGGTACAGCAGGGCCGCGGTGTCCGCGACGGCGGCCAGGTCGGTCAGCAGGGTGCGGATGGCCGCGTCGTTGCCGTCGCGGACCGCCCGCACGATCTGCTCGACCGTCTCACGCACGGACGGATCGATGCCTGCCGGACCGGCCGGGGCCCAACCAAGGCCGCCCGGTCCGGCAGGCTCGCCGGGCACGGCACCCGCCGGGGTTCCTGGCGCTGCCGTCATGTCATCCCCTTAACGGATTGTCCCCGTCGCAGGTCACGCCCCGCGCGAGGGCGGGCGGACCACGCTACGATCACGCCCGGCACGCCGACGGTACTGGGGAGCCGGGAGAGCCTGCACGGGGGTCAGGCCTGACCGCACCCCTGGGACTCGGCACGGCCCGCCAGGCATCAGTCCTCTTCTCCTGCCAGGCCACGGTCGGCCTCGTAGTGCGGGCAGGGCAGGCGGTGCCACGTCACTGTCAGGCGGTTTCCGGCCGCGGCGATGGTGCGGGCCTGGCCGTCGGTCGGCCCCGCCGCACAGCTGGGGCACACGAGCGTCTGCGTTCTCAGCTCGGCCAGCTCGTGGGTGTGCGGGTCGTTGCCGACCGGGTCGGACCAACGTCCGAAAGGCCCGTCCTGGCCGGGCCGCGCCCCCAGGGCCGGCGCGCCCTTGGCGCGGTGACTCCCATAGATCATTCGTCTATTCTCCCCGCTGACCCGCCGGGAATGCCGCCGACAGCCTGTAAAACAGCGAGGTCTGTATGACGTCCCGGATCGCAGGATTATGGGCTGCTGGCATGGCATCCACTCCTGTCTCTGCTGCCCAGACGCTTGACGCCTTGTTCGCCGGGAACCAGCGCTTCGTAGCCGGGGCCCCGCAGCACCCCAACCAGAACGCTGCCCGGCGGACCGAGCTCGCCCAGAAGCCCTTGGCGGTACTGCTCGGAGGCTCGGAGTCGAGGCTCGCCGCCGAGATCATCTTCGACCAGGGCCTCGGCGACCTGTTCGTCGTCCGCACCGCCGGCCACGTCCTTGGGCCCGAAGTCCTGGGCAGCATTTCGGCGACTACAGTACCCGTATAGCCCGGACTAAACGCGCTCCCGGCCTCCAGGTGAGGGCGGGGCATGAGGGACGCTGTCGTGGAAAGCCGCCAGGTATGGCACCCATCTCACCGAAGTCAGGCAACGGAGACGACCACGACCGCCTCGAGACGGGCCGGGACAGCGATGCGGGCCCGGATGAGCGGGTGGAGGAGCGGGCCCCGGACCAGCTCAGCGAGCTGCCCAAGCGCTCCTGGTGGGCGGTGCTGCGGGGTACCTTCAAGGAATTCAAGGACGACGAGCTCGCCGACCGGGCCGCGGCGCTGACCTACTACGGCGTGCTGGCCCTCTTCCCGGCTCTGTTGGTCCTGGTCTCCCTGCTGGGCATCGCCGGGGAGACGGCAACCAAGCAGGTCCTGGACAACCTCCAAAAGCTCACCCCGGGCTCGGCACGTGATATGATCAGCAGTGCGGTGCAGCAGCTGCAGGGCAACGCCGGTGTCGGATCGCTCCTGGCGATCGTCGGCCTGGCCGTCGCCGTGTGGTCCGCCTCCGGCTACGTGGCAGCGTTCATCCGCACCTCCAACGCCGTCTATGACATGCCAGAAGGACGCCCGGTGTGGAAGGTCCTGCCGCTGCGCCTGGCCCTGACCGTCGTGCTGATGATCCTCGCCGTCGTCAGCGCGCTGATCGTCGTGTTCACGGGCAGCCTGGCCCGGCAGGCAGGCACAGCCCTGGGCATCGGTGACAGCGCCCTGACGGTGTGGTCGATCGCCAAGTGGCCGGTCCTTGTCCTCCTGGTCACGATCATGATCGCGATCTTGTACTGGGCTGCCCCGAACGCCAAGGGCCGCGGATTGAAGTGGGTGACCCCCGGCAGCTTCCTGGCCCTGCTGATCTGGATGATCACCTCGGCCGGTTTCGCGTTCTATGTCGCGAACTTCGCCTCCTACAACAAGACCTACGGCACCCTCGCCGGCGTGATCATCTTCCTGGTGTGGCTGTGGATCACCAACATCGCCATCCTTCTGGGGCTGGAGTTCGACGCGGAGATGGCCCGCCAGCGCGCGATCGCCGGCGGCCACCCCAAGGACGAGGAGCCCTACGTCCAGCCACGCGACACCCGCAAATGGAGCGATGAAGAGCGCCGCCGCATGGAGTGAACACCGTCTGAACCGCCTCCGCGAGGGCAGCTGATCAGCATGAGGATTGTGGAGGCCCTGCGCGGGCGAGAACCGGCTGACCAAACGCATGGCGTCCTGGGATTCGGCCTGGGCCCGTGACCTGCTGCCGCCGATCGAAGACGCGGCCGAGCACACGAAACTGTGGTGGTCCACCGCCGTCCTCATGGCGGCCGGAGGAGGGTGGAGGAGCGGCCGGACAGCTCCTCCTTCCCCTCCGGGCACACTGTGGCCGCCGTCGCCTTCACCGCCGCCGTCACCCCGCCCTGGCCGTGGGCGGGCGCCGCCTGCGCCGTGCCGACCGTTCTGGTGGCGATCGAGCGTCCACGACGGCGCCCACTACCCCTCCGACGTCGCAACGGGAGCCGCCATCGGGCTGGCCGCGGCCGCACTGGTGCGCGCCACACCCCGCCTGCTTGTACGCCGCTTGGGGTAAAGCGCCGGCGCGGGGCGGGTGCCTGGCCGGTTGGGGGGTAACCGCGCCACCGACAGCACCGTGTACATCTCAAAGAGGAGGGGATCTGCCATGGCGGCTCGCTTCGAGGTACGGCACCAGCCGGCCAAGGGCTATCACTTCGTTCTGATCGCGACCAACGGGCAGGTCATCGCCACCAGCGAGCCGAGACGCACCGTTCCTGCCTGAACGGCATCGACTCGGTCAAACGCAACGCCGACGCACCCATCCAGGACACCACCGGGACCAACCAGGGCAGCTGAGCGGCGCGGCGCCGCCCGTGTGGCGTCGATGGCCGCCATCGTGCAGCCATCACCGGTCAGTGAAGCGGGGCAGTTGTGGGAGGACAAGGTGAAGGCAGAAAGCACCGACTCGGTGGGCGCGCGATGGTGACCCGCGCGTCGCAGCAGATCTCGGATCTCGTGCGCGAGGAGATGCAGCTGGCCGGGGCGGAGATGACCGCGAAGGGCAAGCGGTTCGGGATGGGCGGCGGCCTGTTCGGCGGCGCCGGCCTCGTGGGCTTTCTGGCCGCGCAGGCCCTCACGGGGGCTGTGATCGCCGCCGTGGCCCTGCTGCTCCCGTTGTGGGCCTCGGCTCTGATCGTCGCCGCCGTGCTGGCATCGGTCGCCGCCGTCATGGCGATGGCCGGGAAGAAGGAGACCGCCAAGGCCGGACCGCCCGTGCCTGAGCAGACCATCGACAGCGTCAAGGCCGACATGGCCGAGATCAAGGAGAAGACCCACCGATGAGCGACAAGCCCCAAGGCAGCGAGTCCGCCCCCACTCCCGAAGAGCTGCGCCAGCAGGTCGAGCACACCCGCGACGAGCTGGGCCAGACCGTCGAGGCTCTGGCCGCCAAAGCCGACGTGAAGGCCAGGGCGCAGGAGCAGGCAGCCGCCGTCAAGGAGCAAGCCGCGCAGAAGGCCGCACACCTCACCGACCAGGTCCGCGACAAGGCGGAACAGGCAAAGCAGCTGGTGAAGGACAAGACCCCCGACCCGCTACTCGACAAGGCAGCCGCAGCCGCAGCGCAGGTCCGCGACACGGCGTCCCGCGCCGGGCAGCTCGCCGCGGACAAGACCCCCGACCCCGTACGCGAGAAGGCCGGCCAGGCCGCGAGCATGGCACGGGCGAAGCGCACCCCGCTGCTCGCCGCGGCCGCCGTGCTCGTCGCCTTCCTGCTCATCCGACGCAGCCGGCGGTGCCGGTGAAGGCATCGAAGGTCGCCTACAAGCCGGTCGGTCTGGCCCTGGGCGCGGCCAGCGGCATGCTCGCCGGCGCGGCGTTCAAGCAGGCGTGGAAGATGATCGAGCACGACGACGACGCCCCGGACGCCACCGACCAGGACCGCTCCTGGCAGGAGATCCTCCTCGCCGCCGCCCTCCAGGGCGCGATCTTCGCCGTGGTCAAGGCCGCCGTCGACCGGGCCGGCCCCACCGCTGTCAGCCGTGTGACGGGCACCTGGCCCGGCTGACGCGGCCGAGAAACGGCGCCGGCGGGAGACCGCCGCCGACGGCCGTCCCGCAAGCCTGAGTGCCTGACTGAGAACCGGTGACGGTAAGTGGAGTGGCACGTTCGAGTGGTGTGGCCTGGAATGCCTGCAATGACGCCAGAGCTCCCGTAACAA
>NZ_JBWKJV010000097.1:0-8153 GCF_056432045.1 Streptomyces sp. NPDC045701 | reverse complement strand
TGCACTGGTCACTCTGGCGAAGACTCAGCCAGACACGCGCCCGCAACAGTCACTACAAACAACGCGGACACACTCCCTAACTGTGATTGCAGTATTAGGAGAAGATCCTGGCGTTGACGACGCCGGAGCGGCCTCCGCCTTTGGAAGGCCGGCTTCCGTACGGGCGCGGGTTACCGACCGAGAGGGTATAAGGGGCTTCGCATTCTCGTCCCTGTTGAACCATCCGTCAGGTTGGAAGAGGCTCACTATCCGTGGTGCAGGCAAAATAGGGCACGTAACCGCAAACGGTTCGGTCGAACCGTTTCCGGGACGGGCGGGCTCTCGCTAGGTAGCCGGGGCGGTACGGTGCACCTGGGCGGGCGCTGCGGCTCGCGCCGCTCGCACCTGTACTCCGATGACATGACCTGTCACTGGTTCGAGGGATAGGTCGATGTGTCCCCTATAAGATCCATGCATCGGTGGGATGTCCTCTTTCGATGGGTTGAACCGGAAAGGGGACATCTCTGATGATCCGCATCACACGTCTGGCCAGACTCGGCCTGACGGCCGGCACCGCCGCCGTGCTGGCCGTCGGCCTGACCACCAACGCGGAGGCCGCCACCGGAAACATCCGGTACTTCAGCGCCTCCGGGCAGGAATTCCGGATCGACAACCCCCCGGACAACGTCTGCATCAACCTCCAGGCCCGCGCGCAGTTGCTCGCCAACAACACGAACAAGACGGTGACTTACTTCTTCAACGCGTACTGCGCCAACTTCACCGGCACCCTGGCCCCCGGCCGGGCGGTGACCTACCAAGACCCCCTGTCGGTGCGCGTCATCGGCTGAGCTCGGTGCCGGACGCGGTGGGCCGCCGTCGCACTCGCACCAGGCCATCCCCGGCGGCCTGTTACGGCGCCGCCGGTGAAAGCGCCACACGGTGAGGCGAAGTTGCAAGGGTCCCGCACGCCGAGTCACTCCCCGGGGGCTTCTGCGCGACCTGCGGCCTCATATGCCTCCGCCGCCTGCGAACCTCATTCTAGAGAACGATCAGTTAAAGACCGTGCCGGTACCAGGTCAGTCTACAAACGGGAAAGTGCCTTCCGTCCGAAACGACAGAACCTTTCGGTAAGGTTCATCATTCCTGTGCAGAAGGCACTTCCGTGTTTCGGGCACCAAGTGGCCCTGCCTGAAGCCAAAAGGCGAGGCTAGTCTGCGATCTTCACGTACGTCAGGTACGAACGTGGTCCGTGGAAGGTCGAGCTCTGGAGCGTGGCCCCGTTGGCGAGGCCGTCACCAGGGCCGCCACCGCTCAGGATCGCTTGTACGCGGACCGTCTTCGATCCTTGCGCCGGGGACACGGTGACGAGTCCGGACAAGGAGGTCGGACCGTGCGTGCAGTGCTGGAGTCGGTCGGGCGACGTGAACTGGTGCTGGGCCGATCCGCGGGGTTGGAGTTCGACGGTTCCGGAGTTCACGTCGATCAGGCGGACCTCGGTCCACAAGTTCGTGGCACTCCCGTATTCGAGGGTTGCGCAGATGCTCGTGTTGACGTCGCCGGTCACCAGGTACACGCCGGGTGCGGGAAGCATGACCTGCAGGGCTGTGTTCGCCCACGTGTTGCTGGTACGGGTCGGCCTGAGGTCCACGGAACCGACTGGGCCGGCTTCGCCGCGCTGGGGTGTCAGGTACGCCCTGACGGTGTAATTGCGCGGGCAGTCAGCCGCGGCCGGGGGTGCCACGACGACATCGATCGACTGCCAGGCGTTGGCGATGCGGCCCGGCGCCGGGCCGGAGGTTCCGGTGACGTGGGTCTCCGTGACACGCAGGCCCTGCTCGGTGGAGGTCAGTGCGTTGCACTCGTCCGGGTCGAGAATCGCGTGCGCGCTGACAATGTAGGTCTGCGGGCAGTCGTCGGCGGCCGGGGGCGTCACGACGACGCCGATCGTCTCGTTGGCGTTGGGGCTGGGGCCGGAGGTTCCGGTGACCTGGGTCTTTGGGACACGCAGGCCCTGCTGGGTGCACCTCGCGGCGTTGCACTCGTCCGGGTCGATGATCAGGTCGGCCTGCAGGGGCTCCGGCGGGGTCGCCTCTCCGACCAGCGCGATACAGTCGCTGTTTTTGAAACGTGTCGGGCGTGGGGGCATGACACATCACTCCTGGTTGGCGTGGTTGTAGCCGGACTTCAGTTCCGCTACGGCTGCCTGGGTTCTGCCTGTGCCAGGACCCTGCTGCGGCGGCCGTGGTGGACCAGCGTTCCAGCCCGGCCGAGGTGACCTTCTACCGTGCCTCGTGAGGGTCTGAGCGCTGGGGCGCAATTCGCCACGCCGGGTAATTACCCAAATGGGCTAAGAGATAGTGAAAATCCAACCCGATAGAGTGGTAAGTCGGATCTACCTACAAATCCTGATGTGCCAAAAGAATCGTTTCGACCTGGCCGTTCGGAGCCTCGTGTGCTTGTTGCCCAAGCGGTCTCGGTCCGTCCAGTTCAGTCCCACAAGCCGTCAGGAACAAGATCAGCACGTACCCGGACACGCTGCCGACCTGGATCGTGGAGTGCGAGACCTGCAGTTCGACTCATTCTGAAACGATCAGCCATCCCGCTCCGCGCCGTATCAGCCGCGCAACCCAAGCCTCACGCCTCTGGCCTGCGAACACGCAGTTCGCCCGATGGTCGACGGGATGGCGCACCGATGCATCGCAGTGTACGTGAAAATCACACTTATCACCCTATCGGGATCAATTTCCACTATTGATTATGCCAATTGGGTAACCACCCGGCGGGGCGGTTTGCGCCCCAGTGGTCGAGCCCTCAGCGACGAAAAGCAAACGCGTCCTACCGGGCGAGCCGGGGCGCTAGACCGTCACGGTTGCTGCGGCCGGGCCCCGGCACAAGCACGTCTCGGGCAGTCGCAGCGGAACGGAAGTCCGCCCACCACCACACCGAAGGGCGGCTGGGCCACCCCCTCGCCGCCACACAAGCCGGGAGACGTACATGTGTAACACCCCTGTTCCCTGCGCACCGTACGGCGGCCGAACGTCGTGCGCCTCTTCGTGCCTGCCGCCGTGCCGCAGCTCCTCGACGCTGCTGCTGTGCGACACCAGCACAGCGACCCCGGTCACGCTCACGGTCGTGGACGACACTGTCGCCACTCTCGGTCTGGAGGCGAGGTTCCCGGACCTGCCGGGTTCGCACGCCGCCCTGTGGACCGGCGGCGCCCTCACCTACCCCGCCGACCCGAACGGCTCCGCCGGCGACGGCACCCAGGTCTACCGGACCGCCGTCGGCCGCATCACGGCCACCTCGCCATCCGGCTGCGAAGGAGCCGCCGGCACCCTCACCGTCTCCACACGCGTCACCCAGAACGGACCAGGTGCGGGCCAGGCCCAAGTCGGTTCACTGCGGCTGTATCGCAACACCACACTGGCAGGCTTCGACAACGTGATGCCGAACGCCCCCGTCGGCCACGTCGAGACACTGAGCGTCTCCGCCCCCGTCACGGCGGCAGATCTCGCCAGCGGCGACCTCTACGTGGCCCTGTACCTGGAGACCTTCCACAACACCAGCAAGTCGTGGACCGCCGACCAGTTCTCCATCACCGCACAACTCAACGGATGCGCCGTGCAGTTCCTGCGCACCTTCGTCATCGACTGCAACACCGGCACCGTCCTCTGTCATTCGGACACCACCCTGGACGGACGCCCGTACACCCCCACCGGCCAAGTCGGTCAGTGCAGCACACCCAACAACAGCTCGGTCTAGCGCTGCTCCCGGCAACGACCAGGGAGGCATGATCCGCCGCTACTTCATCTGGCGAAACCGCCACGCCGACGACCGGGCCTACGCGCCGTCGTCGACAGGGCGAGCGTTGCCTAATGCGGCACTGGACAACTTCCGCCGCCGGTTCCTTCGGCCTGATGCGGAGGGCGCCAACTCGCAGCCAATTCCCACCTCTTAAGAGGTAAGAATTGGCTAGGGTGGCGCCATGACCACTGAAGCTCTCGCGGGTTTGGAGCGCTCACTAAGTGGTGTCGATGACCGCGATGACCGCATGTACGGGGACCGTCGACCCAACCACTTCCCGCAGCTCCACAATGACGCCGCGGAAGGGGACGGTTAGGGTGGTGGTCGCCTTGTCGATCGAGACCTCGACCAGCGGGTCGTCCTCGGTCATGTGATCGCCCCATTGCTTGTCACGCCCTCGCCAACATCTGGGAGTTCGAACTCCCAGCGTGGCATTGCACCTCATCGGTCCGACGAAATCCTATTGATCACATTTTCTCCTGTGCGGTGTCGGCTCCGGCGCACTGTGCTTCTCACTGTGCACGGCCGTCGGCACATACCAGCGCCGCACACGCCGGGCGCCCCGGGCGGTGCCGCGGATGCGGGTGAGCCGCGCAGGCGGCGCCGGGTGCGGGACGGGGGCGGGTTGCCGGTCAGCGCTTTGGCCGCGCGTGGATCGGGATGCGGATCTCCTCGCCGCCGCAGTCGAAGTCGATCCACTGGCGCTCGTGAGCGGGCCCCCCGGTTGTCCGTCGCGGCGGGCACCCGGACCGCCTCGGTCCTGCTGGCGTGGTCCCCGAGGTCCACGGACGCGAGCGGCAGCCCGAGGTCGGAGGCGTAGGTGTCCACCGAGGCCAGCCACCTCCCGGACTGCATGATCAGGAGGTGCGTGGCCACCAGACCGGCGCGGGCGGCGAGTTCGAGGTGGCGGACGTAATCGGTCCGCATCACCAGCCCCTCGTGCTGGGGGAAGTGGTCGCGGAGGCCTCGGTGTGCCTCCTGGTCGCCCTCCTGCGCCTTGAGCAGTACGGCGACGGCATCCGCGATCCGCTCGGGGGCAAGGACGTCGCTGGACATGGTGGCTCCTGTCGCTGTGGGTTCGATGTGGTGCACTGCGGTGAAGCCCTCCCGGCGCAGGGCGTCGGGGGTGGCCCCTCGCGCGAGGTCGTGCTGCCAGTGCAGCGTGTCCTCGGGGACGCGCTGGTTGGCCGGCCGCAGCAGGGGCGGGGGCAGGGATGTTGCTGTCGTGCCCGCGCGGGAGCGTCGCCGATCCCGAACCGTTCGACTGGCAACAGCGTCAGACAACGGCAGGTGGTCGAAGACAGCTGTATCGCGGCCGACCGTCTTGGGTGTAACGGAGCGAAGTCCAACCACACACAAGTGGTCGGCTCCGTGCCGCGGCACCGGGCGCGCGCCAGCCGTACGGCCGGTGAAGATCAGTTCCATGGCGCGGCTCTCGCCGATCAGCCGGGGCAGCCGGAAGTGTCGATCGGGCGGCATATTGTACGACACTGGCAGGGGTGCTTCCTTTCATGTGTACCGGCCCACATTTTTCCCTCACACCTTCCTCACGGAAGCGGACCGTCGTAATCCGGCCGCAGGCCGGGGCTCGATTGCCGTGTGCCGTCTGGGGGGCATTCGTGTCGGAGGGATGACTTAGTGAGGTCTTGCCTGCTGGTGCCGCCATTTGGAATGGAAGATTCCGAGTTACTGATGAGTTCTTCAATACTTCCCGCAAGGCTACTTCCAGTCAAAAATTGGCCTCAAGGTGCGCGTTGAACGGTGCTCCCGGCGAGTGATCGCCCAGGAGCTGTCCCTTCCACTTTGACTCCCCTTTGGTGATCTTCAAGACTGCGTCCCGACCACCTGGCACGCGTTCGGGAACCGCGTGCGGGATCTGACAGGGGGACCGAAACAACATGAAGAAGAGCAACCCGAACTCCGCCCGTGTGCGGAGAGCCGTCACCCGTGGACTGGTGACCGCCACCGCGCTCGCCTCCGTGACGGCTGTGGCCGCGCCGCAGGCCGCCATCGCCTCCCCGCCGGCCGCTCCGGCCGCGGCGGCCGGGATCGGCACCACCGACACGCAGCGCGTGGACGCCGCCGCCGTGGTGCGCCTGGATCCGAGCCCGGACGTCCTGCTGCTCAGCGACCACGACTTCATCCACGCCCTGTGGCAGAAGGCCCGTGACGGCGGTGACAGCTTCGACGCGGTGCGGCAGGCCGCCGAGGCCGCCATGATGAGCGAATCGGCCGACGACCACGCGCAGTTCATCGTCACCGGCATCCACGAGGCGTACGCCGTCGACAAGCAGCGCGAGAAGGACCGGGCCGACGCCGCCCGCGCGGCCCGGCTCGCCAAGTCCCAGGCGCTGATCGCCGTCGGCATCCCCAACAGCCCCGACCTGCTCGACCTGAGCGACGACAACTTCATCCGCGCCGTGATGCGCCACGAGGCTTCCGGGGCCGAGGTACGCGCCGCCGCCGCGACGGCCCTCGCCGGGGACGCGGCCGCCTGGCAGGAGTTCATCACCAACGGCGCCCGCGAGGCCCACCAGCGCGACGTCGCCAACGAGCTCAAGGAACTGGAGGAGAAGGACCGCGCGGAGGCCGAGCGCCGCCGCGAGATCGCCGCCCGCACCAACGCGGCCGCGCTCTTCCGTATCACGCCTTCCGAGGCCATGCTCGCCCTCGGCGACGACAACTTCATCCGCGAACTGCTGCGTGTCGCCCCGGCCGACGCCAAGGGCAGCGAGCTCTACGCGGCGGCGCAGCGCGCGGTTCTCAGCCCCGACCCGGCCGTGTGGAAGCAGTTCATCCACTCCGGCGCGGAAGAGGCGTACAAGAAGGACGACGAGGCGCGCCGCAAGCAGATCGCCGAGGCCAACCGCCGCCTCGCGCTCCAGATCCAGGCCGCCGCCGAGAAGACAGGCGTCAACCCCCACCTGGTCGCCACCGCCAAGAAAGCCCTGGCCGGCACCGACGAGGACGTCGCCAACTTCCTCAAGGCAGACAGCCAGTACCGCGCCAAGCGCCAGTCGTTCCAGCCGGCGAGCGGCAAGCCGGCGGGCTTCTACATCCGCCAGTCCACGCCCGACGCCGGGGAGGCGTTCATCGCCCCCCTGTCCACCGCGTCCAAGCAGACCGACCGCGAAGACGGCACCTGGGTGGTCGTTCCCGCCCTCGACGGCAAGCCGGGCTGCTACTCCTTCGAGTCCTCCCAAAAGCCGGGCCACTACCTCACCCACAAGGACCTCCGGGTCAGGATGGCCGCGAGCGACAACAGCACCGCCTTCCGCAAGGACTCCACCTGGTGCGCCAAGAAGGGGCTGAGCGGCTCCGGTACCTCTTTCGAGTCGTCCGCCCAGCCCGGCCGCTACCTGCGCGAGTACTACGGCGATTTGTTCGTCGCCAACAAGACCGCCAAGAACCGCTTCGACGTCGAGAAGGACTTCGCCCAGGACGCGTCCTGGAAGATCGTCACCCCGCTCGCGCGCTGACCCCGCGCCAGCGTGAGTACCCCGCTCGCGCGCTGACCCCGCGCCAGCGTGAGTACCCCGCTCGCGCGCTGACCCCGCGCCGGCGGTGAGTACCCCGCTCGCGCGCTGACCGCGCGGGCGGTGATCACCCCGCCCGCGCCCTCTCCCTTCAGACTTGAGAAGAACGGAAGCACCCATGCCCCGGATCGTCCGATCCGCCCTGGCCGTCGCGGCCGGTGTCGCCGCGCTCGCCGGCACCGTGACCGTCGCCGCCGCCGACGAGGCGCGCCCCGAGCCGACCCCCGCTGCCACCGTCGCCGCCACGTCCACCGTCGACGCCGCCGACGCCCGTGCCGCCGCCGTCGCGGCCTCGGCGCCCTCGGCCGTCCAGCTCAGGGCCGCGCACAGCGACAAGTGCCTCACCATCCCCAACGCCAGCCTCCGCAACGGCGTCAACAGCGTCCAGTCGACCTGCGTCGCGGACGCCGCGAACCAGCGCATCGACCTGGTGCCCACCGGCGCCGGCACCTTCGAGCTGCGCTTCGGGCACAGCGGCAAGTGCCTCGACGCGGAGGCCGCCGGCACCAAGAGCGGCACGGCCGTCCAGCAGTGGTGGTGCGTGGGAGCGCAGAACCAGCGCTGGCGCATGGTGATGGTCGACGTCGCCAAGGAGCTGTACGAGCTCAGGCCCGCCCACACCCCCCTCGCCACGAACCTCTGCGTGGACATCGAGTCGGCGAGCAAGACGGACGGGGCGGTCGCCCGGCTGTGGGCCTGCAACGGCACTCCCGCCCAGCAGTGGCGCATCCACCCGGTCACCGCTTCCTAATGTTGTTGTCAAGCGGTTGCGGCCACGGGGGGTGTGACCTCGTAGCACCGCCGGTCACGGATCAGGGCCCACAGGACGTTGAC
>NZ_JBWKJV010000096.1:7047-8221 GCF_056432045.1 Streptomyces sp. NPDC045701 | reverse complement strand
GCCCCGCCGCACCGTCTTCGGATCCACCCCCGCAGCCCGCGCCACGATCGCGACACCGGAAACACCCAGCTCAGCCGCCTCCGACCCCAGCCACAACCGCCGCTGCCGCTCGTCCAAAAACGGCCGGATCCTGGTAAACCGCGAAGCGATCTCATCCTCAGTCAGCACCCTGCGGGCCTATCACAAGCCGGCAGGGGACTTCTCGGACATCACCGCGTAGTTCTCGCGCGAGCCCTTAGCCAATGGCCCTCACACCGCCGGTTCGGCAGAACTGACGTAGAAGGTGGGGGAGGGTGCCGGTACGCTCAGCGTTATCGGCCCATTTCAAGTTCACTTCTGGGCCAGTTCTGTGAGAGGGATGCTGTGACAACACGCCTCACCCTGTACGTCGACAATCCGTCCCCCGAGTGGCTGGCGCTGGCCGCCGCTCAGTCGACCGGAAACGTCACTCTCGACACCACCGAGCCGTACCTGACCGTCGAGGCCGCGGCCCGCCTTATCGAGCTCGTCACCCCCGATGCCGCTCACCTGTTGAAGCTCGCCACCGACGGCGACGGCCGCGCGCTTGGTGCCCACTTCCGTGATCAGCGCGGCGAGGGCCGACTCAATGGCGCCACCACTTCCATCAGCCGTATCGTCAGCTCCCTGGTACGGCAGGGGGTGTGGC
Source organism: Streptomyces sp. NPDC045701 (assembly GCF_056432045.1). Taxonomy (NCBI): domain Bacteria; kingdom Bacillati; phylum Actinomycetota; class Actinomycetes; order Kitasatosporales; family Streptomycetaceae; genus Streptomyces; species Streptomyces sp. NPDC045701. Next base: position 7,554 of record NZ_JBWKJV010000096.1, on the reverse strand, counting down.
CAGCCAGTGTCGGCAATCCGCTGACTTCTACCACCGCGGGCAAGGAGGGCTGGTCCAAGACCTATGCCTATCACCTGGACGCTCGCGCGCTGCCCGCTTTCCAAGAGGCGTTCGCCTGGACGGAGGCGCCCCGGCTGCCCAGTAACCCGGAGGCGGCCGTCGACCGTCTCGCAGAGCTCTACGAGGAGATGGGGCGCAGGCCCGCCGATGCCCGCGAGTTCGCCAGGGAGTTCCTGGAGGCGCATGCGGATGAACTCGCTGCATGGCTGAAAGCCCACGGGAAGTCGTAGCGGCGCCGTGTCACCGTGGCGACACGGTACTTTCACCGCAAGCTATTCCCTACCCCGGCGGGGACCACCAGAAGCCCGCCGCGCGTCATCGTCAATCGGCTCTGGCACCGCACCGCAGGGGGCCGTTTTACCACCAGGTGCATGACCCCTAGGGTAGACCCCGTGGTTGGGGTGCCTTTTTTGGTTCCCTCCCCCCCCACTTCCAGAGGACCTCCCT
>NZ_JBWKJV010000096.1:0-7037 GCF_056432045.1 Streptomyces sp. NPDC045701 | reverse complement strand
AACCGTGGGGGAAACAACAACACCCCCCCCCCCCCCCTCCCCCACTCCCCCCCCCCACCCCCCCCCGGCCCCCCCCCCCCACCCGCCCCCCGGGCCCCTGCGGGTAACTCAGGTGGCTAGGTTACTTGTTGAGCTCCTCGCCCAACCGCTCGTAGAGGACCGTCATCTGGTCCCGGGCCATCTTCTCGATGGCGATCTCCGCCACCAGCACCCCGTCCTCCCACGGCATCCTGATCGGCGGCGGCTTCAGCGGGCCCGCCACCGGGTGCTCCAGCCCCGTGCCCAGCGCACTACCCGGCTGCACCTCCGCAGGTTGGACCGGCAGCGGTCCTCCCTCGCCCAGGGCGGCAGGCGTGGAGGGCTCGGCCCCGGTTTCCGCTACCTGCGGAGGGTGCTTCATTACGCCGTAATGAGGGGGCTGCGTCTTCATCTCCTCGTCGTGTGACGAGCCGTGGGCGCCCACGTCTGCGGCTGCGGGGGGGCCGGGTGTGCGTTTCCGTGCGGCCTTGGTCGCCGCCTTCTTCCGCGCTTCCTCCTCCTTAAGCCGCTGCAGGATCTGCTCCTGCTCCTCCGGGTTCTTCTTCCCGACCCGCCGCAGCAACTCGACGGACTCATCGCCATCCTCGAGCCGCTTCTGCAAGGCAGGCGTCAGGCCCAGGAGCGCCAGGCGCTGGGCTACCCAGCCCTGGGAACGGTGCAGGCGCGCCGCCAGCGCTTCTTGGGTGCCGTGGATGGTGAGGAGCTGTTGCAGGGCCCGTGCTTCGTCGAGGGGGTCGAGGTCCTTGCGGTGGATGTTGGCGACGAGGGCCGATTCGAGGAGGTCGTCAGCACTCCGGCCGAGGCCGTCGTCGACCATGACCTTGATGGTTGTGAGTCCCGCTTCGCGGGCGGCGGCCAGGCGGGAGTTTCCGTCGATGGCCACATACCGGGCGCCCGGCTCGAGGTCCGCTGCCCGGTCCGGGTGGGCCTCGAGGTAGGCGTCGCGGCTCATGATGCTGATCGCCGTCTTCTGCCCGTGGTCCCTCAGGCTGCCGGCCAGGTCGGTCAGGTCGCCGAGTTCCGACCGCGGGTTCGCCGGGTTCAGGCTGATGTCGCTGACCGGCGTCTCCGTGACGGGCATCTCCGCAGCCGGCTGACCAAGGGCCTGCTGGGTCACCATGCGGCGGGCACTGATCGCTCCGGCGGCTGAGGCGAATGCGCTGGAGGCTCCGAGGGTGTCGGCCTTGCTCATGCGGTAGCTCCCCGAGCAATCTGCCGCATGGCTTCGGCCTGCTCACTGTGCGGGGCGTAGGCCAGCAGCGGCGTGGTCTGGCGAACGGCTTCGCGCTGCTCCTTGAGGTCGTTGATGACGGCGAGGACCGGCGGGGTGCCGAGAGCTTTCCACGATTTGAGGGAGGAGGTGGCGACGAAGCCGCGGCGGGAGTCGTACAGGTTGACGACCAGGCCGAGGTAGTCGATGTCCAGGTTCAGGTCCGCGCTGAGGTCGTTGATCTGTCCGGCGAGCATGCTGTAGGCGGTCGCGGAGGAGTCCTCCGCGAGGACGGGGATGATGGCTCCGGAGATCCCCGCGCGCTCACCCTGGCGGCGGCGTCCGTAGTACAGCGCGGCGTCCATCGCGATGCCGAGGCTGGGCGGGCAGTCGATGACGATGACGTCGTAGTCGGCTTCGACCGGAGTCAGGGCCAGCTCGAGTGCGGCTTCCTTCTGGTAGCCGCGCCCTGTGTAGGCCTTGACGCCGACGCGGGCATCCAGGAGGAAGCCGTCGAAGCAGGAAGGCAGGACGTCGAGGCGCTTTCCGAAACGGGGGTCTTCGAGGGTGACGACGAGATCCCGCAGGCTGCCCTTGCCTTCGCCCACCATGTGGGAGACGAGGCTGTCTTCACCCGGGGGGATCTGTGGGAGGCCGAGCTGCTGGCTGAGGTGTCCCTGCGGGTCGTAGTCGACCAGCAGGACCCGTTTGCCGTCCTCCGCGTACGCCTGGGCGACCCCGGCTGACACGGCGGTCTTGCCGACGCCGCCCTTCTGGTTGCAGACGATCTTGCGTTCCGGTTCGCCGACGGCCGGCTGAGCGCCCGGGGAGGGGTGCGTGTCAAGCCACCGGCGCACGGCCTGGGCAAGGCCCTGGATGAAGGAGATCCCCCGTTCGGTGCAGGTCTCTTTGAAGTCGTCGTACATGCCGGGCGGGAGCCAGGTGCTGAACGAATCCGCACCGGTGGTATCGACAGTGCTGTTGCCTGCCGACTGTTCGCGCCAGGCGTTGACGGCGTCAGTGACGGCGTCCTGGATGTCCAGACTGAGTTCAGCTGCCCGGATTTTCAGTTCTTGCCGGAGCGCGGAAGGCAGCTTGGATGCCACCTTTTCCCGGTCTCCTTGGGGATACGGAGATGCCATGGCGTCACCTTACTTACTCTGGAGGCATATGGACCGCTCGGGTCCTCCAAAACGGGCGGTTCACCCGACGGTGCCGGTCCATTACGTCCATTACGGCGTAATGAGCAACGGTGGTCAGGCGGCCCGGTACTCCAGTCCAGTTGTCGCGTGGTTCATTACGCCGTAATAAGCGGTCTGCAGGCAAGAGTTGATCAGGACTTCATTACGGCGTAAGACCGCCCGGCGCGCCGACGACGATCGCACGTCCATCAGAAGCTGCCGGGGAACAGGAGAACACCGCCACTGCGGCGGCTGCCCTCCTCGTGCGACTGACTCCTGCTCAAAGCAACCCTGACCAGGTCGGCCTCGCGAGCTTCCCCCAATGCGGGGCCCTGCCCCGCCGTTCGACAGGTCGGCCGGGGTGTGTGCCACGGGGAGCCAGGGTGCTCGGCACCCTGGGCCTGGTTGAGACCTTCACCGTCACGCTCCTGGACTCGCATCGCCTCCGCCGGGCCGGACTGGTGCACACAGGCCACATGACGAAAGCGACGAGGTGGTCGGGGAACTGTTGCCGAGAGGCAGGCGGGCTCGTGCTGTCAGTGCCGGCCAGCCTGCCGGCTCCGTCCCCTCTGCGTGCTGACGGCAAGCCACGGATCGGCGGCATCCTCCGGCAGGGCGCGCGCACCCTGCTCCTGGGTCGCGAGGAGACCGGGGGGTGCTGCCGCTGCTTCCGCCTGCGCCGTCTGCCCGGCCACCACTCCCCCGCTGCCTCTGCGCGCCTCGCAGTTACGCACCCGTGCCGGCTGGACGCACCGATACGCACGGTGGCTTGAAGAGACGGCGTACTGCTCCGGCAGCACGGGCACTCTGCTGCTGACCCACCGCGCCGCCTTCGCACCGGGCATCTGGACCGTCGGCCTAGCCTAGTCCATGACTGGCCGGGCACCCCTCGGAACCCGCTCTGCGGAGGCGGCTGGCATGGCATCCTGCCGCTGTACCACGGCCGCGGCCGTACTGGATGAGCTTCATGCCCTCGCGGGCGAGGTGGTCCAGGATGGGTTCGTAGGTCTCCCAGTCCTTGCCGCCGGCCTGGGCGTACTTGATGAGCATCGCGGTGATGTCCGCGATGCGGTTGGTCTGGCCGGTGAACTGCTCGAAAGGGAGGGCCACCTGTTCGTGGCTCAGGTCTCCGTCACTGCGGGGCTGCTTGTTGCTGTCGGTTCACGGGAGTCGAGCGTAGAGGCCGCACGCCCGGTGCGGGCGGGGTTCTGCGGGGCAGTCGTATCGGCTGGTGATCACCCTGGTACGGTCCGCGCGGAAGTGATCGTTTTCGTACCGGGGGCGGGGACCGGCGGCGTGACCTCGATAGAACGGACCGCGTACCCGCGGTTCAAGCGGCTGATGTCGGCGCGGGAGATGCACGTCTTCTTCACCCCCGAGCGCGAGGAGATCGGCTGGGTCCAGGAGCGGGCCCGCTCGGAGGAGCACCTGCTCGCCCTGGCCCTGGCGCTGAAGTGCTACCAGAAGCGGGGTTACTTCCCGAAGGCTGCCGAGGTTCCCGAGACGGTGGTGGAACACGTGCGCGGCGCCCTGGAGCTGCCCGAGGGCACCGGGCCGCACTATGAGTCGGTCAATACCGCCAAGCTGCACCGCAAAGGTGCGCAAGCGGCAGGGCATCTCCTACGATCAGGAGCGGGTCCGTCAGATCGTGGAGGAGGCAATCCGGCGGACGGCGCTGGTGAAGAACAACCCGCCGGACCTGATCAACGTCGCGCTGAGGAGCTGGTCCGGGCGACCTGTGAACTGCCGGCGTTCCGCACCCTGGACGAGATGGCCGCCCGGGGGTCCGCCGGGAGGTGAACGAGGACATCTTCGCCACCGTCCGGTCCCGGATGACCATGGAGGACCGGTCCCGGCGGCTGGGGCTGCTGGAGGTGGGCGGGCTGGACCGCAAGAGCGGGCTGAACCGGCTGAAGAAGCCCGCGAAACGGCCCAGCTGGAGCCATCTGAAGGAGCAGCACAAGCACCTTCAGTGGGTGGACGGGCTCGGGGACACCGACTCGTGGCTGGAGGGGATCGCGCCCGGGGAGATCGCCGACTTCGGGGCCGAGGCGGGCGCGCTGGACGCGGCGGGGCTGCGGGACTACGAGACGGGCGAGCTCATCGCGCTGCTGGCCTTGCCTGGTGCACACGGCCCGGCGGCGGGCCCGGGATGACCTGGCGGAGATGTTCTGCAAGCGGGTGGCGACCAGACTGAAGAATGCGAAGGACGGGCTGGAGGAGATCCGCAAGCAGCAGCAGGCGCTGGTGCGGATGATCGGCACCTACCGGACGGTGCTGGAGCGGATCGGCCCCGCCGGCCTTCTGCCGCGCGGTCCGGACGGGTGCCGGTGCCGTTCCCGGCAGGGAAGAAGGCGCGCCGCAGGGCGGCGCGGGCGCTGGCCGCGAAGCGGGCTGCCGCGCTGGCGCGGGAGGCGGTGCAGAGCTCGGGGTCGTTCGCGGCGGAGTTCGCCGGCATCGAGGCGGTGGCGCGCACCACGGCAACAACCACGAGGTGCTGGTGGGCCGCTTCTACAAGCGGGATGGGGCTCCGATGTTCGATCTGGTGGGCACGCTGGAGTTTCGGGGCGGTCAGTGAGGACCGGCGGGTCCTGGACGCGCTGTCGTCGCACGCGCGGGCCCACCAGAGCGCGGCCCGCGAGTACATCTCGGAGCTGTACGAGGGGCGGCCGCTGGATTTCGGCTTCGCCTCGTAGAACTGGCAGCGGGCTGTACGGGACCGCAAGAGGCCCGGCCTGCGGACCGCCGGCGCTTCGAGACGCTGGTGTTCACCTGCCTGGCCGAGATCTGCGGACCGGAGATGTGGCCATCAGCGGCTCGGACCCCTTCGCCAACTGGCCGGACCAGCTGCCCGAGTGGGAGGAGTGGGGTCCGAAGCTGGCGCAGCTGTGCGAGGAGTCCGGGCTGCCGGACACGGCCGCGGGGTTCACCGCGGCCGTGCGCGAGCGGCTGGAGTCCACCGCGGCGGAGGTGGCCTCCGGCTACCCGGACGACGCGGACCTGGTCATCGGGGAGAACGGGGGGGCCGGTGCTGCGCAAGCAGTGCGCCAAGGGGGTCAGCGTCCTGGCCGAGGCGCTGGAGGGCGAGGTCAAGGCGCGGATGCCGGAGCGCACCCTGCTGGGCTTCCTGTCGCGCACCGCGTACTGGGTGGAGTGGTGGCGCCGCTTCGGACCGGCCTGCGGCAGCGACCCTGAAACTGAAGGATTCCTTCGGCCGGTACGTGCTGACCGCCTTCGTGGGCGGCATCAGCATGACGTTTGCCGAGCGGCGCGGCGCATCGCCGGGGTCTCTGCGCACGAGCTGAGCGGGATCACGAACCGGCACCTGAGAGTGGAGAAGATCAACGAGGCACTCACCGACGTGGTCAGCGCGTTCGTGCGCCTGGACCTGGTCAGGGCGTGGGGCGACGGGACGTCCGTGGCGGCCGGCGGCACGCAGATGGACACCTTCATCGACAACCTGCTCGCCGAGGCCTCGATCCGGTACGGAGGATTCGCATACCACCACATATCCGATCAGTACATCGCGCTCTTCTCCAGATTCGTGCCCTGTGGCGTGCGGGAGGCCGTCTGCATCATCGACGGGCTGTTGAAGAACGCCTCCGGGGTGAAGCCGGACACGATCCACGCCGGTACGCCAAGGGCAGTCGTTCCCGGTCTTCTGTCTCGCCCATTTGAAGGGGTTTGAGCTGATGCCGGGGATACGGAACTGGAAGGACCGCACCTTCTACGGGCCCTCCGCGAGCGCCCGCTACCGGCACATCGACGTCCTGTTCGACCAAGGTGGGCGCAACGTCATCGACTGGCGTCTCATCGAGACGCACTGGCGCGATCTCATGCGGGTCTCGATCGCGATCAGGGAGGGCACCCTGGCTTCGCCGCTGCTGCTGCGGCGCCTTGGCAGCAACTCCCACCGCAACCAGATCTGCCGGGCCTTCCGCGAGGTGGGCCGGGCGGTCGCGACCGTGCAGCTGCTCAAGTTCATCTCGGACCCGTCGCTTCGCCGCCGGGTAACGGCAGCCACCAACAAGGTGGAGCCCTTCAACAACTTCACTGACTGGCTGGCGTTCTGCAACGGCGGGGTGATCGCTGAGAACTGCCCGGTCGGGCAGGAGAAGGCGGTGAAGCTGACGTCTCTGCTGGCCAACTGCGAGATCTTCCATACGGCCCTGAACCTGATGAACGTGGTCCGTGAGCTTCAGGCGGAGGGCTGGCAGATCACCGGGGAGAGGACCTGGCCGCGATCAGCCCGTGACCGACCACGTCATGCGATTCGGTTCGTACGCCACCACGGAGCTGACCGTGCGCCCGGACGCGTCCGACCCGCGCCTGGATGTCGAGTTCGAGGCAGAGGAGAAACTGCCGGCCGCGGCCAGAAGAGCCGCTGATCTTGTGGGTAGCGGTGACCATGATGAGGTCGTCGCCAGCGAGATCGTCGAGGTCGGCGGTGTGGTGGCGGCCGCGTTCGCCGTTCAGCAGGCACTTGGCGCCGCCGAGGACGCCGGGACCAGACTAGTGTCCTGCGCCGGGAATTCGTTGAATTAGTAAGCTGTCTCCATGGCGAAGATGGGGCGGCCGATGGCCGAGCTGGTGTTGTCGGAGGATGA
>NZ_JBWKJV010000095.1:0-8943 GCF_056432045.1 Streptomyces sp. NPDC045701 | reverse complement strand
GGTGTACTTGCTCGGTGGTGCCACTTCTTGCGTCCTCTTTTCCGTTCAAGGCAATCCTATTGGACGTCTGTCCGGAAACTTCGGGGCACCTCACTCAGCACGGGCGTGCCTTCCCAGCCCGGGTTCGCAGCGCGGGCCTACTCGGTGACCTTGAGCCGATCACCCGGGAAGGTACGCCCTCCGCGCTTCACAAGGCACCCCGCCCCGGGCCGATCCACAGGTCTCGAGCATTGCGTACCGACCGGTGGGAGACTGCGGGAGGGGAGAAGCGTTCCGGATGGTTATGGATGCGGTGATGGGGGGCGCGTCGATGACCTTCGCGGCCGTCCTGTTTACCCGGACTACTCGCCCCGTCCCGCAGCGAGAGACCGGGCCGGACGTTCCGTGGGCCCCGGCCCGCCCTGTCCGGCCGGCTGGCGCTGCGGAAGGAGAGACGGGCGTCCCGCGGAGTGGTGTAATGGATCTTGGCTGGGAAATTGCGCCGTTTCCGTGCTCTCGCGTGCATCGACTGCCTGTGAACCCTGAGAACGGGGCAGGCCACCGTGCAACTGTCCTTGGTGAACTGCCAGTTCGCCCCAAAGGGGTGCCTGGTGTCCCAGCATGACCTGCTTCGCCTGCTTGAGCCACTACGTTCGGCAGATGGTCTTGAACTCCCTCCGTGAGGTCGCTGAGCGGCTGCTGCAGGAACTGATCGAGGCCGAGGCCACCGCCCAGATCATGCAGAGTGGGGCGAGAGGACCGGCACCCGTACCACCTGGCGCAACGGGCACCGGGAGAAGACCGTGACCACGCAGGCCGGCGACCTGGAGCTCGCGATCCCGAAACTGCGGGTGGCAGCTTCTTCCCGAGCCTGCCCGAGCGCCGGCGCCGGACCGGCCAGGCCCTCTGCCCGGTCGTCATGGAGGCATACGTCCACCGCGTCTCCACCCGCTCGGTCGAGAACTGGCCAAAGCCCTCGGCTCGGACACCGGCATGTCTCCCGGATCTGCGCGGACCTCAACGAACAGCACCACGAGGGCCCCGCCGTTACACAGCGAGCCAGCTGCCATTCGTCGTCTCCGTCACCCGAGTGGCCAACTTGAAGGGCTCCGTCTCCAGCATCACCCGATCGGTGTCCCTGAACAAGCTCGAGCACGGGCTACTGGCATGCTTGCGGCCGACCGCATGAACCCCGGAACGCTCCGCAGCTGGTTGAAGCAGCACCTGACAAGCCAGGAGCCAGATCGGCACCCGAGCTGACTGTGAGCGAACGGGCACGGCCCAATAGAGCAGGAGCGGCGTATCCGGGGTTGGTGGGTCGATGGTCAGTCCGGTGTGGGTGAGGAAGGGCCAGGGCAGTTGCTTGTTCTGGTTGATGCGGTGGAGGCCTGTGCGGTGGCGTCGGCCACGTCCGGAAGCTGTCAGCGTGATCCCGGCACAACGTAAGAAACGTCCACCTGTCTTGATCACCTTGACAGGTTCCGGACGTCGCGGCAGTCCGTGCATTCGGCCCAGTGACGCGCGTCCGGCCGGACGAACGTCTGTCCGGACGCGTGGCGGGTCCCGCGTCCGGTGGTACCTCATCGGGCATGGAGCCCCAGGTACCTCCGTTCCTCCGCACGGCCGCGGCCCACGCGTGGCGCCTGCTGGTCGTCGGCACGGCCGTGTACGGCGTCTTCGCCGTGCTGGGCCGCTTCCACGAGATCGGGATGGGCCTCTTCCTGGGGCTGGTGGTCACGGCGCTGCTGCGGCCCGTCGCCAACGTGGTGTCCCGGGCAATGCCCCGGGGGCCGGCCGTCGCGGCCACGCTGCTCGGCGGTATCGCGTTGGTGCTGGGCGGACTGGTGCTGGTCGGTGAGGCGGTGGCGGGCGAGACCACGACACTGGTGCGGGAGTTCCGGGACGGGGTCGACCGCATCGAGAGCTGGCTGGAGCGGCCACCGTTCCGGCTGCGCCCGGAAGTGCTGTCCGACCTGCACTCCCGGATCGCGCAGTTCCTCTCCAGCCACCGTTCGGCGCTCCTGAGCAAGGCGGTCAGCGGCGCGAGCGAGGCGGTGCACGTGGTGACCGCCCTGGCGCTGGGGCTGTTCGCCTCGGTGTTCTTCATCCACTCCGGCGACCGCCACTGGGCCTGGTACTGCGACCAGTTGCCGGACCGCGCGCGGGCGCGCTGGAATGTGGCGGGCAGGGCGGCGTGGCAGACGTTCACCGGTTACACGCACGGGATCGTGCTGGTCGCCGCGATCAACGCGATCCTGGTCGGTGTCGCGCTATACCTCCTCGGCGTACCGCTGGCGGTGCCGTTGGCGCTGCTGGAGTTCGTCGCCGCGTTCGTGCCCCTGATCGGCTCGCCGGTCGCGCTGGCGGTGGCGGCCGTGGTCGCCCTGGCGGCGAAGGGACCGCTGACTGCGGGCCTCGTGGTCGCGCTGATCGTCGTCATCGGGCAGATCGAGGGGCACCTGCTGCATCCGCTGGTCATGAGCTGGGCGGTCCGGCTCCATCCGCTGGTGGTGGCCGTCTCGGTGGCGGCGGGGGCCATCGCGGCGGGCATCGTGGGCGCGGTGGTCGCGGTACCGCTGGTGTCGGTGGCGTGGTCGGTGTTCACGGCGCTGCGCGGGGCGGCCAGCCGGCCGACGGCCACCACCGGGACGTGAGCCCTGTACGGGGCACGACGTCGTACTGCGCACCTCGGCCATACGAGTCGCCGACGGTGCCGGTGGGGGACCCCAGCACCAGCCTCGCCAGCGGTCGCCAGCATTCCGGCGTCGGCCGCCTCCAGGCCCAGCGGAGTCACATGGCGGGGGCAGGACGGGTGGCCGAGGCGAACGGTACGCAGTCGAGGGAATACGGGCGTCCGCGCCGCAGCGCAGGGCAGTCGCTAGTCTAGGCCTGCCTTGGGGATCAGGCCGCGAGCCTGCAACGACATGCCCTGGAGACGCGATCCTGGAGCGAGTGGGATGAGTCACTGGCTGTACCGCAACATTATCGAACCGGGAAAGCTCCCGCTGCTCGTTGCCCTGTCCTCCTTCGTCCTGACGTTCCTGGTCACCCGTGCGGTTACCCGGCTGATCCGGGCCGGCAAGGGGCCCTTCGGTAACGTCACCCCGGGCGGGGTGCACATCCACCACGTAGTGCCCGGTGTCGTTCTCACGCTGATCGGCGGCTTCGGCGCCGTCGCCGTCGGACAGCACGGCGCCGCGACCATCGTCTGCGCTGTGGTGCTCGGCGTGGGCGCGGGCCTCGTCCTGGACGAGTTCGCGCTGATCCTCCACCTCAATGACGTGTACTGGAGCGAGCAGGGCCGGCAGAGCGTGGAGGTTGTGGTCCTCACCACCGCGCTGCTTCTCCTCGTCCTGCTCGGGTTCTCACCGCTCGGCGTCAACGAGGTCAGCCCCGCGGAGCAGCAGAGCCGCGCGAGTCTGCTCGCGAATTTCGCGCTCAACTTCGTCTTCGTGCTGGTCACGCTGCTCAAGGGCAAGTTCCGCATGGCCGTCATCGGCCTGTTCCTCCTTCCCGTCGCATTCTTCGGAGCCCTGCGGCTGGCCCGCCCGGGCTCCCTATGGGCCCGCCGCTTCTACGGTCGCCGACCCCGCGCCCGGGCCAGGGCCGGGCTGCGCGCCTATCACCACGATCGCCGCTGGAACCGAGTCAGGCACCGCTTCCAGGACCTGATCGCCGGCGCTCCGGACCGCGGCCGACAACTGCGGCGCTCCCGCGACGAGAAGCGCTGAGTACTCCCTGCGCACGCCATGGGCGCACCTTCGAAAGACGCATTGCCGCTCGTTCGACGGCATGGTGCTCGAATCCAGGCACAGATCTTCTGAGCTTGGCGTCGAACCTCGCGGGTCGCTCGACCTGCTGATCTGCGGTTCTTCCTGGGACAACGCGGGCGGCCGTTCTTCACGCTTCGAGGTCTCGAGCAACGAAGCGTCGAGGAACGGCCGCTGTGAGGGTGTCCCTGTCGGAACGCCTGTGGGCGAAGCGTTGGGTATCCTGCTCCGCCTTCGGGTTGAGTTCTACGAGTGCCTGTACGCTCGCGCGGGTGCGCTCTTCGAGCTCACGGACGCGGTGCTGTGCGGACGGGCCGGTGAGGACGCTGGTCGAGCTGTCGCTGGGGGCTGGGCACCGGCGCGGGCACGGGGCCCTGTACACAGCGCTGGACCGGGGCTGGGCAGCATGGCTGCGCCGCACGCTTGCCGGCCTACCGTTGCCGAAGGCCGCTGACGGGCGCATCGTGCTGGCCGCGGACGTGAGCAACTGACTCCGGCCCCGGCGCCCCGACGAGGGCCGCGCGGGTTTTTCATGTGTGACCAAGAAGCGGGCCCGCGCGGCCTGGGCCTTGTCCCTGAATCCTGGACACGGTCTGTGCGGCTTGGGCCAGCGTGGTTGATGGTTCCTCAAGCGCTGTTTCGGGGGCGTTTGGGCTGCGCTGTCCGGGCGGGGAGGCCCTGGAGCGTTTCGCGTTTGAAGGCCGTGTTGAATGACCCGGCGAGCGCGTTGTCCGCTGAGCTGCCGACGGCGCTCCTCCAGCTCGCGGATCCTTCCGTGCCGCGGCGGGCCCGGCCCCGGCCGGGCCCGCGGCCCCGGCCGCAGCGCCCGGCCCGTGCGGGACCCCAGCGCCGGCCGTCCGCGGCCCGTATCCAATTCCTCAGCGTCTCCGAGTTGACCCCCCAGATCCGCAGCGGCCTGCTTGATCGCCGCTCCCGGCCGCGACCGGTACAACGCGACCGCGTCCGCCCTGAACTCCGGCGGACAGTGCTTCATCACCACGAGGTGACTCCTGTTCTCAGATCCTCAAGATCAGTGTCCCGAGTGTCCAAGATCAAGGGTCAAGGCCCGACCAGGGGTAGACCGCCACTCAGGTGGTCACTCTGAGCGGCATGGATAACCACATCTTCCCAGCGTCCCGGTGCGGCGAGGCTGATGCACCGGCCGTCGTGTCGCTCACCAAATCCGGCCAAAACCCCGTATAGCCTCCTCCCCGGGGCGCACCCCGGTCGGTGGCCCCGGCAAGGAGCGCGCCAGGCAGGGAGAACGGGTTGCCATCTCACCCTCCCTGCCTGGCGGGCCTCCGCACCCGCGCTACCAGCCCCCGCTGCCGCCGACGACTCGCCACCCGCCCCGGCAGGTGGTGGCTGCCCAACCCACGCAGCTTGCATCCGGAGCGCAATCCGCTACCCGACGGGTTGTTCATGCCGCCTCCAGGTCTGCCCAGACGCGTTTGCCCCACCCCATCAGGTGGACGCCCCACACGTACGACGTGGCATCGACGAGGACCAGGCCCCGGCCGCGGTCGTCGTCCAGGCCGGTGATGCGCAGTTCCGGGCGGTGGTGCGGGTCACGGTCCACGACCGCAATACGGATCCGCTGTGCATGGGTGCGGGTGACCGTGACGCGAATGGACCTGCCGCGGGCGTGATTGGCGGCGTTCGCCACCAGCTCGGACATGACGAGCGCCGCGGCGTCGGCCAGTGCGGGCAGCCGCCACAGGCGCACCGCCTCGCGGACCATGTGGCGGGCAACGGCGGCCGACCCCGGCTCGCGGGGCAGTGTCTCCGAGAACATCGGCGCGGCAGTCGTGGCCGGAACAACTGTCCGGGGCGGGGCCTCATCCACCGTCACCCCTCCGCTGCTTGGTCCAGGCGCTCCGGCCGACGACAACCAAGGCCTCCACGTCCGCCCGAGTACACAGCAGGCCGGGGCTGTCCATGGGGACGACCCAGAACGGGTCACCGGTTGAGTCGGGCTCGGTACGACTGGAGGCCGGGATGCCGAGGCAGGCGCCCCGCCCCAAGCACTCGGCGTCACCCTGGTTCCACCCGTGCTGGGTACTGGCCCGCGTGAGGGCGCAGAACTGTCGGCCGCGCCGGTCGTGGAACACCGGCCCCTGGTCGAGAATCCTGGCGAGGAAAGCCGTGACCTCGGCCCGGTGCTCCGTGCCGACCGCGGCATACACGTAGACGTCGGGGATGCGGACGGCAGCAAATACCGCGCCGCAACGCAGCAGCGCCGCCCCATACGTCGCCCACTCGGCGCGGGCCTGCTCGACATTGGAAGCTGCGGACAACAGCCAGTGCTCTACGGCCAGACGCCGCTCGCTGCGCGTGCTGGCGATGACGCCGACGATGGGTCGTTGCGCCACCGGGCCGGTTCGGTCCCGGGTGTTCCTAGGTTTCGTCATCGTGGATGCCTCCAAGCGGTGTTGTAGCGTGCTCATCACAGAGGTACGAAATTTCGCGTCGCCTCCCTCAGGGACGAGCCAATTCCCGGAGAACGCGGCGCGCCGGGACTCCGGCCGAACTTTCCGCGGCAACGCTGTCCGAGGACCTGCTCGCCCCGTCCCTGTACCGGGCACGCGGCACAACTGTGCGACATTCCGCGAGTTCCCCTGAGCCCGGCTGAGCGCCCGAGGCCGTGGCCAGCGGCTTCTTCCTCCTGCGGGTGCTCTGCCGGGCCGTGACGTAACTTCGGGATCTCTCAAGCGTTCTCAGCCCGTGCGACCGATCTGCGGTCTGGTCGAAGGTGAGGAGGCGCGGGTTGTCGGCGCTGGCGGTGGTGCGGGACCTGCGCGAGTACCGGGAGCCGGTGTCGGCGGAGGAGCTGGAGCGGTTCGAGACGGACGTGCTGGCCGGCTTCGTGCTGGCCCGGGCCTCGGCGGGGCTGACGGACGGCACGATCCGCGGGGACGTAGGGCACCTGGAGCAGGTGAGGACCTGGTTCGGCCGCCCGCTATGGATATGGAGCCGGCCGACGCGGACGCCTACTTCGGGCGGGTGCTGCGGGGCTCGCCAAGCGGCACCCGGCTGGCTCGGTCGCAGGCGCTGAGCACGTACTTCCTGTTCCTGGAGCTGCGGCGCAAGGTCGAGATCCACCGGATGACCGGGCGGGTCGTGGAATGCCCGATCGACGAGATGAACCGCCCGCGCGGCTCCAAGGATGCCCAGCTGCGGATCCCGCCGACGGCGCCGGAGGTCGGTCGGCTGTTCGCCGGCTGGGGCGGCGAGCTGGCGACCTGCCGCAAGTTCGCCCCGCCCGCGAGGAACTACACCGCCGCGAAGCTGATGTCGCAGGTTGGCCTGCGCGTGAGCGAGGCGTGCGGCCTCGACATCACCGATATCAAGTGGCACCTGGGCAGGTTCGGCAAGCTCCACGTCCGCCTCGGCAAGGGCGCCCGCGGCTCGGGGCCGCGCGAGCGGATGGTGCCGCTGATCAACGGAGCGGACCGGACGCTGCGGTGGTTCATCGAGGACGTCTGGGGCCAGTTCGACGACGACCACACCCGCCCTGGCGCCCCACTGTTCCCGTCCGAGCGCAGATGCGCCGACGGGTCCTCGCGCCGGGTCGGCGACGACGCCCTGCGAAACGGTCTGGCCGCCGCCGTCGCGGTTCATCTTCCCTGCTGGGCTGAGAAATTGACGCCGCACGTCCTGCGGCACTTCTGCGCGTCCGAGCTCTACTCAGGTGGCCTTGACCTAGTCGCAATTCAAGAGGTTTTGGGACATTCCTGGATCGCCACGACGATGCGATAGGCGAAGTCACCATCCTGCAGCCCTACTTGGAGAAGGTGCGGCATCACCAGCTGTTCCTGACCAACCTCTCCACCGCCCGCGGTGTCCAAGCCCTCCGCGCGGCAAGTGCCGGGGACGGCCGCGGCTTCCCGACCCGGCCCCGGCACGGCCACCGGCCTGCGGCTGGGTCCCCGCCGCGACTTCACCCGCTTCAACCGGCGGCAACACGCACGGCTCGACAACCCCTGGCTGGCCTGGGCCCGGCATGCCGCCCACCGCCTCGGCGAGGCCCACGGCTGGCCCCGACGCGTCCGCCTGGACGTCGACCGGGCCCTGGTCATCGTGCTGTCCGGCCACACCGGCGACGACGTCGTCCGGCACTCCGAGATGTTCCCGGCCCTGCGGTCTCGTGGACTCAGCGTCGAACGCACCGCGGAAGTGCTCGACCGCATCGGCGTCTTCCCCGACGACCGGCCGTCCTCCTTTGACCGCTGGCTGGAGTCCAAGCTCGACGGCCTCGCGGCCGGCATCAGGCGGGACGTCCAGGGCTGGGCCCGGCTTCTGCACGATGGCGGACCGCGGTCCCAGCCCCGGGACGTGGCAACCGTCTGGGGCTTCCTCAACCGGCTGCGGCCGGTGCTGCTGGAGTGGTCGAACCGCTACGACCACCTGCGCGAGGTCACCCGCGGCGACGTCCTCACCCACCTGGCCACCATCCACGGCTCACAGCGCAAGCACACCCTGGTCGCCCTACGGTCCCTGTTCACCCGGGCCAAGAAGAACGGCACGATCTTCAAGAACCCGACCAGCCGCATCCGGGTCGGCCAGCAGGAGAGCGGCGTCATCCAGCCCCTGGAATCCGAGGACGTCCGGTCCTCCATTGCCGCGGTGACCCGCCCGGGCGACCGGCTGATCCTCGCCCTCGCGGCCATCCACGCCGCCCGGCCCGGCGCGATCCGCCGCCTCCCGCTCGACGACCTCCACATCGGCAACCGCCGGCTCGTCATCGACAGCCGCGTCCGCCCCCTGGACGAGCTCACCCTGCAGGCCGCCCCCGCCCTCACTGCAAATTGACCCCTTGGGGTTGGTTCAGTCGCGGTGTGTGCGGTTTTCGTTGGCGAGGAGTTCGCGTCGTTGGCGGGTGCGGTAGGAGTCGCCGGTGAGGGTGAGGACCTCGGCGTGGTGGACGAGGCGGTCGGTCATGGCGGCTGCGACGACGTCGTCGGAGAAGGTCTCTCCCCAGCGTCCGAAGGGCAGGTTCGAGGTCACCATCACGGAGCCCTGTTCGTAGCGGGACGCGATCAGCTGGAAGAACAGATTTGCCGCGTCCTGGCCGAAGGGGATGTAGCCGGCCTCGTCAATGAGGTTTTCTCGACGAAATTCATCGCCAGGCGTTGTTGAGGACGAGGGCGGCTTTGGTGATGGCGCCGATCCGGCCGGGGCTGAGCGTGACGCG
>NZ_JBWKJV010000094.1:0-8966 GCF_056432045.1 Streptomyces sp. NPDC045701 | reverse complement strand
GTGAGAGACCTGTCCTACCAGGGGCTTCACGTCTGCCCGCAGCCGGCTTCACGTCCAAGCAGCCGCGAGATCATTTCGCTGAGAAAACCTCAGTCAGGCCCTCACTGATTCACGAGATGCCGACAACCATAGACGCCAGACAGCCGCCCTTCAGCTCCTCCCTTCGATTGCATTCGGCAGCCGTACTTCGACTCGAGCACCGCCCATGCTGGAGCGCCCGAGAAGAAGAGCTCCGCCTGCAGCCTCGGCAGTACGGCGGACTATATCGAGTCCAAGCCCCGTGGAACCACGGCCGCTGCGGCCCCGCTCAGCAGCCTTCTGGTCGCGAAACCCCGGGCCGTTATCCTCAACCACCACAGCGATCGAGGTGTCAGAAACAGGGGTGACAGTGATGGACAAGTCCGTGCCAGGAGGTGTGTGAGTTAGAACATTGTCAATCAGGGCATCGACGACAATGACGAGGTCCTTACTGTGTATCCGAACGAGACACTTAGTCTGCGGCCGATGGACCATACAACGCCGGACCTCGTCCTCGGCAAGAGGCCACCAGAATGAGACACGCTCTGCTACAATCTCACCGGCATCAGCGCTCGGCCGTCCGCAACGCTGACGGGGATCCCGAGCCTGGCCGATGATGGTGTCGAGCTCCTGTTGAAGCTGTGTCACGAAGGGCGACAGCCGCTCCGAAGCCGAGACATCCCCTAGCGCCTCAATCTGCAGCATCAACGCGGTGAGAGGCGACCTCAGGCGGTGGGAGAGGTCGGCGTATGCTTCCCGCTCACTGTTAAGCAGATTCTGCATCTGTTCCATCAGCTTATTAAATGCCAGACCTAGACGGCGGAGTTTGGCGGGTCCACGGGGATCTACCCGAGGGGTCAGATCGCCAGAGCAAACCTGGTTAGCCGCCTTCACGAGATCGTCGATAGGCCCGGCAGCTGACTGGCTTAGTAGGCCGGAGGCGAGGGCTGCGGCAGCTAGCAGGAGAGCCATAGCAGCGCTAGTTATTTGCGCTAGGAGCACAAGGAAGCGCCTCTGCCCGCTCGTTGAGATGATTACGGCCACCCACGCTGGGTGGCCATCCGCTGATGTTGTCGCCGTCACAGCCACCCGGCGTGCTCCGCACCAGGACAGTTTCGTTTCGTCCACTCCGACGGATACACCGAGAGAGCGTACGCAAGTATCCGGACTGCCATGCAGGTCTGCGCCAGCTAAAGAGACCACGGTATGCACCCCCGTGGGCAGCCCTCCCCCCTCCACCCCGTCGAGGAGTTTCTCCCGAGAGGTAGTCGCGGGATAGGAATGTATCGCATCCGCCACCAAACGGACGTTGGCGTCTGCAAGGATGTCGACCTCGGAGATATAGTTGCTGCGCTGCCAGATTGAGAAAATTATAGAAAATAGCAGCAGGCACCCGAAGCTCAATGCGCTAGTGAATAGCGCGACGCGGCGCCTCACCGCGCTGGCGGCGCCATCACCTTCACCCCCACTCCGCGAACTGTGTGGAGGTAGCGGGGCTGCGCTGCGGATTCTCCCAGCCGCCTCCGCAGCCATGACAGATGTACCCCAAGCGTTGTCTCCGCACAGCCCACATCACTGTCCCAGATTTCAGCGCAAAGTTCCTGTTTCCCTATCACGCGGCCAGCATTTGCAACAAGATAAGCAAGGAGCCGAAATTCCTTCGGTCTCAGATACAGCGGCTGACCATCCAGGTGGGCGGAATGGCCTCTGAGATCGACTACGAGGCCACCGACGTGTATCTCGTCCTGCTCCGGTAGCTGTCGGCACCGACGGGTGACGGCCATCATGCGGGCATGCAACATCGCAGCAGTGAACGGTTTGGTGAGGTAGTCGTCGGCGCCCAATTCCAAGCCTCTGATGACTTGGGCCTCGGCATTGCGCCCCGAAGCTACAAGAACGGGGGTGGACGATACCAAGCGAATCATCTTAAGCACATCAAAGCCATCGAGATCGGGGAGGCCGAGGTCGAGAACAACACAATCGGGGTCCTGTGTCATGGCCAGACCCAGACCGCTGGAGCCGCAAGCACTGGGGAGCACTTCGTGATGAAGCCGCCGCAACCCCACCGTCAACTGGTCACGAACTTCCTTATCGTCTTCGATCAGCACTATCCGCACGGATTGTACACTCCCAACCTCTGCCAGCCGCGGAGCGCAGGCCGGACAGCACAGCCAGCGTGGCATACGCTCCTTAAAGAAAATGTAAACCGCCCCGGGGTCTGTCGGGCCACCTGGCACCACTTATCGACTGAACACGGGACTGCGTCTCGAAAGCTGGGCGCAGGCGAAAATGCCCCGGCGTTCATCACCCGGACATGCGCTGGGACCACCCCCCAGACACCCCGGGGGCGTCTGCCGTTCGCGACTCTAGAGTACAAAGACATCCTAATGATAATCCGTGTGTGATGAACCAGGAGGCCTTTTCATCGGGAAATCTAGGGTGCCGGAGGTAACTCTTGGCCGGGTCCGTTGGCTGATAGGTGGCAGGCCATCGGCACCCCGGGCTAGGAGCCGCTGGCTTTCGCCACTCGCTTACCGGTCTCATCCCAGCCTCGCTGCTGCGGCGACTTGCCACCCCAAACGCCGAAGCGCTCAGGGACGGATGCAGCATGCGTGGCGCACTGGAGTACCACAGGGCATGTTCTGCATATTTTTCGTGCCTGCTCAAGTGACTGGCTGTCATAATCGTAGAAGAGGTTGTCGGGAGAGCTTGAGCAAGCTGCGAAGCGCACCCAATTCGAGTCTACGACCGCATTTTCTGGTATGCGCGGGAAGGTGCGACGGTGCTTCTGCGGTAGCAGCCTGGGGTCGCGGTAAACTTTGTCCTCTTTATTCATCTTTCCACTGCTTTTCGGGGCCATAAAGAATGCGGAGCAGGTACAGAATTTCCCCCCTCTTAAAGCCTGAACTCTGCACTGCTGCGGGCACTAGGGGTAAGTACCTTCGCTTGGGCAAGTTCAGCTGTAAGAGGTCCTATAAACGCGGCTTGCGCGGCTTCCTGAATTGAACTATCGTAAAGATCATGCCCGCCCGATCGGGTCGGCACCATACACAGTCAACAGGTGTAAGCCGGAGAAGCCGTCGGCCAGAGAAACCGTGGCGCCGCCTCCCAATGTATCTCAGAAAAGGCGCGTTGCTCCAAATCTATTTGTTTGATCCGAGCGTTTCGCTGCAATGCCCGCAGACGGTCAGGCACCTCACCGGCGGCCCGCCCTTTGTTGATTGTTGCATTCATTCGGGGATCCTTTTGAATCGCTAGGCATTAATTCATGGCCGCAAGGGCCTAGTGTTCATGATTCCGCATCCCGCCTTTGTCCTTTGTCGACCGATCAGGTGCACTTTGAGCCGACGCGGCTGTCAACGGGCGGGGTCCTGCCCTTCAGCCCTCGACGCGTACGCTCGGGCGGCACCTGACCGGTGTCGATCTCGTACTGCCTCAGCAGCGCCGCACTGACTTGCTGGAGACGACGAGGGAATGGGTGAACCGTTCTGACTTCTCTGCCGTTCCTTCCGTTGTTGACGGGTTGGTCCCGGTCACTCGTAGGAGCGGGGGGCCCAGGGGTGGTGGGTGTGGCTGTGCTGCTCCTGCCCTCGGTGACTACAACGGACTGGCCGCCCGCCGCCCCGCGATGACTCGGGCACTGATGGGGATGCGCGAAAAGATCGCCGTGTAAGGACACGCTGCCGAGGTTGTCTGCTGGCCGTATGCCGGACCTGAACCTGTTGTGCACGGTCTGCCAGGCGCCGGACCGGTCCGGGATCTCCCGCCACTGTGCTCTGGAGCGGAACTTCCAGATCACGCTCCTGCGGCCGCAGCCGCTCGGGGCACGGGCCGTACTCGCCGATCGGCAGGTATGGCTCGACCAATCCCCCACTTCGTCCGTCAGTTGCGCACGCGTCATGCCTACCGGACTGCCAAATCCACCCTCGCAGCGAGGGCAGACCCAGCAAACCGATCACAACCTAATACAGTCCCTAATCAGCAATCTCACCAGCTACCTCCGCCCCAGCGTCCTCGTGGTCGGCGAAGTGAGCTACCAACCGCTGGGACGAGCCGGGGCGAACCTGATCTTCCAGGTCATCTCCAAGCCTTACGAGAAAGGCTCCATCAGCCTGACCTCGAACAAGACCTTCGGCGAGTGGGGCCAGGTCTTTGGCGACGATGTCCTGGCCACCGCGATTCCCGACCGTCTTCTGCACCACTGCGAGGTCGTCCCCGTCAACCGCAACAGCTACCGGCTCAAGAACCGCCTCCAGGCCATCGAGCGGGACACCGACGTGGCCGAGCAGTGGTGCACACAACTTCGTACGCGGTGGTGCACTCAGACGAGTACGCGGACAGGCCGAGGGGATGGCGATCCGGGCGATCGCCCGGCAACTGGGGATTTCGAGGAACACGGTCAACGCGCTCTGGCCACCGGCCGGGTTCCGAAGTACGAACGTGCGGCAAGGGGCTCGGCGGCCGAAGCGGTCGAGAGCGATCAGGGAGCTTCTGCGTCAGACACCGACGATGCCCGCGACGGTGACCGCGGAGCGGATCGGCTGGGATCGGGGAAGGACCGTTCTCAAAGACCGGGTGCGTGAGCTGCGGCCCGGCGTAGGTCCCCGGTCGACCCGGTTTCGAGGACGGTCTACCGGCCCGGCGAGCTGGCTCAGTGCGGCCTGTGGTTCCCAGAGACGGACATCCCGCTCGGCTATGGCCGGGCGGATGCCGGTGCTGGTGATGGTCTCGGGCTATTCGCGGGTGATCACCGCGTGGGATGCTGCCCTCGGGGCGGACCGGGGACCTGACCGACGGGCACTGGCGGCTGTTGACCGGGTGGGGTGCGGTCCCGAAGATGCTCGTATGGGGCAACGAGGCCGGAGCCGGCCGCGGCACCCTGGCCAGTGAGTTCGCCGCGTCCGCAGGCCTGCTCGCCACGAAGATTTATTTGTGCCGGCCCCGGGAACCAGAAGCGAAATGGCTGGTCGAGCGGGCGAACGGCTATCTGGAGACCTCGTTCCTGCAAGGCCGCCCCTTCAGCGGTCCGGACGACTTCAGCACCCAGTTGACGGCCTGGCTCAAGGTCGCCAACCGCAGGACCCACCGCACCCTCGGTGCCCGTCCGACGGACCGGCGGGAGGCGGACCGGGCTCAGATGCTGGCTCCCTGGCCTCGGACCCGTCGGCCGGTGGCGGTTTCAGACCCGCCTGGGCCGCGACCACTACGTCCGCGTCGATACCTGCGACTACTCGGTCGACCCGGCCGCGATCGGCCATCACGTCACCGTCCTGTGCGACAACGAGAAGGTGATCGTCCTCGCGGCCGACGGGGAGATCGTCGCCGAACACGCGCGCTGCTGGGCCCGCCACCAGACCAATACCGACCCCACCGCGCCGGGACCGGCCGGATCATGCGGCAAGAGCACCATCGCCAGCGGCCCGCCGCCGGTCACATCCGGTCCGTCGGGAACGACCCGCTGGTCGAGGTCGGGCAACGCGGGCCCGGCTCCTGCGACCGGTTGTTCACCGTGATCGACGGCGGCAGGGAGGTGGGCTGATATGCCCCGCACCACCGTCGGGAACACCACCGGCGCCGAGACTGAAGCGAGTCGGCAAACCGGACAGCAAACTGCCTCCGACGTGGCCTTCCTCGCCCGGGGGACGAAGGCTCCCGCCCTCCTGGACGCCGCTGGGCGCTTGGAGGAACGGGCCAGGAAGGAATCGTGGACCCCCGCCGGGTACCTTGTCGCCGTACTTCAGCGGGAGGTTTCCGCCCGGGAATCCCACGGCGGCGAGGCGCGAGTCCGCGCCGCCCTTCCCCGCGGTAAAGACTCTCGAGGAACTTGACGCGCCAGAAAGTCGCGCATCTGGGCACGCTGGACTTCATCGCGGGCAAGGAGAACGTCATCTTCCCCGGCCCGCCCGGCACCGGGAAGACCCACCTGGCCACCGGATTGGCGGTCCGCGCCTGCCAGGCCGGCCACCGCGTCGCGTTCGCCACCGCCGCTGAATGGGTCGACCGCCTGGCCGCAGCGCACCACACCGGCGGCCTCGTCGGCGACTCACCAGGCCTGGACGCTATCCGCTGATCGTGGTAGACGAAGTGGGAAACATCTCCTTCGAGGCCGAAGCTGCGAACCTGCTTCGAACTCGTCTCGAACAGATACGAACGAGCGTCCGTGATCGTCACCAGCAACAAGCCCCTTCGGACGGTGAGGAGAGGTCTTCGGTGACGAGACCGTGGCCGCCGCCATGATCGAACGCCTCGTCCACCACGCCGAGGTCCACTCCGTCAAAGGCGACTCCTACCGAATGAAAGGACGAGAACTCGGACGCGTTCCAACTGCCAGCGAGAACGACTGAACCGACACTAGCGGGTCACTTTTCACGCGGCCAAACTGGTCCATTTTCCAACCGACGCCGACACCTCGCGGTCAAGCGGTCGCCGTAAGGTGTCGGCCTTCACCACCAATGGGGGCGGGCAGCGTGTGCTGGCTCCGGAAGGGCTCTATGGCCGGCGCAAGATTGTCGGAGCCGTCGACCGGGCCATGCGCTCGCCTGGACTGGCCGCACGGGCCCCGGACCTGCTGCATTGTGACTTCACAGCTCCGGCTCCCGACCAGAAGTGGATAACCGACTTCACCTCCGTCCGGACCTGCCAGTCGTTCACCTGCGTGGCGTTCATCGCGGACTGCTTCTCCCAGAGAACCGTCAGCTGGCACGCCTCCGTCTGGAAGGACGTGGAGCTGGTCGGCGTGCCGCTGCGGATGTATTGCGGCGCCGCGGTCACGAAGGAAGCCCCGTCCGCGAAGCCAGTTGATCCATCACAGCGATGCCGGGCCGCAATACGATCGCGCGGTCAGCGAGCACCTGCATATCGCACCGCAGCGGACGAAACCGAGGGACTGCTACGTCGGCGTCGACAGCGCCACTACTCGGTCGATCCGCCTGGCCGGAGCCTCGTCACTGAACATCACCGGGCACTTGATCGCGGACCTGGGCGGGGTGATGGGGTCGCCTACCTGAGAACAGGACGCGGCCGCGGTCTGGAAAAGACCGTCGAGCCACCGGCGGCAGCTGGGGCTCCCGGGACGACGCCCACGGGATAAAGCTAGCTAATTTCGCACAACGACCACGGCCGTACCGTACGCACAGACCTCCGTGCCGATATCGCCCGCTTGCGCGACGTCAAAACGAAACGCGAGGACGGCGTTGGCACCCCGCGCTCGCGCGTGCTCTGTAAGACGCTGCATAGCCTGGTTGCGCGTCTCGACGAGAGTCTTACTCATGCCTTTTAGTTCGCCCCCGACCAACGACTTCAGGCCGGCCCCGATCTGGCTACCCACGTGTCGCGATCGGACGGTGAGGCCAAACACCTCACCGATCACCTGCTGCACCCGATAACCGGGCGCGTCATTCGTCGTGACGATGAGGATGTCCGAATCTGGTGACTGCCCGCCCCCGTACTCTTCGATGCCCATAAACCACGTCACCTCCTCTACGATCGTCCTGCCAAGAGGCTGCCAGCGCAACCTGTGCAGCATGATACTTCGGCCTGTTGAGGGCTTCGGCGGGCGTCTTCCATGGACGGTCTTGCGGGGTCTGCTGTTGCGATGCTGCGCAGAGTTGGAGGCAGTCCATGGGCGCCGCCGCCACGAGCGCCAAAAACCGCAGTCCCCGAGAGCTTCAGCGCGGCCCGAACGCGAGACGCTCCCGTGGCGCCGACGCTTCGACGGGGCCCGCACTTGCCGCCTGGCCGTCTTCCGACAGGCACCGATCGCGTCGGAGCAGCACTCAGCTACCAACCATGACGCCTGCATAAAAACAGGGGAACAGGTGTCCAATCCTCGGGGACAGGCCCCAACAGCGGAGCCCTTCCGGTGATTGTTCTGCCGAACCGTTACATTAAATCAAGTGCCTATTGGAGGTGGTCAAGCCTTGTACCTGGAAGCAAGGCCGAACGAAAGTCCAGGGAATCACATACTGCTGTAGTCACAGTGAAGTGGGCTTGCTTGACCCCTGCGTCGAGCAACAGAGTCTGACATCTTGCGCAAGGACGAGCCATGCATGTCTCACCCAGCCGGTTGATGCGCGCAACATACATAATTGCCCCCTGCGGACGCCGTACTCGGCGCAGCACGGCTTCTTCCGCATGAAAAGTGGCGTGCGCATAGTCAACGGTAGGAGCGTTCCGCCTAACGTTCGAGGAAACGGCTAGGACTCGTCGCCCCATCGCCAGCACTGCCCCCACCTGGTACCGGCATGACGAACTCATTGCCTCACGAACGGCTCGCTTCATCAACACCGCTCTGATACCGGACACCCTGCTTGGCTCCTCTTCCCACCGACAGGCTCGACTCTCAGGCCCGCACATCTGTGAGTAACGTATGCTGAACTCTTGGCTTTCTAGGTTACCGGCTGATTCGCTGCCTGGCTTGGTGGGTGCCTCAGCCTAGACGGTCATCTTTTGATGAACCCCGACCAGCCGATAAGCCCGGCCGGACGGTGGACACGTGAGGATGGGAACGTCCTGAGCCGGAATCTCGTCTGGACTTGATCTTTTTGCTCGATCTTTCGTGAGGTCGGGTTCTGTGCATCGACTTGTCCGTACGCGGCCTGTACTGCGAAAGCCCGCCGACTTGCCCGAAGTGACCTTTGCCGAGCAGGTGGCAGGGCTGACCGTGCGGTAGCAGCGCCGCACACCGCAGTCGCAGCGCCTGGTCGAGGCCGGTCGGTGTGATCCTGGCCGACCGGGGCGGCGGCCGATGCTGCGTACCTGAACGTCACGCTCTTGCGGTGCACGGTTCTGTCTCAGCTGATGCGGGTGCCGCTTCCGCATCAGGTACCCGGCGCCGACAGCTAGCCTCCGCGTTTCACTTGCGGTGGCGTCCGGATCTTGATCGGAAACGCGAAAGTGCCTCCTGAGCTGGGATGATGAGGCTTGTCTAGGGCTTCTATCACCACAGC
>NZ_JBWKJV010000093.1:0-9115 GCF_056432045.1 Streptomyces sp. NPDC045701 | reverse complement strand
CGTGCCTTCCCAGCCCGCGCTACAACGCGGGCCTACTCGGTGACCATGAGTCGATCACCCGGGAAGGTACGCCCTCCACATCCCACGAGGCACCCACCCCCGGGCCGATCCACAGGTTCTGAGCATTGCTCATACTGCGCCTGCTTTCCTTCGCCTACCTCGACGGCACCCTGCCCCGCCGCAGCCTCTTCTGCGTCTCCCCCAGAAGCTCCCCGGGTCAGGTCAGCCAGCAACTCCCCGGCTCTTCACCCAAGCGAAGGTGATGGTCGGCTCCTACTGATGCGGGGCACCGATGGGACGGGATGCGCCCGTACGACACTTGAGCAGGCCGTAGCCGAGCGTGGGCAGGCGCTTGGCGGCGGCCACGGCGATGGACTCGACCAGCAGCGCGTTTAGCAGCGTGTCGGCGGCGACCCACGTCCGTCGGCGGACCGGGAGGCGGCGACCACGTAGGTCAGCCCGGCCTCCTCCAGCCAGCGGAGCCGTGCGAGGTCCTGGCCGACCTTGCCACGCTTGGCCGAGGTCGAAGCAGGGCCAGCGGTAGGCGCGGAAGAAGCTCGACAGCTAGACCGCGTACGTCCTCATCAGCGTTCATGTACGCAAGCCTGTAACGGGTGTGTCGGACATGGTTTCTGGTGGGGTGAGGGAGTGACTTCCGCCCTGTCTGCCTTAACGAGTGACGAGTTTTCAGGGTGCGTCTATCGGAACGGTCCGTCCCCCACGGCCCGTCCCCGAACCTGAGTGGGCTGCTGGCCGCGCGGCACGTGCTGACGAGAGGCTGCCGACTACTCGGTGGGGCCGGCTCCGGAATGGCGGGGCACCACCGTTCAGGTGTGCCGGCTCTGGCCGTTCGGCTCGGGCAGCGGCCCCCCGACGGGCGGGGTGCCGCTTGGCTGTGACATCTCCTCCGGCGGCACCGTCGCTGCGACCCGATCAGCTGGATCCAGCGGGCCGGGTTGGTCAGCAACCCCTCGGCGTTCGTACTCGGCCAGCCCGGTCGGCGGGCGCGTACCGGTTCCGACCTGGTATGGACGATGCCGACCCTCCCGGTTCGCCCTCGAACGGACCGTGCCGCCCCCTGCTATGCGGACGAGCAACGGTGGAGGAGCGACATGGGACGTGGCTTGTCCGATCCCTGGACCGGGCCAGGCGCCGGATCATCGAGCTGGAGCAGCCGCGGGCCCCAACCGGTCACCGGGTGGAGCCGCCCAATGCTCCCTACCGGATGCAGCGCAGCCTGGACGCGCACGGATGCCCATGAAACTGCACGCCAAGGTCTGTCGCTGGGGAAGAAGGGCACGCCGATCAGTGAGGCGGAGGCGCGGCAGTCGCTGGTCGAGCGCGTCCCGGCGTGCGGGATCTGCCGGCCGGATATACCGAGCAGGGGATGCTCGACTGCCTTGACGGCCCTGCTCTCCCGAAGCCACGGCGAAGTGACAAGTAGGTCTCTGAGTGAGAGTGGACGCTGGGCCTGGGAGCAGACGGGTCCGGGGACTTCGCCGGCCTGGAAGGCAGCGAAGTCGGCGTGCGCCTGCTCGACTGCCTCGGGGTACGCCTTGCGCTTGGCGTGCTCGGCGAGCACCCGGTAGATGCTGGCCGCTGAGGGGTTCGGCCCCTTGCGCTTGCCAGCAGGTCGGGCTGGATCTGCTCTGCTCGACCGACTCGCCGTCTGCGCGGCGCCGCAGCACGGTGCCCGCGCGGATCGTGCCGTCCGCCAGCCCCGCCGAAGCCCGCGCCCGCACATCGGTCTCGAACTGCTCCAGCTCCTCCGCCGTGGCCGACCGCCGCCATCGCGCAGGCCCCCTACGACAGCCAGCGCCAACCCGAGGCCCCTCACCTTCACCCTGACCGTCGACCATTCAGACACAATGAAAACGCTTCAGGAATCCCGAATTTGCGTCAGGACGCGAAGAGTCACCACAGAGAGGGCGAACCCCCTGGCCACGAGGTTGGTAACTCTGCGCGGCTCAGGAGAACACGGGATGTCGCACAGTCGCCGAGCGCGACCCGCCGCACGTCGCCGGTCGTGGCGCCCCTACTTGTGGCTGATGACAGCGTTCTTACCGGCACCCCGTCCTCGCACCTCTCAACGGATACCGACTGATCTTCGGAAAACTCTCCGGTGACGGCCCGGGCCGTCAGGCCCCGGTCGCCGCAGAGGAGATCAGCGAAGCACTGCGTGCTGTTCACGAGCCGGAGACGGGACTGGCGAACGGAGGGTGTTCGTCGCAGGGACGCAACCCATATTCACATGCCGATTGGAGGCCAAGCGTGAACCTGGGCATCAGTATCCCGTTAACTTGGGCTGTAAACTCGCACTGGCAGGGATTTTTCGTCATTGCTGCTGCCGTAGCTTGCTTGCAATGCGATCCAGAATAATAAGCTCGGCGATTAGGCGATCTTTCATCGCCAGCAATCTAGTGGTATCATCCTCAGCCTCTCGGGTAAATATCCCTATGGCCGTTACATAGTCGCTTCCTATGCGCTCAGCATATTCGACGCCGTGATTAGCAATCACCTCTTCAATCTGTTCCTGGGTCAGGAATCCATGAACGTTGTCCACTGGCATGTCCTCATTTCTACGCTATTCAGCCATACTGCATCCCTGCTGAGCACTGCCACCGCTCTGCGTAATGTAAAGACCTCTCGCCTCCGCGTAACAGTGGCAATGTACCTGCCGATTCTCCGCCAGTGATCCTCCACCGTGCATGCAATCGGGCAGTGATGGTCCTCTGTATGCCGGTCCGCATCGAACCAGGCAAGGGTCAGGGTGAGCCTTGGCAGGAGGCCGCAGGGGTCCTCGGACTCAGCGCGGCTGCCCCCGTGCGAATCACCACTGGCTGCGATTTCCGTTCGGCTTCGCTGGCCTGGAGGCGATAGGGCTCCAGGCCAGCAAGGCCCTCAGTGCGCCGAAGGAGGGTTGCCTCAGACGGAGACTGACTAGTGCGTTCCTCTCGGCATTCAGTGGCCGCATCACGATGACCGGACTGGACGACCATCCCTTGCGGTGCCCGTAACGAAAGAAGGAGCGGAGCACTGTCCGGCTAAGTCGCAATGGTAGAGGCTGCTTTATCATTCGCTATGCCGAATTCACCATAAAGAAAGCGTGATTGTCGCGCGCATTAATATCGTCAAAGTCCTTTCCGAGAAAAGACTGCGCGAGGCGCCTCAGGACGCCTTTCGCCACGCTTGCCGAAAGACGGTCTTTTTCCATCTTTTTCAGGTAAGTTTCAACTGCCACGGCTAGGAGGATGTCCACTCGGCCCTACTCCAAAAATTTCCTGCCGCCCGCTCTAAGATGGTCGAATGGCACCGACATAGGTGGGGTCGTTCGCGTTGAAGTTGACCCTTGTTACCTGGCATTCCTCCCTCGGGGGGAGGGACTGGATCAAGCTTCCGCTCCCAGCGTAAATTCCGGTACGCCAGTCCTGTCTGTCACCTGCGACTGCCATAAAAAAAACCAGGTCACCCGGCTGAAGGTCCTCAACCTCGACCTTCTTTCGCGCTGTCGCGAACTGCATTTCGGCCGTGCGGGGGATCATGATGCCGACATGCCGCCACGCCGCCTGCGTCAATCCTGAATCGTCGAAAGAGTTCGGGCCTTCCGCGCCCCAGACATACGGCTTGCCGATTTGCATCTCGGCGTACTTGACTGCGGCATCGCCGAGAGTCTGGGCTCTTCCAGTTTCTGCAGCGCCCTCAAGGGAGTACCGATGAGGACTTGCTGGCGCCTCAGCGGCCGAGGCGGAGAAATTGGTGCCAACAAGCAGGCTTACCGCCATGACTGGTACGGCAGCAGTGAGAGTCGTAGGCGCTTTCCGACGCATGTAACCCATCCTTCTTCTGAGGTCGCTACTCAACCTGCATTCCACTACAGCTTCATACTTACCGGCAGGCCCGAGTGGGCGGTTCAAAGGTGAGTCGGGTGTCCTCCAAATGACCGGGGCCGATCGCCCATGTCGCGGGTGATGACGGTGTCGCTGGTCTTCACGCACATCACGTGGCTGATGGCCTGCTGTTCCATCCACCACCGCAGGGATTCCGGCTGTCCGCAGGCCTCGTCCGCGGTGACCCACGCGAACGGCACGCCGACCTGGACCGCACGGGTGAGCATGGCTTTGAAGTGCCCGGTCTTCGTCGCGAAGGCCACCTCGTCCGGGATGCCCGCCTTGTGGCACCGCTCACGGTCGTCCGTCCACGAGACAGGAAGATACAGTTCCCGGTCGATCAACGCCGCCGGATCCTGGGGTGGATGCCGCCGGCTCACACGTAGACGCAGTCGGATTCCGTCAGGTCACGGCGCTGGAAGGCGGCATGCCCGGCGGTCCACTGTCTGGCCAGCCGGGTCACCGTCGCCGCCGGCAGGCCGGGGTGTGCCACCCAGGAACTGCCCGAGCGCGGGCACGAAGCCGCCGGAGGACAGGCCGTGGAGGGTAGAGCAGGGGCAGGACTGCGCTGATCTCCGGGGATTTACGGCACCACGGCGCGAGGATCTCCGGGGAGAACCGGATGCGTTCACCCCTCGTCTCCTCGATGCGCTTGTCGTTCACGCGTGGTGCCGAGACCTCGATGGGCCCGGCGGCCGTGGTCACCGACCCGGGGCCGGTGCCGGCCGCCTGCGGACCACCAGCCGGCGGCCGGCCTCATCACGCCGGCCGGCGAGCCCGGCTATGTACTGCTCCACCTCCGCCTCCAGCGCGGCGGCCAGCATCCGCCTCGCGCCCTCCCGCACGATCTCGCCGATCAGAGAGGTACCGGTCCCGGCAGAGCCGTCTTCGGTGACTACGCTGAGCACGGGCGTGCCTTCCCGGCCCGCGCTCGAACGCGGGCCTACTGGTGACCATGAGCCGATCACCCGGGAAGGTACGCCCTCCGTATCCCGCGAGGCACCCCACCCGGGCCGATCCACAGATTCCGAGCATTGCTCATCTGGGAGTCCGTGAGGCTGTGTCTATCATGACCAGCACGTATGGGTGAAGGCCCCTTCGTCCCGTCCTGGATGGGACTGCCTTCCGTCGTCCGTACGGATGAGCGGGAGGTTCCATGCGGGTACAGGGCGTGCTGATGCCGGATTCGGAGACCGTGTCGTGGACCGTGCTCGAGACGAGCATGTGCCGGTCGCGCCGATCGAGCGCTACCGGCACGGCTGTACCGGCCGACGGCCGGGGAAGACGAGAAGTGGCCGCACCTGGGCGGGTGCTGTCGCCCAAGACCATCGACTGGGACCTGATCCGCCAGCAGTACGACCAGATTGTCAAGTACACAACCGCCCTGCGCCTGGGCCCCGCCGAGGCCGAACAGGGAGCACCACCTGCTCAAGCTGGAGCTGGCCACCGCCGTACGCGCCGCCGGCCATCACGCCGAGCTGGAGGTCCGCGGGCCCGACGGAGACTGGCGCGCCGACGTCATGGCCTCCTCGCCGGATGGCGCCGCTCGCACGGCGGGGGAATCGCAGCTGTCCGCGATCACCGTCGACGAGATCAGCGAGCGCCCCACGCGGTTCGCCAAGGACGGCGTACGGGTGTGCTGGGTCGCCACCAAGCTGTGGCCCTGGGTCGGGGAGGTGCCTTCCATCCACGTCCGGCCCCGAGGTCGGTCGTCTCCTGCACGCGGGCGGTGGCGAGCGCGGCGAGCGCGCGGACCTGCTCAATGGGGGGATGGGATGGTGACGGTCGTGGTCATGGCCCTGGAGCGTAGGGCGGTGGGGTCGGCCGGATCAGCCGGATGGGAAGAAGTGCTTGGCCGTCGGTTCGTCGTAGCCGGGGAACTCGCCGACGGGGTGGAGAAGTCCGCCGACGCCGCACTGGTCCTGCGCGTGCCCGAGGCCTTGGTCCTCGCCATCGGCCACTACGAGAAGAGGCTCCTGCGGCAGCTCGAATGGCCCGAGGGCGACCCGGGCATCCTGCGGCAGGCGTGGCACGTGAGAAGGCTCAGGGTGTTCCGTTCTTTGTGGAAATCGGCGTCGTGACGTGCGGGACGGCCGCCGTCGGCTGTGCCTCTTCTTCGGGTTGGCGGCCTGTCCTTCTTCTCCGGAATGGCTACCTCAGCCCTCCGTTTTCTCAGCTAAAACCGTTGGTGCGAGAAGAGTAGGCCTTGTCCGCGGCCAGCGCCGGGCCGGGCCGGGGGGCCGACCGACGGGCAGACGGATGCGTACTTTCTGCAGCATGGCAACGAATTTGGGCCTGTCAGCGGCCTGTCCTGCCGCGAGGGACTGCGGACGGCATTTGCGGTCCGCGACGAGGTGAATCTTGCTCGTCAGTCCACGGGATCTGCCGGGGCAGGGCCTGCTTCAAGCGGAGCTTGCGCCGTCGCCTGATGCGCCGACGCTCTTCGCGGCAATACGCTTCTTGAGTGCCTTGATCTGCGGGTCGCGTTCCTTCAGGTCGGCGACGAGCGGCGTGGCGATGAAGATTGACGAGTAGGCACCGGCCGCGAGACCCACGAACAGCGACAGCGAGATGTCGTTGAGCATGCCCGCGCCGAGGATGCCGCCGCCGATGAACAGCAGGGCAGCGACCGGGAGCAGCGCCACGACCGTGGTGTTGATGGAGCGGACCAGGGTGCTGTTGAGGCTGCGGTTGGCGATTTCGCTGTAGGTCCAGCGGGTCTGCTTGGTGATGTCCTTCGACGCCTCCTTCAGACCGTCGAAGACGACGACGGTGTCGTAGAGGGAGTAGCCGAGGATGGTCAGCAGACCGATCACCGTGCCCGGGGTGACCTCGAAGCCCACCAGCGCGTAGATGCCCACGGTGATCGTCAGGTCGTGGATCAGGGCGATCAGTGCGGCGACGGCCATGCGCCACTCGAAGGCGATCGCCAGGTAGACCACCACGAGGACCATGAAGACCCCGAGGCCCATCCACGCCTTGTTGGCGATCTGCTCGCCCCAGCTCGGCCCGACGGCGTCGACGTTGAGGTCTTTTGAGGCGACGCCAAGACTCTTGGCCAGGTCGGCCCTGATCGCGTTCGACTGGGTACTGTCGATGCCGCTAATCTGAATTCGCAAGCCGCCATTTCCGAGCCTCTGCACGATTGCAGGGTGGTCGGCACTCTTCTCTGCTTCTTGCCGGGCCTCTTCGACGGTGAGCGGCGATTGCGGGGTGGTGAGGACGACGCCTCCGTTGAACTCGATTCCCATGTTAAGGCCCTTCAGCGCGAGGCTGAGGAATGCGACAACGGTGAGCAGAAGGGAGACGGCGTACCAAATCTTCCGATTGCCGACGAAGTCATACCCGACCTCACCGCGGTACAGACGCGCGCCCATGCTGCCGAGTCGAGACATCATGCTCCTTGGCTCCGGCGCCGACGATGAGGTGTTGACAGCGGCGCAGCCGGGTCCTGGCTGCCCCCGGATGCCCACTCGGCTTCGGCAGTCGGCGGCTGCTGCGGAACTTGGCGGGAACCGGGCCACGGTCGCGGCTGCCCTCATGGCGCTGGCGATCTCGAGTTTTTGTGAGGAAGCGACCCCCAGGCTACCTAGGGCCGCCAGTCCATCCGCGCTCACCGCTGTTTGGAAAAGCGGTGTCCAGAGGGGAACTTTCAGAACGCGCCGAGGCCGCCCCGGCGTGGTGCGGATCAGCTGGTGACGCCCTGAGCGAGGCTCAGGCGAGAAGGTTTTGCCTCCTCGGGGCGGCGGCCTCTCTTCGGGGGGAGGGCTGGCGCGACGTTGCTCTTGGGAATCTCTTGCGTGCCGCCACCTTCTTGCACCTCCGGGCTAGGAGCGCAATCACCTTACTTGCGCACGCTAATGATGAGAGTCTTACCAGACAATACGGTGTTTGGGACTCCTCGCGCAGCTATGCATATCAGAGTTCATCCCATCGGCCGTGTCGCGGCCTTGCTTGGCCTCGATCTAGGACAGGCTCGGCGGGTCTGGCTTACCAATCCGGAAGTCAAGCGGCATGAGTGACGGGAGGTGTCACGTGGTAGCACCGTCGGTCACGGATGAGGGCCCAGATGACGTTGACGCGTCGGCGTGCGAGGGCGAGGACGGCCTGCACATGTCGTTTCCCCTCGGCGCGCTTCCTGTCGTAGAACGCCCGCGAGTTTGGATCGCGCTGGATACTAATGAGCGCGGAAGTGTAGAAGACCCGTTGCAGGCGCCGGTGGTATCGCTGGGGCCGGTGCAGGTTGCCGCTGACCTTGCCGGAGTCCCGTGGCGCCGGAGCGACACCGGCGAACGACGCCAGCCGGTCAGAGGTCGGGAAGGCATCCAGGTTGCCGCCGACGGCGGCGAGGAACTCGGCGCCCAGGACCGTGCCGATACCCGGTATAGAGGTGATCACTTCGGCGAGTTCGTGTTCACGAAACCGGCCCTCGATGAGCTTGTCGGTCTCGGAGATCTTCTCGTTGAGGGCCATCACCTCCCTCGTCAGGGTGTGGGCCATTTTCGCGATGGCCTTCTCACCCGTGACAGCGGTGTGCTGGCGTTCGGCGGCCTCGACCGCCGCGGCGGCAAGGGCCTCGGCACCCCTGACCTTGCGATTGCGCAGCCAGGTCGTCAGTCGGCTGGTGCCCGCGCGGCGGATCGCGGCCGGTGTCTGGTAGCCGGTCAGCAGGATCAACGGCCCGGCGTTGTCGAGGTGCAGACTGCGTTCCAGCGCGGGAACATGCTGGTCAGCAGGGCCTTGAGTCGGTTGGTGGTCCGCGTGCGGTCGGCGACCAAGCCGACCCGGTGTTCGGCCAGCAGTCGCAGCTCGATGGTTGCCTCGTCGCCGGGCCGGATCGGTTGCAGATCACGTCGCATCCGTGCCTGATCGGCGATCACCCTCGCGTCCCGGGCGTCGGTCTTGCCCTGGCCACACGGTAGCTGTCCGTCGCGCGGTTGACCGCGAGGCCGGAGATGTAGACGAGCTCCTGGCCGTGGTTGACCAGAAGGGCGATCAGCAGGCCGGGCTCACCACCGGTCATGTCCAGGGCCCACGTCACCGGCCGGCTGTCGGCGATCTCCGGGACATCGGCCAGCAGCTGGAGGAGTTCCGGCTCATCGTTGGCCACCCGCCGCGACAGCAGTGTGTTGCGGGACTGCTGCGTGATCGGGTGACAGTTGGGGTTTACGCAGCGAGTGCTGTGTGAGGGGCCATGATGGTTTCGTACTCGACGGGCGTCAATCGGC
>NZ_JBWKJV010000092.1:0-9246 GCF_056432045.1 Streptomyces sp. NPDC045701 | reverse complement strand
CGACACGCCGTCAGCGTCCTCGATCAGGTGACCGTTCTCCGCGTCCATCAGGTGTCCCTTCTGAGCAAGTGCCCACCTGATTCATGACACTCCCGAGTTTTCCGGTCAGGGGCAGTCCGAGTAGGTCGGGTGGGCGGGTGAAGGGTGTGCAGGAGGTCTCTCGGGGTCCGGCGGCGATGTTGCGGTGGTGGCCGGCGTCGCGGAGGGTGTTGATGGCGAGGTTTCGGAGGGTGGCCATGTTGGCCGCTCCGTGTCCGGTGCTGATCTTGGAGACGTCCCCGGCGAACGTGGTGTCCCGGATGTGGTGGACGGCTTCGATGCCCCATTGTGCTCTGGCGATACGGCCGGTGAGCTGCGGTGATGCCTGTGACGATGTCATGTCGGTGATGGCGTGGATGGTCTGGCGTGCGACCTTGCCGGTCTTCAGATCGGTGCGGTGGCGCAGGATTTTCACCGCCTGGACGGCGTGGGGGAAGTCCAGGCCGTCTTGGCCCCGGCCAGCCATTTCGCGTGTTTCCGCTGGGTGTGGAGGGCGTCGGCGGTGACCACGGTGCCGGTCAGGCCGAACGGGGCGAGCAGGGCGGTGAAGCCGGTAATTTCATTGGTTTTGTCCGGTACCCGGAGCTGGCTGACGGTGCGGCCGGTGGCCGTGACCGCGGACAGGACGTGGGCGGCCGGGGCGGTGCCGGTGCGTGAGCCGGGGACACTTTGCCGTCCACCGCGACCGGTTCCGTGCCGGCCGGGCTGTGTCCGAGCAGGTCGGCCAGCCCGCCGGGACACACTGCGGCCAGCACCCGGCGCACGGTCGAAGGCGAGGCCGGACGGCGAACCCCGGGGGGCTGCGCGGATGAAACCCGAGGCGGGCCAGGGTGTCCTGGGGTGCGTGGCGGGCCCACTGCCCGATCGCGGCGCAGGAGCGGGCGCCGGCCAGGACCGCGCCCGCGGCGGTCAAGAGCACCGGGACGAGGCTGTGAAGCCGACCCCGCCGGGCGCGTGGATCCGGCATGGCGGCCAGCCGCGCCGCCGCACCGGAAAGCTGAAGGTTCGTCACATCCCTGTGACCAGCAGGCTCTCCGGACCATCAGGACTATGAATCAGCCCTGGGGCCTGGGGGAGCCCGGCTCCTTTGCGGCGCGACGCCCAGCTTCGGGCCGTACGGGGCACTCCCGGGCCGTAACTGCCCGCTGCAAAAGCCGCGGATCCGCCCCTGCACCCGAAGTGGCGGCAGGGCAAGGGGCGGATCCCAAGGGGCGGCGGGAACCAGAGCCTCCTGGTGCGCCGCCGTCTCCAGGCCAAGTTACAGCGGCAGAACCGAGCAGAGCTCCGGCGGCTCGCCGCGCGCCGGGCGTTCACTCCGAAGGGGGGACAGACCGTCAATATTTAGTCGTGATACGCACGGTGTCCGGAACGTTTCACACTCCGGTCCAGGCATGCAATCGGGCCGTGAAGCCCTCCCCCTATCAGCCAGTGTCCTCAGGGTCCCGGTAGAGGCCGGGGAAAGGGGATATGCTGCTGAGTACTTCGGGGCGCATCGTGCAGCGGTGCATCCCGCTCCGGGCCCGAGTCCGGTCGGGAAGCAGCCCTGAGGTAAGGGGAGTGTGGCGGAAATGGCAGACGCGCCGGATTCAAGTCCCGGTGTCCACAGGGCGTGAGGGTTCGACTCCCTCCACTCCCACGCGTTCAAAGGCCGGCGGATATTCGCAGGCCCCCTCACCACTGTCGGGCACGCCCAGGCAGCGGGGAGGGGGCCGCCCGTTCCGGAGGGCGGTGATCTGTCGGGCCGGGTCAGACTTGTTCGGTGGGGCGAACGAGCAGTTCGTTAATGGCGACGCGCCATGGCCGGGTGACGATGTAGCTAACAGCGTCGGCCACATCCTCGCTCCGCAGGCGCTCTATCGCAGCAAAATGCTGAACCAGCATCCGCTGGATATCGGGTCGGTTGTGAGTACGCAGCTCCGTATCGACACTTCCGGGTTCCACTGCAGATACCCGCACATGTTTCATTGCGAGTTCCTGGCGCAGCGCCTCGCTGAAGGCACTGACGCCAAACTTTGTAGCGCAGTACACCGCTGAATTTCCAAAGGCCACGCGGCCGGCGAGCGATCCGATATTCACCAGATCTGCCACCCCCCGCTGGCCCTGCGCAGCAGTGACCAGGTGCGGTATCGCCGCGCTGCTGCAATGAATCAGACCAAGCAGATTAACATCGACCATGCGTCGCCATTCTTCGGCTGAGGAGTGAGCGAAGGAGCCGAGCAGCATCAGGCCGGCGTTGTTGACCAGGGTGTCCAGGCGCCCAAAATGCTCAACGACTCGGTCGACTGCCTGGTATGCCTGTTCCTCTTCGGCTACATCAGTTTCGATAACCAGGGCTTCGCCATGTGCTGAACGTATGCGGTCGGCCACCCTCTCCAGCCGTTCCGCCCGGCGCGCTGCCAATGCCACATGGGCCCCTTGTTCTGCCAGGGAGATTGCGCAGGCCTCTCCAATGCCGCTTGACGCGCCGGTGACCAACGCCACGGTGCCTTCCAAATCACGGTTCATGCCGCACCCCTCTCCAGTTTACGGTCCATGTAATACCACTCCCTATTGACGTTTCGCGCAACGGCTGACGAAAGTAAAAGCTCCGGCGGCCCCGGACATGCCAGATCAACTGTTTAATGGGGCTCAGATAAGCGCACGGGCAGAGGCTCAGTACCTGCCGCCTGCGGACGCAGCCCGGCATCCGCCGGTAGCCTTGTGTCCGGCTCTCCTCGCATGCCGCAGCCGGTCCTGCCCTCGGGTTTTATTCGGTTGGCAGCTATGGCGCTCCTGACAGCGGCCGTCCACCGTTGCAGAGCTGCTCAGGCCGGCGATGCAGGGTTCGGCTGGCCGCAGCCGACGGCTCATTTGGACCCGGCGGTAACGCAGGCTTGTCCGGCTTCGCCCAGCCGGCAGCGTGCCTCCTCATCCCTGCGCTGCAGCATCGAAAGACACTCGGCAACTCTTGCGGAACCGTCGGCCGGTCGGACTCGTGATCTTGGCCAGTCCGCCGCTGTTCAAACCAGCTCTTACCGACCGGAATTTTGAGGACCCGGTCCGCCGCTGCTGCACCGGCCTGATGCTGGCCCGCAAATCTTTTGCGAATCTGGTACTGCCTGCTTCTTGGCGGTATCCCAGCCGGGACACCGCGGGCGAGGTCTCTGTGCTGCCGGGCCCTGGAGATACTCCAAACCAGAGGGCGCCCCCCGGGGCATCGAGGGCATCGCACCGACCGGGTCACCCCGGGACACGCTGTTCCTTGCGCTGCCTCATCAGACTTGCACGGCAGGTGCATACCGGCCGGAAATGAGACCGTGGGCGCAGGGGGGTCCGTACGGGGCGGGGAGGCTGCCTCACGGACACGCATGCCAGCGGTGCATGTCTCAGGGCTGTTGCGGCTGCAGGCCGTGGACAGCCAGCTGTGCAGGCGCTCGGCTGAATTTTCTCCAGCCGAGCGCCTGCCAGCGCGATGTTCCGGTTTCGCCTCAGGCAGCCGGGCATTCTGCAATGATGGTGACGAGCCACCGGTTCGAACTCAGCTTCTGAGGCTCCCGGAATATCTCTTGGCCGTCGGGACATTCAGCCATCATCTGATTTTCTGCACGAAAGGCAGCCACGGATTCCGTCGGGCCGAATCCGGAGAAAATCCTGTGGTCCGTGACGGCTGTCGTGCCGGTCGTCGCTGCAGGCGAACTTGATGCCGCTGCCGGGCCGGCTTCGGCCGCCATGGCGGGGCCTCCTGCAGCAACGCTAACAGCCATAACCATTCCGGCAAGTCCTAGTACAGCACGTCGCATCACGCACGGTTCCTTTCTTCAGGGGGACCTGGGGCTTGCAACATAGCCATCACCCCATTACCCCTGCATCGGATTTCAGCCAGACAGCGCCGTGACACACGGTGATCACCGGTGACAGCGCCCGTCCTGCACCGTGCGGCAAGCCTCTTGCAGCAGAAGGCGCACCCCGTTCCAGAGCTGTCAGAGGGAAAGACCGCACACCAAACAGGCCTCCGCCACACGCTGGGTCATCCCTTTGAGGCCAGAGGCCCTCCCCTTGGGCCCGTCAAAAGAGAGGACTGCTCCCTCCTTTTCCCTCTCGTCATTTTGGCTCATTTATCATGCCTTCCAGCGCAAGGGAAGGGAATGGCGTGTGCATGACAGAAAGGGTCGTCCTGGGAACCTTAATTCACATAGCGGGACGCAGGCTTATGGCAGCCACAGGCTGGCCTTGGGCGCGGGCCGTGCGGCGGAAGACCAGACCTGCCGGACGGGGGAGGGCTGCGGCGCCGTATCTACGGCCCATCCCAGAAGGCGGCAGTCGTGAGTACGAAGCACAGGCCGAGCAGGACGGGCCAATAGAGCAATTTTGGCAGCAGATTCTCTCGCCACTCCAGGACCTTGACCGGCCTCTTTCTGGTGATCAGGATTGCATTGACGGCCACCAGGATAATCACGGTGTACAGCGCGATGGAAAAATATTCCATGTAGGCCAGCCCTACGCCGCCGGTCAGCAGGCGGGTCTGCTGCTGGTCGAGAATAAGAGCAAGCAGCATAGACACGGTAAAAGTGATCACGGACCAGGTACTGAAGCCGAACAAACGCCTATGATTCTCGTCTCTGGTGTAGACGAAGAGGCCAAGAAATACGAGCA
Source organism: Streptomyces sp. NPDC045701 (assembly GCF_056432045.1). Classification (NCBI taxonomy): domain Bacteria; kingdom Bacillati; phylum Actinomycetota; class Actinomycetes; order Kitasatosporales; family Streptomycetaceae; genus Streptomyces; species Streptomyces sp. NPDC045701. The sequence continues at coordinate 4,575 of NZ_JBWKJV010000092.1, read as the reverse complement.
GGGCGATAAAGCATGATCTCGTCAGGCTGGCGAACATTGGGCCCTGCCAGTTCCGGGCGAGGCCGACGTTGAAGTAGAGTTCCGCAGCGGAGCCTTGAACGGCATACGGACCGGTCACGCCGAAATTACTGTTGTACAGGTGGCTCTCCAGGCTGAATACGGTGAATCTAGGTGTCCATCCTGTCACCTGGAAGCCAGACTCGAGGCCGTACAGTGCCGTGTAGCGCCAGGACGGGTACGCCGCCAGGTCGGGCACCAGCTGCACATCTCCTCTGATATCGGCTGACCATAGGCGGATTGAAATGTTCTGCGTGTCGATGGGGTAATGCCTGTAGTCGAACGATTGATGAATGATGGTATCAAAATACCATCCGATAGTAAGGGACCCGTCATGGTTTCTGATTCTGTAGACTTCCTTTGGCGCGTACGAATCACCGGCCTCAGGCAGGACCACACCGTGATAGCGGGCTGGCACAGACGCCGGGATTCTCTGCCAGATGTATCCGCTTGTCTCCACAGAATCGACATCGGTAAACTCAACACTTTGCAAGAAGAGACCGGTGGGAACCCGGATACTAGATTTTTGATCCGCTGGTTGAGCCGACAGGTATGCATTAACCGCGCGCCCGTCCGGCAGAGGCGTTCCCTGGATCCCGATGACACTGCGGTCAGCCGACTCCACCTGCCACGTCAGCCCGATCCCGCACATGAACAGTACGGCTGCCGCTACGCACATCAGCCCGAGCTGGCGCGCCTTGCTCCGTGGCTTTACAGGAATGGCGGTACACGCCACTGCCAGGAAGACAGCGCTCAGGACCAGCGGACACCAGCCAGCAGCTGCTCCTCTGAAGGCGCCGCGGGGGATGGTGGCGTAGTTGACAGCGGCCGTGACCGTTCCCGCTAGGCTCGCAAGCAGGACGAAGCGGCCGAACCACCGCAACGCCGTGCGCTGACGACGGGAAAGAAGCCCGCTATGTTCCTCATCGCCGAGCTTCGGGCCCACGTCCGCAGAGCCGTGCTCCACCCTGTTTGTCCACCGCCTCTGGTTCGTCCCCCCTTTGCCGCCAGTGTGTGCCCCGGAGCAAGCAGCGTGTGTGCGCCACACAACGGTGTTCGATCAGATGGGTGGGGCGGCGGCTGCGGAATCGCCGGCGTAAGTTCGAAGTACACAAGTTCTTGACAGCAGAGTCCCCCCCGGCACGATTCGGACCCAGAGACAAGGGGGCCCGGCTCCGGCAGGCCCAGCTGCGGGGTAATGCCGAGGCCGGTTCATCGCGAGACCACCATTGCAGCGGTGGAACGGCACCCGGGCTGCGCAGTAGCACACCTTCACGCCACTCCCGCAGCGAGATCCATTGCGGGCACATAGAGGAGATCCTTGTGAAAGCCTCAAGTCTGGGCTATCTCGGGCCTGCAGGTTCTGTAGCCGGAGCGGCTCTGGCGGCTTTGCCGGAGGCGGCTGCGAGCCAGCCGGTCCCCATGCCCTCGGTACCAGCGGCGGTAGACGCTGTACGCTCCAGGGCGCTCGCGGGCGCGCTGTTGCCGGTCGAGACCGCCTCAGGAGACGAGGGGACGGTCACCGTCGATTTGATGGCCGCTTCCGACGATCTGATGATCTACCGCGAGGTACTCGCGCACATCCGGCTCTCGCTGGCTTCGGCGCCGGGCACGAGACTGCCTGAGATCCACACTGTGGCGGGCAAGCCCATGGTTCATGTCCAGGCGAGTAACTGGCTGGAGGAGCATCTTCCCGGTTGTGCGTGGAAGACAGCGGGGTCAAGTGCTGAGGCAGCCCAGATGGTGCGCGAAGGGGCAGCCGATGCGGCCTGTATTGGCGAGTTCACCGCAGGCGAGTACAACCTGCATGCCGTGGCGCCAGAGGTGCATGATCCGAAGAGTATAGATGCGCGCTACATACTAGTCGGCCGGCTGGGGCGGCCCTGCCCTCCTACCGGGTTCGACAAGACTTCTCTCGTCCTTTGGCCCGGCGGTGACCGTCCCGGAATGCTGATTCACATACTGCAGGAGTTCTCCGTGAGGGACGTCGGCTTGCTGCATGTCGAAACCCGCCCTACAGGCCACGGCATGGGAAAATACCTTTTCCTTCTCGACGTTGCAGGACACATTCTAGACCGTCCCGTAGGGGAGGCGCTGGTTCAGCTCAGACGTAAAAATCACGAACTGAGATACCTGGGGTCGTATTCGCGGGCTCGCAACCCTGTAGATCTTCCACAGAGCCGTTCAACACAACTTCATGGCGATTATGAGGCTGCAGAGGAATGGCTTTCCCACTGTCTTGAGGGCGAACCCATGGCCTGAGCACCGTCTGGGCGGCGTGCAGCACGTACACACAAGGCGAGGCCGACGATGACGGCGTCGGGGTCACGGACGATGCCTGCGGCGAGGGTGTGGAGGCTGCGGAGGTCGTTGCGCCGGACGGCGTCGAGCCACTGCGGAAGCCGTTCGCCCTGGCGCTCGGTGAGTATCTGCGCGAAGGCCTGCGCGGAAGGCCCCCACGTAACCGGCAGAGCATTGAGTTCGGGGCAGTGAGTCTTTCCACCCTCACTCTCAGCTGGTCGATGGGGGTGAGGCCAGCCTGGACGGGGCTGGTGATCCGGATGGCAGAGCACCGCGGCTTGCGCAGGAGCTGCCAGGGCCTGAGGGGGAACGGTTGCCGGACGAGGTTAGGGTCTTTGCCTGGGGCCGGTTCGGCTGTGCGAGGCGGGCGGAGCTGGGTGCGGGCGGCGATGATGAGCCAGGTCCACACGTCGGCGGTGTTCGCACGGCGGACCTTCGGGGCGGACCAGCCGAGAGTCTGTTTCATGAGCCGGAATGTCTGCTCAAGATCAACCTGCGCATGTCCGTGACCGTGGTGACCTCCGGCCCCTGCCGGCTGTCGGGCTTGGCGAAGGTCAGGACGCCGCCGTGTCGGCGCGGCCGTCAGCCCCTTGGGCCGCAGCGGGCGGGGCCGGGCCGGGGTCGCGGAGCATGACGCGGTCCGGGCGCAGGCGTCCGGCCAGGACGACGGGCAGGTCCGCCAGGGCATGTGAGGGACAGGCGGCGGCGTAGCCGCAGTCCATGATGGCCCAGATCGCCCGATCACCCGCCTGCCACTGCCGGGCCTGGGCCAACCTGTCGATGACATCGCGCAGTTGGTCGGTGCGGTGACAAGGGTCGCGACGTCGGCTGGCCCCAGGCGCACGGCGTCCAGCAGCGCGGCCCAGGAGGCCCGGCCGGTCTTCCAGAGCGGCGACGAAGGAGAACGGCCAGCCCGGCTGAACTGGTCCCTGCTGCGTGCTCCACGTCCGCAGACGTGGCAGAACAGCCGGTCTCGCTGGCCGGTGCGCCGAGGCGGAACCCGTTGCTCACGCCCACAGCCAGCACGATCCGCCCGTCGGCCGCCCGGGCAGCTCGACCAGCCTCTTCACCGGCCCGTCCGCACACAGCACCGGGTCCGTGAGCTCAAAGAATGCATCCGCGCCGGCGTAAAAGCACTCGTAGAACCCGACCTGAAAGCGGGACCAGGCACCGAACGCCTCGCCCGCGGGCGCGTGGACCGGGAGACTCATAGCAGCGGCCGTTCTCGTGCTTCCTGACTCGACACCTCGAAGCGTTGAGAACGGCCGCCTCCCCTGTCCCGGGAAGAACTGCAGATCAGCAGGCCTGGTGACCTGCGAGGTTAAACGACAAGCTCAGCGTACGGCGATATTGTCGAGGGGGACGGAGTCTCCGTGGGTTATCAGGGTGGAGCGGGCGATGTCCCCCTCGTAGTAGCCGGGGTTGAGGTTGAAGTGATTTGCGGTAATTGTCGCGGTGCTCGTCGTAAAGGAGAGGGGAGATTTCACAAGGCGTCCTCCTGTGGGCAGGCGGTCGCTTTCGGGTGCGTAGAGGGGGAGGGAGTTGGTGCTGGTGGTAGCGAAGGTATTGAGCTGCAGGCCGATGAGCGGTATGCGTGTGCCGGCGTTGAACAGGGCCGGCTGGACGCGGGTGTCGGCGAGGGTGCAGAAGCCTTCTGGACAGCCGGTCAGTTGCAGGGTGCTGCCTGTGCTGGATGGGCCGAGCGAGGGACGGATGGCATGGGCTTTGACGCTGATGGAGGTCAGATCCCGCCCCCATTCGACGCCGTCATTGTGGACGACCGCAGAGACTGCCTGCGGGCCGGTGTTGGTGGTTGACAGGTAAGCGCGTGAGCGCCCGGCCTGGTCCCGGTCATTGGGGTAGGCGCCGCGGTGCGATGTGACGGAGGTGTACTGCTCGGGGTGCTCGGGGTCGATGAGCCCAGTGACGAGTCGCTTGCTGTCGTGCCGGTAGTAGAGGCGCTGGTATGCCTCGTGTCCAGGGGGTAGATCGATGGTGGAGTGCTGCGCGTCAGTTGCTTTGAGGCGGATTTCGATCGGCTCCTGGTCAAGGCCGTTGCCACGGGGGGTGGCGGTGCCGCCCGCGCCGCCCGCTCCGTTCAGAGTGACCATCTGGACGCCGTTGATGTTTTCTTTGAGGGGGGCGGGGGGTGTGATGGTGTTTTTGTCGAGGGTGATGGTGGTGGGTTTGTTGCCGTTGGTGACGCGCAGGTGGGTG
>NZ_JBWKJV010000091.1:0-9550 GCF_056432045.1 Streptomyces sp. NPDC045701 | reverse complement strand
CACGAACAGCTACTGAGGTGGCGGACCGGCCAACGCGGCCGAGTCCTGGGATTAGGTCGCTGCGTGGTTCCGCATGAGCTCGTGACCAGCATAAACACACAGCAGTACCGGGAGGGACCTTGATCTACTGCGGCAGCGACTGGGCGGAGAAGACACACGGCGTCGCCCTGGTCGACGAGACCGGCCAGCTTCTGGCCAAGCGGCACATCACCGACGACGCGACCGGCTACAAGATCCTGCTGGACCTACTGGTCGAGTACGGCGACAGCGCAGAGGACCCGGTCCCGGTCGCAATCGAAACCTCCCGCGGCCTGCTTGTCGCGGTGCTGCGGACCGGCAAGCGCAAAGTGTTTGCGATTAACCCGATGGCCGCCGCGCGCTACCGCGACCGGCATTCCGTCTCCCGTAAGAAGTCCGACCCCGGCGATGCCCTGGTGCTCGCGAACATTCTGCGGACCGGCATGCACGCCCACCGGCCGCTGCCCAATGACAGCGACCTCGGCCGGGCCGTCGCCGTCCTCGCCCGTGCTCAGCAGGACTCACTCTGGAACCGGCAGCAGCTGTCCAACCAGCTCCGTTCGCTGCTACGGGAGTACTACCCGGCCGCGCTTGCGGCCTTCGAGCCCTGGCGCAATGGTCTGTGCCGGCCGGAGGCCCGGGAGCTTATGAAGGCGGCCCCGACGCCGACCCGGGCCGCGCGACTGACCCGTACGCAACTGGAAGCCGCGCTCAGGCGGGCCGGCCGCAAGCGCGGCATCACAGCTGAAGCTGAGCGGCTCCGTGGTGTCTTCCGCGCCGCCTACGCTCACCAGCCGCCCCTGATCGAGGACGCGCTGGGCAGGCAAATGCTCGCGCTCCTGGTCCAGCTCGAGGCCGCCTGCACCGCCGCCGCCGACCTCGCCGAGGCGGTCGAAGAAGCTTTCCCTCAGCACCCGGACGCTGAGATCCTCCTCAGCTTCCCCGGGCCTCGGCGTCCAGCTCGGCGCCCGGGTGCTCGCCGAGATCGGAGACGACCGGTCCCGCTTCGCGGACGCCCGCGGCCTGAAGGCATACGCCGGCGCCTCACCCATCACACGGGCCTCCGGCAAGAAGTCGAGCATCACCCGCCGGTGGGTCAAGAACGACCACTCAACGCAGCCGGCTACCTCTGGGCCTTCGCCTCCATCACCGCCTCGCCCGGCGCCAAGGCCCACTACCGGCGCCGCCGTGACGACCACGGAGACTGGCACGCCGCCGCCCAGCGCAACCTCTTCAACCGCATGCTCGGCCAGCTCTACCACTGCCTCCAGCACCACACCCTGTTCGAGGAACACACGGCCTTTCCGGCCACTCTCGCCGCAGCTGCCTGACAAGTTGAGTGCCTGAGGTGTCTACATACCGACGGGCGAGGGATGGCTCTACCTTGCAACCGTCATCGACTGCTGCACGAAGGAAGTCATCGGATACGCAATGGACGACCACTACCGGACTCCGCTGATAACCCAGGCTATCCGCAATGCGGCACGAAACCGGAGATTTTCCAAGGGTGCGATATTTCACTCGGATCGTGGCAGCAACTACATGTCGGCCGAGTTCGGGGGGACGCTGAACCGGCATGGCCTGCGCAGGTCCGCCGGCCGCACAGGGGTTTGCTTCGATAACGCCATGGCCGAATCGTTCTTCGGCTCCCTGAAGAACGAGCGCGTCTCCCGTGTAACGTACCCGAGCCGGGAGATCGCCCGGCAGGACGTCACCCGGTACATTGAATTCTGGTACAATCGCAAACGCCTTCACTCGGCCATCGGATACCGGCCACCCCAAGAAGTCCGCGCCGAGTTCGAGAACCTGCGGCTCGCCGCATGAATTGATGGATCAGACCCTGTCCGGAAAACGCGAGGCCCCTCAGCTCAATGTGCAGAGCCAGATGCAGGTGCTTGGTCGAGAGGACTCCACGGCCGCACCCGCGCCGGACCTGGTCGGCCGCGACTTCCACGCCGACCGCCCCGGAATGAAGATCGTCGGGGACATCAGTGCTGATGGAAGCGTAAGAGCTCCCATCCTCCCAGCTCAGCGGGCACCTCTCTGCGTCAGCCCCATCCCACCTCCACCATCGATCGGTGGATCCAGGATCAGCACTTCATCTCGCGAGGTCATTTGGCCCAGTAGCGGCTGCCCGGCCCTAGCCCTGAAAGTCGGCGGAGTGCGAGATAGAGGACCGCAGTGAGCGCGAATGCCACGACAAACGTAAGATCGCCGATCGATGGGACAACGTGGGCGACGAATCCGGTGTACTGCTGCTGGCGGCTGAAGAACAGGACCGCGATGGGGGCCCCGAGTACCATCGCCACTGGTCCAGCCCACACCTCGTAGCCGGGGTCCATCATCCGCCGGAGGGCCTCCTGCCGAGACACTCCGTTCCGATTCCGCAGCCACTCGTCGGTGAGTGTCACCGCTAGCCAGGATGACACCCAACACGCGATGACTAGAAGGAAGTCCTCGTAGGTTCGTGACGCGTCGCCGAGAGTGCTCCAGGCGAACAGGAACCCGATCAACCCTATGGCCAGTACCACCGGCACGCGCGGTAGCAGCCTGGGCCACAGTGAAACGAACGAGATAGCACCCGAGTAGGTGTTCATAGCGTTGGCCGCGATCGTTCCTGCCACGATGGCGAGCAGGGTGATGTCACTCAGCCAACCAGGGAGATGGCTGGTAAACGCACCGAGCGGATTGGTCTGGTCGGTGGCGATGGTCGCCGAAGCCGCACCGGCGACGGCTAACAAGGAAATGCTTGCGAAGATACTAAGCGCTGGGTATAGAGCGGCCTTAAGCCGCGCGGTCTCGGCAGGCAGGTAGCGGGTGTAGTCTGCGGCGAAAGGACTCCAACCAACTGCGTAGCCGAAGGCCGCGCTGAAGGCGAGCATGAAGCCATTGAAGTTGCCTGCGGTGCTCGCCTCTCCCGTCAGGTGGGCCTTACTCAGCATGACGACGGAACTGGCCAAGAATACCAGGGTCACTAGAGGCGCGAGGCACCTGCCGAGACGGTGCACGAGGTTGTGCCCAAAGTAGGCGACTGTGATCTGCAGAACTGCCATGAGCCCCAGACACAGTAGATCCGGCATCCCAGTTAGCGATCTCAGGGCGAGCGCCCCGGCGACGCTGTTGACGGTAGACCAGCCAAGGCCTGCGCCAAGTGTATTGAGCGCGGCAGGCAGTACATTGCCCGAGCGGCCGAAGGCTACCCGGCTTGCCACCATCTGCGGTACCCCGTACAGCGGCCCGTGGCTGCTGAGTAATCCGTGTGCCAATGAACCGAACATGGTGCCCAGCATCAACGCAGCGGTAGCCACCCAGAAGCCGAGGTGGAAGTAAAGCACCGAGACGACGCCAATGTACACGGTAGGGAACTTCATGTTCGGCGGGATCCAGGTCCACATCAGATCCAAGGCACGCCCATGGCGTGCCGTTGCCGGGATCGGCTCGGCCCCGCTCGGCTCGACTGCAAAGACACGCGAGCCGTACGCGGTCACGGCCGCGTCCCTATCTGCCCCGGGATCGCCCCCGGAAATCCCCGGATCGCTCATAACCTCACCAATGTCGCTACGCGAGTGAATAACTAACATTATGAGGGGCGTTGTCACGTTTATGGGTCTCTGTTCAGCTTACGGTGCGTCGGGCGTGATGAGGGTGCTGTCACGTTGACCGGTGGGTGAGATGATCTTCGGCCCGGGTTCGACATAATTCGGCGCCCTAGAGAGCCGAAAGTGGGGCCTGACCTGCGGTGACATGGCTGTCGCCGCCTGGAGGGCGTGTCTCTAGGCGGTGGTGTTCGTGCTGGTCAGCTTGGTGCGGGCTGTAGGCCGGCGATCTGCTTGGGAGTGGGGATGCCGAGCTTGGAGAGCAGGTCCTGCTGGGGCTTGGTGGGGGTAGTGACCTGCTGGCAGGCGTTGATCCGGGCGCGCAGGAGCGTCCGGTTGACGGGCTTGGGCAGGTAGTCGTCGGCGCCCAGCTCGATGGCACGCACGACATTGGCGATGTCGTCGAGCGAGGAAACCATGATCACTGGCACTCCGCGTAGCTGGGGCTGCTCCTGGATGGATGTCAGCACGCCGTAACCGTCGACTTCGGGCATTTCGATGTCGAGAAGGATGATGTCGATCGGCTCGGAGGCGAGGATCTGGCAGGCCACTTGGCCGTTCTCGGCCTGCACCGACCGGTGGCTTTCCCGTTGCACCAACGTTGATAGCAGAACGCGGTTCACCGGGTCGTCGTCGGCCACCAGGACCCCAGAGCGCTGTCACCGATCACGTCATTTCCCCTGCCTGAAGTAGGCCGTGTACCCGCTTGTACTCGGCTTCGATGCGTGCGGCCAGATCCTCGGCGGTGCTGGTGTCTCCAGCCCGGGCGTTCGCCTCCAGTTAGGCGCACAATTCCCGGAGTTTCTTCGCCCCGAAAGATCCGCCGTTGGACTTCAGGGTGTGGGCGGAACGGCGTAGCTCGTCGATGTCGTGACTGTGGAGCCGCCGAAGCTGGGCTGGAGCGTCTGCGAAGAAGACATCGATCAGGTCGGTGACCACCGACTCGTCGCCTACAGCGTGTGGCGTAGCTCGTCGATCACCGTTGCGTCCACGACCGGCTGCTGGTCGGGTCGGCTGGATCATCTACGGCAGGGCGGATCTGGGGCGTCGTGCGGGCCAGCGCCGCTGCAAGGTCCTCGCTGCGGATCGGTTTGGCGAGGTAGTCGTCCATGCCCGCCGCCAGGCAGGTCTCCCGGTCGCCCTGCATGGCGTTGGCGGTCATGCCGATGATGCGGGGGCGGTCGCCGCGGGGCCATTTTCGATGGATCTGGCGGGAGGCCTCCAGGCCATCCATTTCCGGCATCTCGACGTCCATCAGGACGACGTCGTAGGACGTGAGCTCCAGCGCCGCGAGTGCCTCGACCCCGTTTCCGGCCACATCGGCCTGATATCCGAGCTTATCCAGCATCAGGAGAGCGACCTTCTGATTTACGAGGTTGTCCTCGACCAACAGGATCTGCAGTGGCGGAAGCTGCGGCCAGAGCGTTCTTTCCGGCGCGCTCGGCTCGGGCACGGCGGAGGCGTGTAGGGCGGTGAGCATCGCATCATACAGTTGGGAAGCTTTGATGGGCTTGCGTAGAAAGGCTGCGAACAGCTCCTTTGTAGGTTCATCCTTGAGCTGGCCGAGCGACGAAAGCATCACGAGCGGCAGGGCCTCCGCGCCGCGCTGTTGGCGGATCTCTTGGGCTAAAGTGATGCCGTCCATGTCGGGCATCATCAGGTCCAAGAGGCCGAGGTCGAACGGGTCCCCTCGCCGTACCCATTCAAGGGCCTGGAGCGGGGATCCGGTTTCGCGTGGCAGCATCCCCCAGGCGGTGGTCTGGCGGCGGACGACTTCGCGGTTGATCGCGTTGTCATCGACAATCAGGACCCGCTTGCCGCGCAGAGAGGCGTCCGTGGCCATAGTGTATCGCGGCGGGAGGCTCGTGGTTGGCTCTGCCGAGATGGTGAAGGAGAAGGTCGAACCGACTCCCTCTTGGCTCTCGACCCACATTCTCCCGCCCATCAGCTCTGCCAGGCGTTTGCTGATCGCCAGGCCTAGGCCGCTTCCCCCATAGCGACGTCTGATGGAGGCGTCGACCTGGCTGAAGTCCCTGAACAGGCGGTCCATCCGGTCCGCGGGGATGCCGATGCCGGTGTCCGAGACCGAGAAGCACAGCTGGTGCTGCTCGGGTGGGCCGACAACTGAGCTGACCGTCACCACGACGTGTCCCGCGTCGGTGAATTTGACCGCGTTACTTAGCAGATTGGTAAGGATCTGCCGCAAGCGCGCGCTGTCGCCCATGACCGCCTGCGGCACATCGGGATCCAGCAAGCAGGCCATTTCGAGCGACTTCTCGGCTGCCCGGGCGGCCACTAGGTCCAGGGCACGCTCCGCACAATCCTGCACCAAAAAGGCGCGGCTCTCCAGTTCGAGTCGGCCCGCCTCAATCTTCGAGAAGTCGAGGATGTCGTTGATGATGGCCAGGAGCGCTTCGCTACTGCTCGAAATGGTGGAGACAAATCCGCGTTGCTCGCAGGTCAGTTCCGTGTTCTGCAGCAGTTCAGTCATGCCGATTACGGCATTGAGCGGGGTGCGGATCTCATGGGACATCGTAGCCAGGAACGCGCTCTTGCCGCGGGTAGCCTCCTCCGCGACCTGGTGGGCCAGCCGCAAGGCGGTGGCAGCGCGTTCACGCTCCAATACCCGTCCGAGCTGTGCTCCGAGATTGAGCAGCAGGGCCAGCGTGTGCTCGTCTGGGGCGGGAGTGTCAAGGGTTAAAAAGTCGAGGACGGCTGGGACGTCCGCCCCAACCAGAACGGGGACGGCGAGCCGGCCGGTGGCGCTCGCGTGACTGGTCAAGTCGTCGGCAATGTCTGGGACACCCGCGAGGTCGTGAACCCAGTGGGGCCGTCCGGTAGCTTGCACGGTTGCCGGTAGCCCACCCGATGTTTGGCACACAAGATCAGCGATTTCCCTAAGAGGTCCCGTGCTGTGCTCGTCGATGTAGCGGATACGGCACACCGTGAGGAGATGGCTGTCATCGGTCTCGTGGTTTAGCGCCGATGATGTCAGCCAAGCCTGTCCGATTGGCCAGTGCATGCTACGGGCGATAAGTGCAAGGACGGTACCGAGCGCCTCGTCCCACCCCTTGGCCTCGTTGGCCGCTGCCGAAACTTGTTGGAGCAAAGCCAGTGAGCGGTTGCGCTCGTCCAGTTTCCGAGTTCGTTCACGAAGTTGCTGTTCTGCGGTGGCGTACCGGACGAGCCGCTGGACCAGGGACATTGCCAGGGCAACGATCAAGACAACGACGGCGCCGACGGCCGTCAAAATGACCAGATTAGGCATGCCGGGCCCGCTACGACTTCTGCCACGGACGGAAACTATTCCGTATTCTGCTGCCAGCTGACGGTCCTGAGTTTTGAATGCCGTCCGCCGGGTTAGCTTTGTCGGTCTTCACCATCATGAAGACCTCCTTGCCCGATTCACAAGGAATCCTTCTCGATGCTCGTGAGTCTACTCCAACGGAGGCAGTTGGGGCGTTGTCACATTAACGGGTGTTTGATCATCTGACGGCGTGTCGGGGTATGGTGGTGCCTGGTTTCGGGTCTGGTTCAGGCCCCGGTACTACAGTCGTGAGTCGTGTTCGCGGTCTCTTCGGTCGCGGGTGGTGTGGTGGCTTCGGCGGGCGCGGGTCTGGTGGGTGCGGCGCCAGAGGGACTGGGCGATGACGAGGGCGGTCGGGAGGGGCGGCGGGGGCCAGGCGAGGCGGTTGAGGAGGCGGCGGATCTCTTCGGCGCTGTAGCGGATCAGCTCGCCGGCGAGTCGGCGACTGCCCCCTTTTCGGGCATCTCGGGCTCCTTGTCCTGGCCGGCCGGGACAAGGAGCCGTGGCTCCTCGGTGCTGTCGGTGCTGTCGGTGCGGGTGGCGGTGACGGTCAGGAAGGCCAGGGCGGCCAGGGCGAGGGTGATGTGGCGGTGCCAGGCGTCCCGGGTGCGGACCTCGTAGTGGTCCGGGCCGCAGCCGGATTTCGCGGTCTCGGAGCAGTCCTCGGCCGACCAGCGCAGGCCCGTCACCCGGACGATCTCGCTGACGGGGGTGCCGACGCGCGCGTGGACGGCGAAGCAGGCCGTCCTGGACGGGCCGGTGACCGAACGGCGGACCAGGAGCAGGTGCGTGTAACCGCGGCGGGGACCGCCGCCGCTGTCCGTGCCGCCGGGCCAGGTGACCTCCACCAGGGCCCAGTCGCAGCGGCGCTCACCTTTCGTCCCGTCTCCGCAGGAGCGGCGTTCGGACACCAGCGGCACCCGTGCGGCCAGGGCGTCCACGCGGAGCGGTCCGGTGCCGGGCGTAGTCACGGTCCCGTTCACCGGCACGGCCGTGACGTAGGGGATGCGACGGCGTTCGAGCGCGGCGCGGAGCCGGCGGTCCTGGCCGCAGAGGCTGTCGGCTGCCACCCAGCCGGAGGGAACCCCGGCCCGCCGGCAGCGTTCCACCATCCGCCGGCCCAGCTCCGGCTTGGTCACGACTTCCTTCGCACGCTGCCGGGGAATCCTCGCGGTCGTGCACCGGCCGTCGTCCCCGGCCCAGCCGGCGGGCACGCAGGCCTCCCGGTCGATCAGGGCCCGTCCTGCATCGGTGGCGTACGCGCAGAACACCATGACCTGGCAGTTCCCGACCTGCCCGGTGATCCCCGCATACTGCCGTGCCACCCCCGCCGACATCCGGCCCTTCTTCAGGAACGCCGTCCCGTCCAGCACCAGCACCCCGTCCGGCCGGCCCAGATGCTCCACCACAAACGAGCGCACCCCGTCCCGGAGCTGATCAGCGAGCCAGGCCGAACGGGCCAGGAACCACTGCACCCGGTCCGGCGACGCATGCCCGGCATACTCCGCGATCTGCCAGCCGTTCTTCCGCTCGATGGGCGCGATGAGCGCCTTCAGATACGCCATCGCCGTCCGCCGTCGGCCAACCCGACCGAACACCCAGGCTACCGAGGCAAAGAACTCCTCGAACCAGCCCGCCCACACCCGCACCGAACCCTCAGCATCCACGAACAGACCAACGCGTCACGCACCCAACAGACACTCACGGCTGTAGTACCAGTACGACGCCTACGACCGGCTTCTGACTCGAATAACTAAAGTTGCGTGGCCGCCGACGATGCCGGGAATGTCGGTGCCGGGCTGCATTTCGATGGAGCCCTTGCGGCCCTCCCGGAGCTCGTCACGGAACCGGTCTCCGACAGCCATGGGTGCGACCCCCGCCCCGGCCGCTTAGCTTCTCGCCGGTCCGGCACTGTTCCATGATCGGAGTACACCATTTCCTTGTAGCCCCGTTCAGCATGCCATTTGGTTACAATAAGAAGGAAGGCAACCTCAGGATTGGGAGTGGTCGCCATGTCATGGCATGGGCAAAGGTTCCGCCGGACATTCATCGGGCTTGCCACCGCGGTTCTCCTTCTCGGAGGAGGCGCGAGCGGTGTCGCCTACGCGGATCATGACCCCGGCCGGGGTCATGGGAGTGTAAACGACCGGGGCCCTGACGGCCGGGGTCCCGACGGCCGGGGCCCTGACGACCGCAGCCCGATTTTCCAATCGGACCCGCTCTGCGAGAACCTTCTCCCTATCGTCCGTGACTTTACTCCCCTTTGCAATTAGGATTACTAAGCGAGTTGATCGTTTGAGCTCTGAGGCGTCGCGCACTCGCCTATCCGAGGGCGCTGCAGCCGTTCCGCGACAAGTTGATCCGGTTCCGGGCCGATCACGCGGTTGCAGGCCGGCAAGTCTCGTCTCGCGGGATGGTGGTGGCAAGCAGTGCTCCCCGGCTACTCGCTGGTTATCTGGGTATGCAGAGGGAAAGAATAGCAGTAGGCAGAATTAGCCTGCGTATTAGTAGGGTGATTTTTATGCGATCATTGATTCCGTGGCGATTTATGGCTGCGCTCACGCTAGGAAGTGGTCTCATTACGTTGGGCTTGTCTGGGGTGGCAGAAGCTGCCGGGCCGGGAGAGTGT
>NZ_JBWKJV010000090.1:0-9585 GCF_056432045.1 Streptomyces sp. NPDC045701 | reverse complement strand
GCACTGACCAGGCGACTGACGACCTCGCGCAGCTGGGCGGCGGTCACGAGCGTGGCGTCGTCCGCGGGCCCCAGGCGCAGGGCGTCCAGTAGCCGGCACCAGGAGGTGCGGCCTGTTTCCAGGGCGGCGACGAAGGAGTACGGCCAGCCGGGGATGAGCTGGTCCGTCTTGCGGTCGCCACGCCCGTAGACGTGGCAAAACAGCCGGTCGTCGCTGGTGGGAGCGTCGGGGCGGAGCCAGTTACTGACGTCCACGGCCAGTACGATCCGCCCGTCGGCCGTCTTGGGCAGCGGCAACCCGGCCAGCGCGCGCCGCAACCGTGCCGGCTCCAGCCAGCCCCGGTCCAGGCCCGAGTAGGGGTCTGAGGAACATCGGTGTCAGATCGTGCGCTAAGCCTCCGTCGGCCCTGGTGGGCGGCTGGCGAGTCGGCGGAGGCGGGACCGGTCTGAAGTTGTCCCACAGATAACACCCCAATATCTGCGGTAGCTTGATCCGTCACCTGCGGTGACCTTCTTGGGCTGTTGCATGAAGCGGCCCTGTTATCTGCGGCAAGGGGAAATAGTGCCCACGCTCGTCCAACTGCCGACCGGGAAGGCGTTGACTGTCCGGGTGGCGGCCGATGTGTTTCTCGACTCGCTCGGGAATCCGAACACGGTCCGGAACTACGCGATCGGGGTGGGCAAGACCGCCGAGCGGATCGGGGAAGGCCGGCCCCTGGCCTCGGTCACGGATGATGAGATCGGGGAGGCCCTCGAACTGCTCTGGGGCACTTCAGCGGTCAACACCTGGAACTCCCGCAGGGCGGGTGTGCTGTCCTGGCTCGGCTGGTGCCGCGAGCGCGGCTACGAGGGGCCGGCTGTTCCGGCCTGGGCGAAACGGCTCGCGGTGCCGGACTCCCAGACCCCGGCCCGCTCGAAGATGGCGGTCGACCGGCTCATCGCACGGCGCGAGGTCCACCTGCGCGAGAAGACCCTGTGGCGGATGCTGTACGAGACCGCGGGGCGGGCGGAAGAAATCCTCACGGTGAACATCGAGGACTTGGACTTCGCCGGGCGCCGCTGCCCCGTCAAGGCCAAGGGCGCGAAGTCGAAGTACCGCCGCCGGGGCCAGGCCCGCACGGACTACGTGTTGGAGACCGTCTACTGGGATGCGGGCACCGCCCGGCTGCTGCCCCGACTGCTCAAAGGCCGAACCCGCGGGCCGGTGTTCGTCACCCACCGCCGCCCGGGGCCGGGCAAGGTCGTCAGCCCTCGCGACGTCTGCCCGGACACCGGGCTGGCCCGTCTGTCATACGGGCAGGCCCGCGCACTGCTCGACGAACACACAGCTGTACGCGGGACCGGGACGGGCTGGGACCTGCACGAATACCGCCACTCCTCCCTGACTCACCTGGGTGAACAAGGCGCATCCCTGCTGATGCTGATGGCCAAGTCACGGCACAAGAAGCCGGAGAACGTCAGGCGCTACTTCAAACCGTCTCCTGAGGCCATCGCCGAACTCACCAGTCTCCTGGCACCAGGCGACACCCGGCGCTGAGGACGGTGACGGGCCGTGCTGTTGCTGGTCGAGGCCCAGACGGTTTGTCATGACGCGAGCCGGGAGATCGTCTGATGGACGGTCGCGACGCGTCGGTCCACACGGTCGGCAGGGATGTCAATGAACTCGAAGCCGAACTCACGGTAGCTGTGCTCGTGGACCCTCTCGAACTCCAGCGCGTCCTGGAAGCTGATCCGGCGGACCGCGGTGGGCTCGCAAAAGCCGAGGTTCCGGATGAAGAAGACCTGCCGCTCGTACAAGCCCTCAGTCGTGATCCGTTCCAGCTCCGCCGACAGGACTGGAGGGACGGGCAGACCCAGGTAGCTGGCCAGGGCGTGGGTGCATACCGGCGACCGGTCGAAGACCTGGATACGAACGCCCGGCATGACGGCCGCGGTCTGCCGCTGGATCTGCTCGGCGACGATGTCGTCGATGAACGATGGCCGCGTCCAGGGCTCATCCTCTCCGCATGCCTGCCGCCGGGCCACGACATCGGTCGCCGCCTCGCTGACAACCTGATGTCCCAGCCGTTCAAGGCCCGCGAGGATCGATGTCTTTCCCGCTCCCGGTGTACCGGTGAGAATGAATCTCCGCATGATCAGGTTCCTTTCAAGGCCATGAGCCGACCGCTGCGGGGCTGCTCAGATACCCAGCAGGTCGGCCAAGACCCGTGCCTCGCGCATGACGTCGAGTCCGCCGGGGATGTCGCCGTCGTTCGCCACGTACAGAGCGGTTCCACCCGCCGGGCGATGCCCCAGGCCTGAAGCCTGCCGACGTCCTCACCAAGGGCATCAGCCATTAGTGCGAACCGTCCGGCCAGCACACGGTGGGATTCGGTGTAGGCGAACGGGTCGTCGATCTCCTCCAGGAGCGGCCACGGGTCGTATCCGGGGTCGCCGATCATCGGCTTGGCGTCGATGGCCAGCCACGGACGGCGGGCAGCGGCGACCACGTTGCCCGCGTTGAAGTCGCCATGCACCACAACCTCACGCGACGCCGTGGCCGGTAGCTCGCGCAGCAGACGGATCCCGTGCGCCACGAGGCCGGCATCAAAGCCGGGCCGGAGCCGCTCCATACGATCCTCGGCGAGGCCCGCCCACTCGGAGGTGACGTCCGCCAGCTGCTCCAGCCCCGTCGGATGAGGCACCGGTACCCGCCACAGCGCGCGGAGGATGTCCGCGCCCGCCAGCAGTCGCTCTTCGGCGCTGAGGTGGTCGGCAGACCGGAGGGGGTGGCCTGGGTCGCAACGCTCCAGCAGCAGTGCGTGGTGCTCGGAGTCCTCCCGCAGGAGGCGCACAGCTCGGTGTCCGTCCCACAGACGCAGTGCCTCGACCTCACCGGCTGCTTCCCGGTGGGGCCAGCTGATCTTCAGTACTACGGGGAGCCCGTCCGGCAAGGTGGCGGGCGCCACCCACGAGCAGCTGCCACCGTGGAACGGGGCCTGAAGGTCCAGGGACCATCTGGCGCGCATCCGGGCCACGGTCTGGGGCAGTGCGTCCAGCCATGCGCGTCCGGGACCGCTTCCGCCGAGGGTGTCCATGATCGGGAGGGTCGAGGGGAACAGTTCCGCCGTCACCGGGTCTTCTGGTGTTGCGAACGACCCCGGCCCTGGGACGGATACTGCGGGGCAAGCAGCTGGCTGGTGCACGGGGCTGGTGCTCCGTTCGTCGTTGCAGTCGGGAGAGTCTCTGGCGGGCGAATGCCGGCCGCTGTCAGAAGCCGATGGCGTTGTGGGGTGCCTGTGGCTGGGTGAGCATGGCCGTGGCCCGCTCCAGCGTGCCGCTGGTGTGCTCGTCGATGAGCCCAGCGGCGGCGAGTGGCCCGACGGGCGTGCCGCCGAGGTAGATCGACCCGAGGGTCGTGGAGCTCAGGGACAGGTCCGCCGACGTGCCTCGGGGCGCGCGTTGGCAGTGGGCCCCCTCCGGTCCGCCCTCCAGGTGCCAAAGGCCCTGGTTCCACGGGCAGAACGCGTCGGTGACCTCGACGACGAGCGAGCCCTGCACTTGGTAGGTGCGGTTGGCCAGTGCGGCGGGGACGTCGATGAGCCGGACCCACAGGTCGTCGCTCTGGCGGGTGATGCGCAGGGCGCGGGGGTCGGTGAGCTGCCAGCGCAGTACTTCGTCGACGGGCCGTTTGCCTGCGACGACGCGTCGGGTCAGGTCGAGGCTGGTCAGGAAGGCCCATAGGTCGGTGTAGGCGGCGGTAGTGGCGGCTTCCAGCCAGTCGACCTCCACCGTGCCGGCCGTCGCGGGGTCGGGAGACCAGGGGATGCGGTACACGGCTGCGCCGTCCACCGTGCCGGTGTCGTCGTACCACAGGAGGTATTGCCAGGCGCCCGTGCGGGCGGCCCTCTCGTCCCACAGACCGTGGTACGCGCTGACCTCGCCCACCCGGCTCTGCCGGACCTGCTCGTGGAGGCGCGGGCACACCGCGTTCGCCGTCCGGGCGTCAACCAGCTCGAGCCGCCCCTGCTGCTCATGGCGGTACGGTCGCCGGGCCTGGGCGATGTCGAGTTCCCAGCGGGCCTGGTAGGTCGCGGGGCCAAAGCCGTACCGGCCGTAAATGCCGCCTTCCGCGGCGCTCAACGTGGCCAGCGCCTCACCCCGCTCATGGCAGTCGTCGACCAAGGCTCGCATCATGTCCCGGAGCAGGCCTCGTCGCCGGTGGGTCGGCAGGACGCCGACCGCGGTCAGCCCGCCCATCGGTACCGGACCGGCGCCGGGGACCGTGACCTCCAGCGACAGCATCTGCGAGGTGCCCACCAGCCGGCCGTCCACGAACGCGGCCCGCGTACGGTCCACATCACGCAGCCCGGCCGCGGCCTTGGCCAGGTCCTCGCCGCTCGCGGGCTCGTCGAACCGGGGAGCAACGCCCAGGCCCGAGTGCCAGGCGGGCGGTTCCGGCTCCCAGCTCGGTGTTCCCGCGAAGCCGGGCACGATCCGCAGGAAGTCAGCTGCTTCGTCCAACGCGATGGGACGGATCTCAACGGTCACCGTGTCCGCCTTCCCGACCCGCTGCCATGTCACCGGCGAGGAGGTCGAGCAGGAGTCCGTCGCGCCACTGCCCGGCATCGTCCTTCCAGTACTGGCGCAGCACTCCCACGCGGCGAAAGCCCACCCTCTCGTAGCAGCGGATCGCGGCGATGTTGTCGGCTGCCGGGTCGATCGTGACCCTGTGCTGTCCGCCGGAGCCCAGCAGCCATCCGACCAGGGTGCGCAGCGCATCGGCGCCGTACCCGCGGCGGTGATAGTCGGGGTGCAGGAACATGTCGACGGTGGCGTAGGGGCTGACCGGCGATTCCTCCGCCCACCACTGGATCATTCCCACCACCGCGCCCTCGACTGTGATCGCGAGGCGCCGGTGACCGGGCCGGGCCAGATCGCCCTCGACGTCCAGCCACCCGTTCCTCGTCCACCAACGGGCCACCTCCTCGCAGGCCAGGGCGGCGCGGAAGGCGGGTGCGTCATCCGGCGTCGCGCGGCGCAGAACCACTGAGCGGCCGTTGAGAGTGTTCATGTCGGTCACGCTCTCATCAAAGCGACAAAACCCGCACATAAATAAGCCCTGATTACCGGCCAATCCGATACATCTGCCCCTTCGGACACGCCTCCTGCGGCGGCGGCTCTCCACACTGAGGTAATGGATCAACTTGAGCAGACCGTCGGACTCATCCGCGGCGTCCTGGCGCCGGAGCTCCTCGGCACGTATCTCCACGGCTCCGCCGTGCTCGGGGGCCTGGGCCCGTCCAGCGATCTCGATGTCCTGGCCGTCACGCGGCAGAGCCTGGACCAGCGCAAGCGGCAGGCGCTTACCGAGGGCTTGCTGGAGATCTCCGGCCTCACACCCACCGTCCGGCCGGTCGAAGTCACCGTTGTCGTGCAAGCCGAGGTCCGCCCCTGGCGGTACCCGCCGACCGGAGACTTCCTGTTCGGTGAGTGGCTCCGCGAAGACCTACAAGAAGGAGGGCAGCCCCCGCAGCCCTACCTCATGCCGGATCTGGCTATCACGCTCACCACAGTGCTGGCAGGCGACCACCCCCTCACCGGCCCGCCGCCCGCCCAGCTCCTCGACCCTGTGCCTCATGCCGACCTCGTCCGGGCGAGCGTCGCGGGCATCCCCGAACTCCTCGACAACCTCGCCGACGACACCCGCAACGTCCTGCTCACCCTCGCCCGCATCTGGACCACCCTTGCCACCGGCAAGATCGAGCCCAAAGACATCGCCGCGGACTGGGTCCTCACCCGCCTCCCCCCGGAGCACCGCCCCGCCCTGGAGCACGCCAGGGACCTGTACCGCACCTGCCACTACCAGGACGAGACCTGGAGCCACGAACTCAAGGCCCAGGTACGCCCGCACGTCGACGAAGTACTCACCCGCATCCACAACCTGCGCCAACATGGATGAACCGCCAACTCATCCACCCGGACCAGGGCCAGCTATTCCTCGTCGGTGGCCTGCTCGTCGCGCAGGGGCCGCATTCCGCCGGGCAGATCAGGGAGCTGGAAGGAGTACCGGCCGAGCATGTTCACGTGGTGGCGGACGAACGGGGAGAGCCGGGCGACGTCCTCGTCACGGACATCGAATCCGTCCGCACGGAGCTGGGTGACGGCGGCGTCCATGTACCGGGTGTTGAACAGCACGAGCGCGTTCAGCACCAGGCCGAGCGCGCCGATCTGGTCCTCCATTCCGTCTTGGTAGCGCTGGTAGAGCTGCCCGGCCTTGCCGTGGAAGATTTTCCGGGCGAGCGCGTGACGGCCTTCCTGGAGGTTGGCCTGCACCTTGATCTTGCGGCGGTAGGCGGGTTCGTCGGCCAGGCGCAGGATGTGCAGCGTCTTGGCGATCCGCCCGTAGTGCGCGATCGCGTCCCCCAGCGGGGTGGGGCGCCCGTCGCGGGACAGCATCCGGATCACGTCGTAGGCGCGGACGGCTCCGGTGTGGATGGAGCCGATGATCCGCAGGATGTCCTCCCAGTGCCGCTCGATGCGGTCCAGGTGGACCCGGCCGCGGGCGGCGTCCTGGAAGGCGCCGTAGTCGGCGGTACGGTTGATGCGCCACATCTTCTGGTCCGGCAGGTCGGCCAGCTGTGGCGCGTACGCGAACCCTGCGAGTGTGAGCAGGCCGAACACGATGTCGCTGTAACTGGCAGTGTCGGTGACGATCATCTCGGGGCGTTTACCGCCGTCGCGGTCGTAGAGGACGTCCAGCACGTACAGCGAGTCGCGCGGGGTGCCGGCCACGACCTTCCCGCCGAGCCCGGCAGCCTGGTCGTTGATCATGTTCAGCCAGGTCGCGCCGCCCCGGCGACCGAAGTACTTCGGGTTCGGCCGCGCGTACACGCTCGGCACGGGGACGACGAACCGCATCCCGTCGACCGAGGCCACCAGCCCGCCGCCCCACGCCTGGGCAAGCGGGATCGACGCCTGGGCCTGGATCAAGGTGGCGTTCGCGGCCCGGTAGGTCGACAGGCGCAGATACGTCTGGTCAACATGGGACAGCCGTCCGTACTTCAGCGCGTCGACGCCGCCGATGACCGGGGTGTATCCCACGTTGCAGCCGTGGGCCACCAGCAGCGCCGCGATCGTGACGTGCAAGCCCTTGAGGCGGGCCTCGCCTCCGGTGACCGAGGTGAACGCCTGGTCGGCGCCGGTCCAGGAGAACACCTCCAGCAGCACCTCCGGCAGGTCCACACGCGGCAGCATCGCGTTCACCGCCGCCCGCAGATCCAGCAGGGAAGCAGGTTCCGGCTCCGGCTCCAGCGCGGCGAAGTGCAGCCGTCCGTCCTCGTCGAACACGATCTGGGAGTTCTCCGGCAGCCGTCCGGCCACCTCACGGTAGGTGCCGTCCAGCAGCGCGGACCGTGCTGCCAGATGCTCTCCCGCCACCGCCGGCAGTCCGAGGGAGGCCAGCACGGTGGGCTTGGCCTGCTCCCACGCCTCCCCGGCCAGGAGCTTCGCGCGTGGGTCGCCCCACTTGGAGGAGTTCTTCGCGAACACCTCCTTCCGGCGCAGCATCCGGTGGAACTGCTCCAGCACGCAGAACACGTACGCCTTCCAGTCCACCGTGCCCGGCTCCAGGTGCGGGGCCGCGAGTACCAGGCGCCGCCACGACCCCACCAGCAGGCCCGTGTCGATCTCGGAGGGGCCGACCTTCTTGCGGCCCATCAGCTCCGGCAACGACTGCAGCGCCTGCAAGACCGGCAGCCCCTCCGGGGTCGCACCGAAGTCCACGACCTTGACCAGCAGCTTCAGGAACGGCCGCACCGTGCCGAACCGGGTGACCAGCATCGCCCTCCACGCCTCGTCCGCGTCCGAGTCCAGCGGCGGCGTCAGCTCGAACAGCGCGGCGATCGCCGCCGCCAGCTCCCGACGCGGCACCACCGCCTCGATCTGCTCCCACATCGCCTCGAACGAAGCCACCTTCGGCCCGCTGACCTCGCCGGTGTCGGTGTCGACCTGCTCGGAGGTCGTATCGAAAACGACCTGGAACGCGGTCGCCAGCTTCGCCGACGCACGCTCCACCCTCGGCAGCGTCCTGATCTTCTCCTTGACGGTCTCCCGCTCGGCCTTGGCCAGCAGCTTCGTGGCGACCAGAACCTCCAGCAGGTCCAGAGCGTCATCCACCGCCCTGGTCGTCAGGTGCACCGCGGTGGCCAGCAGCGTCGCCAGACGGCGCGAGTCCCCGTGTCGCCGCAGCAGCGTCGCCTTGCCGTCCACCCCGTACCGCGACAGCTCCGCAAGGCGCCGCGGCGGTATCCCTGTGACGTCCAGCTCCCCCATCCCCAGGTCAGCGATCTCCCCCGCCCGCTCCAGGGACCACTTCATCTGCGGGCCCGACACCCGCACCGGACCGCGCCGCAGCCGGTCCAGCTCCGAGACCCGCGCGCCGGACGGCACGGTCAACAACGAGTCCAGCACCGCCCGCTGCCCGGTATTCAGCAGCCCGTAGAGGGTGTCCCACAGCCGCTGGTTCGCCGCCTCGCGCACACTGCCCACCAGCCGGGCCAGACGGCTCGCACCGGGCAGAAGCACCCGCCGCTCGTGCAGCCACCCCGCAGCCGCGTCGAACAGCGCCTTCGGCCCGTCACCAGTCGTCCAGGCCCGCGCATCCAGCCACTGGCTCAACTCCTCCGAAACCTCGGAGAAGTCCTTCCACCCGCCGTCCTCCTGAATCTCCCCGGCATGCGTACGGGCCGTCCCGTCCCGCTCGCCGTACTGCTGCAGGCACGACGGGTCCGCGATCTCCAACTGCTCGGCCAGGTACTCGACAACCGCCGCCGGCACCTGCCGCGGGTCCGGCATGAACCGACCCAGGTACCGCACGCTCGTGAGCTGGACCGCGAAACCCAGCCGATTGTGCGCACGCCGCTTGGCCTGCACCGCCTCCCGGTCCGCGTCGTCCAGAAAGAAATATCGCTCCAACTCCGCACGAGACGGAACTCCATCAAACGCCCCATATCGGGCCGCCTGCTCATCCGACAAGAACTCCACGACCACAACAGCTCTCCGAAGATCGACAACAACGACCCACGAAGGCTCCGCCGCACAATCACCCCAGGTCAAAGCCTCAAGCAGCTCAGAGAAGGCTTAGCGCACGATCTGACACGGATGTTCCTCGGCCCCCGAGTACAAGGCGCCGTGCCCGCGCCGGTGCTCGGCCGTCAGCGACAGCTCGACCAGGGTGTTCACCGGCCCGTCCGCACACAGCACCGCGTCGGTCAGCTCGAAAAGCGCGTCAGCCCGGGCATACAGGCAGTCGTAGAACTCGACACGAAAGCGGGACAACACATCCAACGCCTCGCGTCCGGACACGTCGGCAGACAGACTCATACACAGCGGCCGTTCTCTGGTGCTTCCTGACTCGACACCTCGAAGCGTGGAGAACGGCCGCCTCCGCTGTCCCGGGAAACACCGCAGATCAGCAGGTCGGGTGACGAGCGAGGTTAAACGTCAAGCTAAGGGCTCGCGCGAAAACTACTTCCTTCAGCTCGGGCGTGTCGCGTCGGCCCGTGGGGTCGCGAGCACCGTGTAGTTCCAGTCGGGATGGAAGATG
>NZ_JBWKJV010000089.1:0-9749 GCF_056432045.1 Streptomyces sp. NPDC045701 | reverse complement strand
CGCCTTGAGATACGCCACCGCCGTCCGCCGCCGGTCCACCCGGCCGAACACCCAGGCCATCGAGGCGAAGAACTCCTCGAACCAGCCCGACCACACCTCTACCGCGCGCTCCGTCTCCACGAACGGAACAACGCGTCACGCACCCAACAGACACGCACGGCTGTAGTACCTGGTGTCGGCTGGGGTCAGGGGCGGTGGTTTCTGGGTCTGCCGCGCACGACGCCAGCGACCCGGCCGCCCAGAAGACGCGAACCTCACCTGTGGCACATGGCATTGAGTGGCTCCACCACACCGAGACCCTTACCCTCGCAATAGATCCGCACTGGAAGAACACGGGATGTCGGGGGAGTACTGGGCTGACCAAGACCAAGCCGAGCCCACCGGAGGAAGGTCAGCGATTGACATGCGCTCAACTCCTGGGCAGCGTTACTAGCACACGCATTGCGTCTATTTACGAGAGTGCGCAGGTCTGCCAGCGCTGCCGCGATATGGCAGGCCACATGTTCTAATGAAAGCAGGGCAGGCGATATGAGGGCTCATGTTCCGAGCGAACCTGATCTGACAAGCTTCCGGCTCGTCCACCGAGCCATGAGAGAAGATGCGAAGCGGGTGGCCCACCTGGCCGGGCATTTCTCTGTAAGGCCTGAACGCTGCAGCAGAGCACAGGCCAGCGCGCTCCGGCAGTACGTCGAGTCTTTGTGTGTCGAAATCCGCCATCATCACGAGCGGGAAGACCATCTGATCCAGCCGCTCCTCTTCGCGGCCGGGGGCCCGGATACGGATTTGCCGTCTCTGGCTAAAGATCACGAAACGCTCGAAACAGTGCTGCAGCAGACGGTTGCTGCAGCACGTGGCGTTGAGCCTGGACTGGACTTCAGTGCACTCGCGGTCAGCGCTATGGAACTGAGTAATCTCCTTGAGGCCCACATTCCCCAGGAAGAGCGCGAAATGTTCCCCCTGATCATCAGACATCTCTCTGACAAGGAATGGCGTGGTGTGGAAAAGGGGATTGCGAAAGGGGTGCCGATAGGACACATCCAGTGGATGATCCCGTGGATGGAGAGCCATGCGAATGCAACGGAAAGAGTATATATCAAGAAGCACGCTCCTCTGCTCTTCCGCGTACTTCTTCTGCTTAACCGAAGTAAATTTCGGAACCTGCAGACTTGCGCATTCAGCAGTGGCTGATAAGTGAGGGAGGAGTGCACGCAGCGGCGGCGTAGCTGGCGGGTGGGTGGTGCGTGTCTGCCCCAGACCGCTGGCCTGGCTCGGGCGTTGCGCTGGGCTGTGGCCAGTGTGGTGGACTGGGTGATCTCGTCAGGCCCGGCGAAGCACTGAGCATTTTCAGCGTTGAGTCTCCAGGGTGAGGATCGCCTTGGTGATGAGCGTGAGTCTGTTGGGGCTGGTCGAGCCTTGCGGGAGGATCCACCCGGTCTTGATCCGGGCGATCGCTCGCTCGACGGGGTGCCCAAGGCGGGCGTGTGCCTGGTTGACGGACTTGTCTTTGGCGGCGGTGAGATCCTGGCCGGGCGTCGTCGGGCGGGCACGGCGATGATGTCGCCGACAACTCCTGGTATCCCTTGTCCGCGAGGACCGGGATGCCCAGGCGGATGCAGGTGGCGATGATCAGGTGCCGGCGGGCCGCGGTGAGGTCATGCGTCCGTCTGGCCAGAGGCGGGGAAATCCAATCAGCGTTCGTCCGGAGCGGTGATGACCTGCAGGTCGCCCCATGGCGGCGGTGCTCGCCGGAATAGCCCGCCCGGCTGTCGCCGGACCGGTCGCACTCGGCCAGGGTGCCGTCCAGCAGCACGTAGCGGGCATCCGCGGCGCGCAGGGCTGCGGTCAGGCCCGGTGCGCGTGCCGCCAGAACACCGACGACGTCGCGGACACAGGCGTAAGCGGTACCCACGGTTGATGGAGAACCTGGAGGGGATCCGGGCCAGGGTGTCGTTTTTGCGCAGATGATGCACCAGGGCGACCAGCGCCCTATGCCACGGGAGAGCTTGCAGCGGCGTTCACCCTGGCAGGTGACGATCAGCATCGTCACCCACTCCACAAGTGCGTGCGGGACATCAAGTACGGCACGATATGGAACCAGGGAAGCCCGCGGCTGCGGTGTGAAGGCGTCAGGCATCTCGCTCAACGATCCGGGGCCCGGCCTGTCACGGGAGCTGTCCCGTCACCTGATCAGTGGCCGACTTGAAAAGCTTACGGACAAACAGCCTCATCATAAGCAGCATTCAAGGCGATACGTTTATCGCCGACACCAACTTAAGGAACTTACATGCGCTTGGGTCTGGCCATTCCCACCTTCGGTCCCGACGCCGATGCGGATTCCATCTCCCGTGTCAGCCGTTCAGCCGAGGAAGCGGGATACGACTCCCTGTGGACGGGAGATCGGGTTCTCGCCCCTCGCTTGCCGAGCGCGCCGTATCCGGGCGTCGATCCGGTGATGCCTCGGGACTACGAGAACCACATGGACCCGCTCGTAGCCCTTACCTTCGCCGCCGCGCACACCAGCCGGGTCCGTCTCGGCACGAGCACCTTGAACGGTCTGTGGCTGCCGCCCCTGTTGTTGGCCCGGGCGCTGACGACCCTCGACGTCCTTAGCTGCGGTCGGCTGAACGTCGGATTGGGTCTCGGCTGGATGCCCGAGGAGTACACCGCTGTGAACGTGCCGTGGAAGGGCAGGGGCTCGCGACTCGACGAGACACTGGACGTCTTGGAGAAGTACTGGACCAACGACGAATTTGCCCATGCGGGGCCCTTGTTCAGCATTCCAGAGACTGTCGTGGGGCTTAAGCCGCACCAGCGCCCGGGACCGCCCGTGCTGCTGGCGGCGTTCAACCCCACGGGCATGCGCAGGATCGCCCGGCGGGCCGACGGTTGGTTGCCCGCGGGCATGCCGATGCCGTACCTCATGAGAATGTGGGGCACTATCCTCAAAGAGGCCCAGGACTCAGGACGGGACCCCTCCGCCCTGCGCATGGCGCTCCGGGTGAACACCGTGATCACGGACAAGAAGGTCGATCCCGAACAGGTCCCCCACTCAGGAACTGTCGGCCAATATATCGACTATGCACGGACCGCGGCCGCAGCAGGTGTCCACGAACTGTTCCTCGACCTCGGGCAGACGCCCATGACACTCGACGCGCGCATCGACGTGGCCGGCCGCTTTATTGAGGGCGTGAGGGCGGGCTGACCAGCCAGTGAGTGAGGTGCCTCGAAGTTTCCGGGCAGGGTCCAATGAGATCGCCCTGAACCAGAAACGAGGGAGAAGTGGCGCCACCGAGAAATACTCGCCGGAGTTCCGTGAGGAAGCTGTCCAGATCGAAGTCGGCCGGTCGCGGGTGGTGTGGTGGCTTCGATGAGCGGGGGTCTGGTGGGTGCGGCGCCACAGGGACTGGGCGATGGCGAGGGTAGTAGCCGGGAGGGGCGGCGGGTGCCAGGAAAGGCGGTTGAGGAGACGCCGGATCTCTTCGGCGCTGTAGCGGATCAGGCCTATAGGCCGATCACTGCCCCCTCTTCTGGCATTCCGGGTTTCTCGCCCTGCGCGGTCAGGTCCGGGGGCAGGTCCCCGGTGGCGTCGGTGCGGGTGGCGGTGATGGCGAGGAAGGCGAGGGCGGCCATCGCGAGGGTGATGTGGCGGTGCGAGGCGTCCCAGGTACGGACCTCGTAGTGATCCAGTCCGCAGTCGGATTTCGCGGTCTCGACCGGCGCCGGTCCCCCCTGCCGAACACCCCAGCCAGCGAGGCGAAGAACTCCTCGAACAGCCCGACCGCACGCTCCGCCTGCATGAACAGAACAGCGCGGCACCCGCCCAACACACTCACGGCTGCAGCACTGGGTACTCGGATATACCCGGAGACCCTTCGTGGCTGGGTGAAGAAGTATTAGAGGGCGTTTCGGATCAACGGATTGAGTCCGAGTGACCTCGACTCACCTTCGGAATGCTTAGGTCATTATGTCGGCGTGGTCTTCATGGACCAATAGGAGTGCTTCTTCTATGAGAGTTTCCACGATTTTCCTTTCAGGTACGGTTTTCACTACCTTCCCCTTGACGAAGATTTGACCCTTTCCGTTCCCGGAAGCGACTCCGAGGTCTGCTTCTCGTGCTTCTCCGGGCCCGTTCACCACGCATCCCATGACCGCGATCCGCAGGGGTGCGTCGAGTCCGTCGAGGGCTGCTGTCACTTCTTCCGCCAGCTTGTAAACGTCGACTTGTGCCCGGCCGCAGGACGGACAGGAGACAATTTCCAGCTTGCGCTCTCTAAGGCCAAGTGACTGGAGAATTTGGAGACCGACCTTCACCTCTTCAACAGGGGGGGCGGACAGGGAAACGCGAATTGTGTCACCAATACCGTCCGAGAGCAGTGCGCCAAAGGCCACTGCGGACTTTATTGTTCCCTGGAAGGCGGGGCCTGCTTCGGTGACGCCGAGATGCAGGGGGTAGTGGCACTGTTCAGCGAGAAGACGGTAAGCCTGAATCATGACGACCGGGTCATTGTGCTTTACGGATATTTTGATATCATGGAAGTCGTGTTCGGCGAAAAGGCCAGCCTCCCACAATGCGGATTCAGCCAGAGCTTCGGGGGTGGCTTTTCCATATTTCGTGAGGAGCCTGGAATCCAGCGAACCGGCATTGACACCGATACGGATGGGGATGCCGCTCCCTTTTGCTGCTCGCGCGATTTCTTTGACCTGATCATCAAACTTTCTGATATTTCCCGGGTTCACGCGCACGCCGGCGCAGCCAGCGTCCAGGGCCGCAAAAACGTATTTGGGCTGAAAGTGAATGTCTGCGATGACAGGAATTTTAGATTTCTTGACAATGGCTGGCAGTGCGTCGGCGTCGTCCTGGGTGGGACAAGCGACGCGGACGATGTCGCATCCGGCAGCGGTCAGTTCGGCTATCTGCTGCAGGGTCCTGTCGATATCGGCTGTCACGGTGGTGGTCATGGACTGAACCGAGATGGGATAGTTGCTTCCGACGCCCACGTGCCCTACATGAATCTGTCGTGTCTCTCGCCGTTTACTCAATGGCAACGGTGGAGGCGACGGGATTCCCAGGTCTACTGGACTGTTCATCGAAGACTCCCGGATTGTCCCGGCCGGCGGGTGTCGGGCTGCTCTGTGCCTCGGTTGGCAGCCTCAATGGCTCGCAACGCGGTCTGGAGGAGGTCTTGCGGGTGGAAGCCGTGTGCGTGTAGAAGTTGCTCACGGCCCGCGGCTTGGAGGAACCGACGAGGCAGGCCGTGTGTGTGAACCGGTGTGATGATGCCTGAGTCGGTCAATGTCTGGGCCAGGGCGCTGCCGACGCCTCCCACTCGTATACCGTCCTCGACGGTCAACACGACCTTATGGGAGGCTGCCAAGGTAATGAGGGAGTCATCTGGCGGCAGGACCCAACGAGGGTCAACCACGGTGACAGATCTGCCGATCTGTTCAAGAGCATGGGCGGTGGACAGACATACCTGGGCCATGGGGCCCACGCCGACCAGCATGATCTCGCCCGTTCCCGGTCCGTGCAGGACATCGGTCAGCCCCACCCGGCCGATTGCCGGCACCGGGGCGCCGGTCGATCCCTTGGGGAAGCGGATCAGGGTAGGGCCGCTGTCGACTTCGAGAGCCTCCCGGAGCAGTTCTCGCAGGCCTTCCGCGTCTCGTGGTGCTGCCACTCGTAAACCAGGGACGACCGAGAAGACCGAGAGGTCCCACACCCCGTTGTGTGAAGGACCGTCAGGGCCGGTCACGCCCGCACGGTCCAAGACGAATAGCACAGGAAGTTCGTGCAGCGCCACGTCCAGCAGAACCTGGTCGAAGGCCCGGTTGAGGAATGTGGAGTAGAGGGCGACGACCGGTCGCAGGCCCGCTAGCGCCATTCCCGCCGCAGCGGTGACGGCATGCTGCTCTGCGATGCCCGTATCAACTACACGACCGGGGAACATGCGCTGGAAGTCTGAGAGGCCTACCGGATGAAGCATTGCGGCAGTCACGCACACGACATCAGGACGACGTTGTCCCAGGGCGACTATTTCGCTACTGAAGACATTCGTCCAGGTGGTACTGCTCTCACCGTCCTTGAGGCTGGAAGCCGCCGGGCTGACGGCATGCAGGCAGTCCACCTCGTCGGTTTCTGCAGGGGCGTAGCCCTTTCCCTTCTTCGTCACGCAGTGAACGACCACCGGCACGCCCAGGGATCGCGCTCGACGCAACGCTGATTCCACTGCCGGGATGTCATGCCCGTTCACCGGTCCCAGATATCGCATCCCCAAGCTCTCAAACAGGTTGCGAGGGTCTTTCCCGGTGATTGTTCCTTCCGTCGGTTGGCATGAGCGCAGAAATTCCAGGTGATCCGCCACTGCGCCTTCGGTGACGGAATAGGATCGGCCGTTGTCGTTCAGGACGACGACAATAGGGTGCCGGAGAAGCGCCATGTTGTTAAATGCCTCCCAGCACATCCCCCCGGTGAGAGCCCCATCACCAAGGACGACGGCCACCGCGCGATCCACGCGATGCTGGAGGCTGTAGGCCTTGGCCAGACCGCAAGCATATGAAAGAGCCGTTGAGGCATGGGAGTTCTCTATGATGTCATGGGCGGACTCGGCTCGACTGGGATATCCCGAGAGTCCCTCGTGGACGCGCAGGCGGTCAAACGACGTACGGCGCCCCGTGAGGATCTTGTGCACGTAGGCCTGATGGCCGGTGTCGAAGAGGATGGGATCCTCCGGGGAGTCGAACACCCGGTGAAGGGCCAGAGTCAGTTCCACAACGCCGAGGTTTGAGCCAAGGTGCCCTCCTGCGCGGGTGACCTGGTCGATCAGAAAACGTCGTATGTGCTCACTCGCTTCCGCGAGCTCCGGTGGTGTCATGGAACGGAGGCGGTCGACGTCGGCCACCTGGTCCAGCACACAGTCATCACGCCGTGCTTCGACGAACGATTGAGAAATACTCTTCATGCGGGCCACCTAGCATTCCACCGCGCCGAAGGACAGCGATCGAGCGAGTTCCGGCCGGCACCCTCGTCAGTCCCCGTCACGGGGTGGGGCAAAAGTCTGGCTCTCTCGTGCCACTGTAACCTCTTTGACGTCTTCCCAGCCATGTTCCGCGAGCCAGGAGAGTAGATCCTCTACGAGGACATCCGGCACTGACGCGCCGCTTGTCACACCCACCGTGCGAGCGTCACAGAGCCATTCCTCCCTTACTTCGTCCGCTGCGTCAACAAGGTGGGCTGCGGACGCACCTGCGAGCAGGGCGACATCCACGAGGCGACGGGAATTGGAAGAGTTCTGCGAACCGACGACGAGCACAACGTCGCATTCTCCTGCTATGGCTTTCACAGCCGCCTGCCGATTTTGCGTCGCATAACAGATATCGTCGCTCGGGGGGGCTTCCAGCCTGGGCAGCTTGTCCTGAAGTTGCGCGACACGCTCCATCACCTCGTCAACACTGAGCGTTGTCTGCGACAACCACACAACCCGGGACTGATCATCCACGGAGACATTCTCCACGTCCTGATCTTGATCGATCAAATCTATGGAGTCGGGGGCCTGACCGAGCGTCCCCTCCACTTCCTCGTGTCCGTCGTGACCTATCAGCATGATGCGGTATCCCTCACGGGCGTACCTTTGTGCCTCGCGGTGAACCTTCGTTACGAGGGGGCACGTCGCGTCCACGGTCCGCAGGTTGCGGTCACGTGCCTCGACACGCACGGCCGGAGATACGCCGTGGGCCGAGAATACGACCCGCGCGCCCTTGGGAACCTCGTCTAGTTCGTTCACGAAGATCGCACCACGCTGACGGAGCGCCTGCACGACATGCTGGTTGTGGATGATTTCCTTCCGTACGTAGACGGGGGGCCCCTCCGTGGCGAGCATCCTTTCGACGACTTCCACCGCTCTTGCCACTCCTGCGCAATACCCCCGCGGGCTTGCCAAAAGAACCCGTTTGTCTCCACTCATAGTCATGGCCAAGGCTCCCTGCTAACCGATGTGAGCACACAAGCTGGGGCCGGAGCTGGTGTCCGCCTGACGCTGAAAAAAAATACAGAGGTTCTCGCGGGGATGGCCACAGTGCAGAAGACGCATGGGGCTCATCCGGGGTTACCAGCGACGGACGGACATGTGGGTCATCGCCTCCGGGCAACAATGAAGTCGGCCACGGCGACAAACTCGTTTCGAACGTTCTCCGCCATGTCCAGTGTGTCCAGGAATTGTACTGCTGCCGCATATTGCCGTTGAGCCTCCTCCTCGGTCCAATGACGGCCACCGGCGTCCTCGATAAGAGTGGCCCGCGCGGCACACTCCTCCGAGGACAGCCCGCGGGAGGAACTCTTGGCGTCAGCCGCGAACAGGTCCCGAAGCTGCTCCGAAGCCGCTCCTCCGGCAGCGAGAGCGGCGACGATGGGCAGGGACTTCTTGCCGTGACGCAGGTCGCTCCACTGCGGCTTTCCCGTGACTCGGGGGTCACCCCAGATCCCGAGAAGATCGTCAATTGCCTGGAACGCCAGACCGACGTGGTAGCCGTAGCCTTCCAGGTCATTGGCTCTCGCCTCGTCAGCGCCGCCCAGGACCGCACCCACGGAAAGGGCTGCCGCCAACAGCGCCCCGGTCTTCTTGCCCTCCATCTCCAAGCACTCAGCAACGCTGACCCGGTCCTGGCGCTCGTACGCGAGGTCCAGGGCCTGGCCTTCGACCAGCCGTCGACTGGCGGTCGTCAGCCGGCGCGCGGCCCGTGCCGCTTGAGGGGTATCTGCCCCGAGGAGGAAGTCGATGGCCAGCGCCAAGAGTGCGTCCCCGACGAGCACGGCCTGGGCGGGCCCAAACACCTTCCACACGGTGTCTCGATGCCGACGCTGCTCGTCCCCGTCCACGAGGTCGTCGTGCACAAGGGAGAAGTTGTGAACCAGCTCCACCGCGACGGCACCGGGAACACCGGCTCTCGCATCCGCTCCGGCGGCTTGCGTGGCGAGCAATGCAAGCGCCGGCCTGACCGCCTTGCCCCCGTCCCCGGCCGAGGGCCGTCCCTGCTCGTCAAGCCAGCCGAAGTGATAACCCGCGGCCGCCGCGATCGGCGGAGGGAACCGTTCAATGCCGGCCCGGAGTTCTGGGGCCCACAGAGCACGAGCCCGCTCCAGTAGGGCCCTGACGTCGACGCTGGCACTACCGCCGCTGGGCACGGGGCCGGAATGACCCCCTGGGATGCCCTCTATCCATGCCGTTGGGGCCATGGCACCTCCCAGTGCTTCCCGATCTGTCACCAGCCTACGCTCCATCACCGGCTTAGCGGCCGCGTCGGGGCGTCCGGGCCGTTCGCAGATGGCATGCCGTTTAGTAGATCTCTGAAGGGCCTCGGACAACTGGCGGGCGAGGTGGCAGGCCGAAGTCCTTCGCGACCTGACCGACCGACCGGTCATTACGCCGGCACAGCTCCACGCTCCCCGCTTTGAACTGCGCGAACGAGCGGCGAAGGCTTGGCTTCTCCTTACCCATGCTCTCCATGATGAACATCATCCGTGCGGGGCCGAAACCCCTGATCTCAGATGTCCGTCAAAGCGGAGCAAGCCCACTTCTTCTTGGCCTTCACCAGGAACCGGGCAGTCTTGCACTGAGGTTTTCTCAGCGAAATGATCTCGCGGCTGCTTGGACGTGAAGTCGGCTGCGGGCAGACGTGAAGCCCCTGGTAGGACAGGTCTCTCACAAGACCGCCTGTTCACCGGGGGCTTCACGTTGGTCACCTATGCTGCCATG
>NZ_JBWKJV010000088.1:0-9994 GCF_056432045.1 Streptomyces sp. NPDC045701 | reverse complement strand
TCCTACGGCCGGATACCAGACGTGACGACCGCACCCCATGATCCCGAACCCGCTGGCGCAGCATCAACCGAGCACTGAATTAGCCACCAGGGTCCTTGCTGGCGTGAAAACATGGCTGTGGTGCCTGCCCGCCGACCCCGATGCTTCGTTGGACTGTGAGCCCGTAGGTCAGTCTGGCGCCGGGACCGCAGAGGGGCCACGCACTGTTGCCTCCGAGCACGCCGGTCAGATTCTCGCTCCCCCAGCGGTCCCACGGGCAGGCACCGTCCTGTCCTGGCAGAGTGTGAAGGGGAGGGGGCCATGGCTGAGACCGAGGACATCGAGGAGATCGAGCAGGCGGCCGAGCTCGTGGAACGGGTCGCGGCGATCGATATCGCCAAGGCGTCCGGGATGGTGTGCGTGCGCCTGCCGCACGAGGACAGGCCGGGCTTTCGGACCCAGCACGTCTTCAGCACCGTCGCGACATCCGGCGCGATCCTGGACCTAGCCGACCACCTCATCTGCCAGGGCGTCACCCGCGTGGTCATGGAAGCCACATCGACCTACTGGAAGCCGTACTTCTTCCTGCTGGAGTCGCGTGGCCTGGAGTGCTGGCTGGTCAACGCCCGTGACGTCAAGAACGTCCCGGGCCGGCCGAAGACCGACCGTCTGGACGCGGTCTGGCTAGCGAAGCTGGCCGAGCGCGGCATGCTCCGGGCCTCGTTCGTTCCCCCCCAGACCGGTCCGTGAACTGCG
Organism: Streptomyces sp. NPDC045701; assembly: GCF_056432045.1. NCBI lineage: Bacteria > Bacillati > Actinomycetota > Actinomycetes > Kitasatosporales > Streptomycetaceae > Streptomyces > Streptomyces sp. NPDC045701. The sequence goes on along the minus strand of NZ_JBWKJV010000088.1, from coordinate 9,259 downwards.
CGGCCTCACCCGGGCGCGTGCGGTGATGACCCACGAGCGCACCCGCCACAAGCAGCGCACCGAGAAACTCCTCGAAGACGCCCAGATCAAGCTCTCCACCGTGATCGCCGACATCTTCGGCGTCTGCGGCCGGGCGATGCTCGAAGCCCTCATCGCCGGGGAACGCAGCCCCAAGGCCCTCGCGGACCTGGCCCACGGCACCATCAAGGCCAGCCACGCCACCCTGGCCGAATCGTTGACCGGCCGGTTCGAAGAGCACCACGGATTCATGTGCCGGATGCTGCTGGACACCGTTGACTACCTCACCGTGCAGACCGACAAGCTCACCGCCCGGATCACCGTCCGTCTGGCCGAACTGTCCACCACCGAGGACGGCAAAGGCCCCGGCCAAACCACCCTGATACCGATTACCGACACCGAGCGCCTCGACGAGATTCCTGGTCTCGGCCCGGACACCGCGCAGGTGGTCCTCGCCGAGACCGGCCTGGACATGCCGGTTTTCCCAACCGCCGGACATCTCGTCTCCTGGGCCAAGCTCTCCCCGCGCACCATCCAGTCCGGCGGGAAGAACACCTCCGGCCCCACCGGCAAGGGCAACCCCTGGCTCCGCGGGGCCCCCGGCGAGGCGGCGGTCTCCGCCGCCCGCACCGACACCTTCCTCGGCGCCCGCTACCGCCGCATCGTCAAACGCCGCGGCCACATGAAAGCCCTCGTCGCCGTCGCCCGCTCCATCCTGGTGTCCGTCTGGCACCTGATGAACGACCCCACCGCTCGCTACCGAGACCTCGGCCCCGACTTCCACACCCGCAACCTCGACCCCCAGCGCAAGAGCCGCGACCTCGTCCGCCAACTCAAGGCCCTCGGCCACGACGTCACCCTCACCCCGGCAACCACCTGACCAACCCCCCCAAGCCCCGCAAGCAGCCCCCCACCGTCACCGCCGAGGGGCTACCCCGCCATGCCCATCTGACCGTTGAGTATTCCGGTCAGGTGGGTAACAGTACTGTTACCCGAACCGTCGAGGGAGGGCCCGCCGCCGGAGCGGCGCCCGGGGCGGTCCGCGCTTCGCCAAACGATCTTGGTCGGCTGTCAGCCGGGCAGGCCCAGGTCGTCCAAGGGGGTCCCGGCGGCCCACTGTTGCAGTTGGCGGCCGTCGACCAGGCGGGCACCGCCCTGGCGGGAGGCCCACAGCACATCCGTGCGGCTGTACGAGCCCTTGCTGACCACAACGCGAATCAGGTGGTCAACCCCGGGACGGCCTACTTCCCGCAGGGGGGCCACAACGGTGGGCGCGTCCTCGTCGGCCGGCGCCTCGTCCGGTGGACGGAATGCCACATCGAGCTGGCGGCCGCCGCGGTCGCGCGCGTACAGACGGGGCCGTCCCCGGTAGGGCATGGAGATGACGTGCCAGCCATCGCGGCTCAGCATCCGTTCGGCCGCCACCCCCAGGCCTTGCTCGTCAAGCCTGGCCAACTCTGCCGACGTGTAGGTGCCGCCGCGTCGACGGACGACCGTCCGGCGCAGCCGCCAGCCGACGAACCCGACGGCTGCAAGCAGGACTGTGCCGAGCAGCAGGCCGAGAACGCCGAGCCCACGGTAGATGCAGGCGAGGAGCAGGACGGGTCCAAGCACAGCGAGGCCAAGGCCGACGAAGGCCGACAGAACGTCACGGAGTTCGGGCCCGGCTCGTCCCTGGGCCCGCACCTCGGATAGCGCCCGTTGCCTTGCGACCGACGCGAGCCCGGCACGGGCGGCCGCCGCCACCAGACCGGCAGTGATGGGCGCCGCCACCTCCAGCCGGGATGACAACCGGTTACGAAGGCCGGGCGGGATGTCGCGAACCGCTTGCCCAGGTGTTGGGGAACCCCTACAGTCAAGGGTGTTGGGGAACCCCAACACCGACGAAGGGAACCGCACATGACGACCTCTCAGCACCGGCCGCTCCCGCACCCGGCGGAGGAGCCGACGACCGCGAGCCGACCGGGCCTGGAGCCCCGCGAGGTCGCCGGCCGGACCGCGTACTGGCCGGACGGGGTGCACACGTACACGCTCGCGTTCCACGGCGGGAAGCAGTGGCAGATCGCGGACGAGGCGGACACCGCCATCCTGGCGATGGACGCCATCCAGTCCGGCAAACCCCTGGAGCAGAAGCTGATTCGGGAGGGGCTGGGCGACATCCGCCGCCTGAAGATGCGACTGGCCGCCATCGAGGAGGAGCTGATGCTGGCGGCCCGCGAGCCGGAGACGGACCGCGACAAGATGTCGTTCCGCGAGCTGGGCGAGGCGATCGGCCAGCACCACACCACGGTGAAGGAGCGGTACGACCGCCTGGCCGTCGATGGGCGCACGCACCCGTTCCGCCGCTGGCTCACCGAGAACACCCCGCGCGCCGACCTCTACCCGACGAACTGAAGGGCGACCACCACCGTGAGCACCGACTCGTACAAGGAATTCCAGGCCCTCCAAGTCCGCCGCCCCGACGACCTCCCGCCGGCCGTCCCCCTGCCCTGGCAGGCGGAGAAGCACTCCCAGCACGGCGACCGCCTGTCGAACCGGCGCCTGCCCGCCGACTTCCCGCACGAGGTCGAGCGCGGCACCGCGGCTGACGCGCTCGCAGCGCTGGCCCTGGGAGAGGCCATCCGCCGTACCGCGCTGCACTACCGCCCGAGCACCGTGCACGAGGCCCTGCAGCTGGGCGCGACCTGGAACGAGGGGGCGGCCGCGCTGGACTCACCCCGGACGAGGCCCGCGACGTGCTCCGGTCCTACGCGGACGGACAGCGCCACCTGTACGAGGGCTACGAGCGCGAGGACCGGAAGCCGATTGGCTTCACCTCCGAGCAGCACCAGGAGGCGCACGCGCTCACCGAGCTGGCCGACGACGAGTCGGCGGCCGCCGAGGAGGACCGGTGATCCGAGACGCCGTGACGTGCGACCGCACCGGGTGCGTCGCGCTGATGCTGGAACCCGTGGACCTGCGGTTGCGTGACCTTCAGCGTGAGATCGAGGAGGGCCTGAACGTGATGGAGTCCTCCAACGGAGCCAACTCCGTGATCGCCTACGGCAAGGGCGGGGAGATCGCCTCGAGCCGGCGCGACGAGCAGGAGATGTTTGTCCTCTGCCTCAGAATCTTGCAGTCGGCCCTGGTCTACGTAAACACCCTGATGCTCCAGGACGTCCTCGGCGAACCGGAGTGGGCCGAGCTTCTCACGCCTGCGGACCGGCGCGGCCTGACCCCGCTGTTCTGGTCGCATGTCCGCCCGTACGGCGAGGTCAACCTTGACATGGAGGCCCGTCTGAAGCTCGCCGCGGTCACCGTGCCCGTACCTCGTGGGTCAGCGGCCGAGGGCCAGCAGCCAGCCAAGCGCGCGTGAGCTCGCCGTCAGCGCACGCCTTGGCCGGCCGTCACGCGGCCGCACGATCTGGCTTCCGGGGATCAATCCCGCCCGTGGTGTCAACGGCCGTGGGCGCGGCGGTAGGCGTTCAGCAGGCGGGTCCGGTCTGCGTCGCCGAGGCGGCGGACCGCTTCGCGCAGGGTGACGCCGGAGATGCGGTCGATGCGGGGTTCCACCCATGTCGTCACGAAGCGATCGTCGCGGCGGGTGGTCTCGCGCAGCACCCAGCCGATGGCTTTCCTGATGAAGAATTCGGTCTCTTCCAGCATGGCGTCCGCGTATCGGCCCAGTCGATTCAGGTCGGACGCGTCGGCGCGGATGCCGGGAAGCAGGGCGAGGAGGGCTGAGCGGCGGAGCCACAAGTCTTCGTCGCCGGCCCAGCGGTCGAGGGTGGGCCCGGCCGCCTTCTTGTGCTTGAGGGTGATCGCGCCGACAGCGTGGACGGCAAGGGGGTCCACCAGGGCCCAGGTGCGGGCGGCTCGCAGCATCGCTTCGACCGTCGCGAGGTCGGCGGGGGTGAGGAGGGCTGCGTGGTGGGTGAGGAGGTGGACGGCTGCCTGCCGGTGTTCATAGACGCTGGTCCACAGCAGATCGGCCAGGGCCAGGACGTCCGCTCGGATGAGCGGGGGCAAGTCGCGGAAGGTCGCGTTGACGGCGCGGCGCAGGTCTGGAATGGGGACGCCGACGTGGATGAGGTCGCTGTGGAGGTAGTCGCGGTCCCGGGCGGCGCGCTGTGGGGTGCCGAGGCAGGCGAGCTGCTCGGTGAGCTGTTCGGCTGCCTCGGTGAGTCGGGCGTGGGGCAGGCTCACGCGCCGGTTTCCAGGATGCGCTTGAGCGTGGCGAGCTCGGTGTCGACCAGGGTGACCTGCTCGTCGAAGAAGGCGTCGGTGAAGCCCGGCGGCTGGAAGAAAGTGATCATGAATTCGGCGCCGGCGCCATTGGCGACGACCCGGGCGGGGACCTGCCAGGACGCCTGGTCCTCGACATAGTCGTGGTCGAGGATGCCGAGTTCGGCGTTGCCGCGGATGCGGAGCCTGGCGGGGCCGTGCGGGGTGGTCATCAGCCACCAGCCCGGCTCGTCGGTGGGCTCGATCGCCTTGACGTTGACGATTGCCCAGACGGGCCAGCTGGCCGCGTCGGCGAGGAAGGCGAAGACGTCGGCGACGGGACGCTCGATGGTGACGGTCTTGGTGACCGAGCAGGCGGTCGTAGGGATGCTCATGGTGGCGCCTTTCAGGGGGTTCGCGGTGCGGGGGGCTCTGGGTGGGCTTCGCCTATCAGCCGGCGGATCCAGTCCTCCAGCTGGTGGCGCTGGTCCGGGTCGAGGCGGGCGAAGAAGTGGGCGTCGTTGCGGTCGGCGATCTTGGCCAGCCGTGGGGCTAGGTCGCGGCCGGTGTCGGTGAGTGCCAGACGCAGGGTGCGGCGGGATGCAGGGTCCGGCTCGCGGGTCATCAGGCCCTTAGCAGCCAGTCGGTCGACCAGGCGGGAGACCGCGCCTGCATCGATGTCCAGATACCGGGCCACTTCCCGGATGGTGGCGGCGTCGCCACGGTGAACGGTGATCAGGACCGCCCACTGGGAGACGGTCACGCCGTGCTCGGCGAGTTCTCGTTCGAACCGGCCGTGGACTTCGTCGGAGAGTCGGCGGAGCCAGTAGCCGAGATGATCACGCAGGCCGCTGCTGGAAGCTGTCACCCTTCCAGATTGAATGTCGTGACAACTGTTGTCAAGGCAACAATGGATGAGTTTCGATCTTGCTCATCTATCGACTGATTGATGAGCAAGATCGATTAGTGGGGGTTCATGGCCGGGTCGGCGCCGGATCATGCCCATAAGACGGTGTCAGAAAGTCGGCATGCTCAAGAACTCGAACCCCACCGTTTTCTGTACGATCTGGCGGGTGCATCCATCCCAGGACGACGACACCGCCGATCTCCTCGTCCCCGTACCGGTCGCACGGACCGGCGACCTCGTGGGGTACGCACGCGTGTCCACCAAAGGGCAGTTGCTCGACCGGCAGATCCACGCACTCACCGAAGCAGGGTGCATCCGGATCTTCGCCGACAAGAAGTCCGGCAAGAACGCCGAACGCGAGGAACTGTGGAAGGCCCTCGACTACCTGCGCGAGGGCGACACCCTCGTCGTCCCGTCGCTGGACCGGCTCGGCCGCTCCATCCAGGACCTCATCGCGATCGTGTCTGGCCTGCGCAAGCGTGGCGTCGGCTTCACCTCGCTGCACGAGGCGCTCGACACGACCACGCCCGGCGGACGCCTCGTCTTCCACGTGTTCGCGGCCCTGGCCGAGTTCATCCGCGAACTCATCGTGCAGGGCACCAACGAGGGCCTGGACGCCGCTCGCGCCCGCGGCGCCCGACTCGGCCGCCCGCCGGCGATGACGGAAGAGCAGGTACGTCACGCCCGCGACCTACTCGCCCGCCCGGAGAACACCGTCACCTCGATCGCGAAGCTCCTCGGCGTCTCCAGGAACACGATCTACAACTACGTGCCCGAACTGAAGGGCGGTCGCCTCGCGCTCGCCGGGGCGACGAGCACGCCGGAACTGCCTCCCACCAGGTCCGAGGACTGATCACCCCCGTTTGCGGCTGGTGACGATCCTGCTGGTTTATTCAGAATCGATCATGCGGTGAGGGTGAGGTCGAGTCGGGCGAGGTGGCTGGTGCGGGTGCGGTCGAGAGGGTGTCCATTCCACCAGGCGTCGAGGCGGATGAGGTTGAGCGCGACGGCGGAGAAGGCGTGTTCCAGATGGGTCTTCTTCAGGCCGTGATAGCGGGCGCGTCTCATGCCGGTGACGGCGACGGCCTGGTGGATGGTGCCCTCAGCCCCGGCCCGGAGGGCGTATCTGGCCCGCCATTGTGGGCTGGTCTGCTGGGTGCGGGCCTGGTCCAGGGCCTGCTGTAGCTCGCGGGGCTGCAGCGGGAGCGAGCGGCCGTCCTTCCTTCGAGCGGGTGCACTGATCGCGGACCGGGCAGGGCTGACAGGTCTCCTTGTCGAACTTGACCACGATCGCTTTGGTGCCGCGCTGGCTGGTGGGGCTCCACCAGGTGCTGGTCTGTCCGCGGGGGCAGGTGGCCTGTCGGTTGTCCCAGTCGATGGTGAACGCGGTGCGGTCGAATCCGGTGCCGGCCCGGGACTGGGGCGAGCTGTTGAGCAGGACCGGGGTGACCAGCGTGACACCGAAGGTCTGCTTGATGCCGACGATCAGCTCGGCGGAGGGGTAGCCGGAGTCGAGGTAGTGCTCACCGGGCAGCAGGCTCCGGGCGGCGAGCATGTGGTGGATCGGTTCGGTCATCTCCGCGTCGGTCACGGTGGCATCGGTGGTCGCGATGTTGGTGATGATGCGCGGTGGGCCGACCACGGTCTTCCCGGGCTCGGCTGGATCCTGGCCTTCGCCGCAGCCTGGCTTGTCCTCGTTGTCCGGGCCGTCACAGGTCTCGCTGATGTGGACCTTGCAGCCGGTCCACCAGCTGCCCTGCTTAAGGCCGTAACGGGCGTCGGTGTCATACGGCGAGGTCAGCCGTACTCTGGCCGGCGGGAGACTCCCGCTCTCCCGCCGCCACACCTCCTGCCCTGTTTCGGTGACCGTGCGGGTGTAGTTCTGCAGCCACACCATCCGCAAGACCTGCAGGGCGGGAAGCTCCCGCAGCCAGGCCGGTGCCTGCGGGAGCTTCCCGCCCTGCAGGAGCGTGAACCCGTCCCGGCCGTAAATCAGCGCCAAACCGTCACGCTCGGTCTTCGAAGACGGCAGCTGCCAGGAGTCGATCCGCGGCCCGTACCGCTGGGTCCACTCTCCAACAGGCACCGCGGCGGCCAACCAGTCGGGGGCCGCGCAGGCCAGAGCTTCAAGTGCGGCGCGCAGGGTCGCCTCCGGCCAGCTCCAACCGGTTCAGGTCCCGCACCGCCGCCAGCACGCGGGTGGAGTCACTGCGCTGCTTCCCACCGGCCTTCACCAGGCCTTTGCCCTTCAACGCGGCCAGCAGCAGGTCCAGGGCCTTCTCCTCCAGGCCGTGCTCGACCAGGCGCGAACGGAACTCCGACAGCACCGAGACGTCGAAGCCGAAGATCGTCCAGCTCCATGCCCAGCGCGTACGTGAAGTCCATGCCGTACCGCACTCGATGCGCCGCCGCGCGGTCGGTCAGGTTCTCGGTGAACTGCAGCACCGTGACCAGCGCCAGCTGCCCCGGCGACCATCCCGGCCGACCCCGTACTCCGAACGCCTGGGCGAACTCGTCGTCCGCGAACAGCTCCCCCAGCTCGTCACGGACCCGCATCGCCAGCGGATACGGCCCCCTCGCCGCCACCGCCCGCGCCACCCGCGCGGTCACCTCCGGCACCTGCGGCCACGGCCGCGGCCGCGGCTGCATCGACACCCCACACCCCCAGCGGCCGGGGACGGAAACACGACCGCTACACGAATAACGAGCAACTCCACCCGCCAGCAACGAAATTAACCAGCAGGATCGGTGACAGCGTTCTTACCAGAACCCCATCTTCGGAGCGGTCCAGCCCAGTGTCTGCTTCAGCAGGCGGAAGGTGTGCTCCAGGTCGAAGCGGCGCAGGAAGCACTGCCACCAGCGGTCCACGTCCGCCGGTGCGGCAGATGTGGCTGAGCACCACAGCCAGACCGGCTTCGGAGTGCGGTCGCCCGGCAGGTACTCGACTGCCAGTCGGACCAGCGTGCCGTGAAGGACGGGAAGTTCTTCCTTCGCGTGTTCCAGCCAGGGGCCGCGGTGGGTGAGCCGGGGATGCATCCGGCCCCAGGCGGTGGCCTCGGCTTTTGCGTAGCGGGTGGTGTCCGTGGTGGTGGTGACGTCGGGCTTGTGCCAGGTGTCGGGCCGGGCGAGGGCGAGGACGCCGCCGTGACGGCGCGGCCGCCCACCCCTTGGTCCCGGCCGGGCGGGTCCGGGGTCGCGGAGCATGACCCGGTCCGAGCGCAGGCGTCCGGCGAGGATGACAGGCAGGTCCCCGAGGGCGTGTGAGAGGTAGGCGACGCCGTAACCGGAGTCCAGCACGATCAGGATCTCCGGATCGCCCGGTTTCCAGTGCCCAGCGGCGGACAGCCGGCCCCCTACCTCGCGGAGCTGGGCGGCGGTGACGAGCGTGGCGTCGCCCGCGGGCCCCAGGCGGATCGCGTCCAGAGCAGTGCGCACCAGGAGGTGCGGCCCGTTTTCCAGGGCGGCGACGAAGGAATACTGCCAGCCGGGATGAACTGGCCGGTCTTGCGGTCGCCGCGACCGTAGACGTGGCAGCACAGCCTCTCGTTGCTGGTGGGGGCGTCGGGGCGGAGCCAGTTGGAGACGTCCACGGCCAGCACGATCCGCCCGTCGGCCGCCCTGGGCACCGGCAGGGAGGTCAGCGTGTGGCGCAGCCGTGCCGGCTCGGCCCAGCCCCGGTCCAGGGCCGCGTACAGGGCGCCGTGTCCACGCCGGTGCTCGACCGCCAGCGACAGCTCGACCAGGGTGTAGAACTCGACCCGAAAGCGGACAGTACGCCCAATGTCTCGCCTGCAAACATCTCACCGGGGACACTCATGGGTAGCGGCCGTTCTCTCGTGCTTCTTGACTCGACATCTCGAAGCGTGGAGAACGGCCGTCTCCGCTGTCCCGGGAAGACCCGCAGATCAGCAGGTCGAGTGACCTGCGATGTTAAACGCCAAGCTTAGGCAACCAGCTTGTCCGACCACGTTGGCAATCCAGGCGGGCGCTTCTTCGGTACTCCCTGCTTTTCGATGTAGACCCGCTTGACTGGGGTCGAGCAATGCTCAGAACCTGTGGATCGGCCGGGGGCGGGGTGCCTCGTGGGATGCGGAGGGCGTACCTTCCCGGGTGATCGACTCAAGGTCACCA
>NZ_JBWKJV010000087.1:0-10216 GCF_056432045.1 Streptomyces sp. NPDC045701 | reverse complement strand
CCCCCCCCCCCCCCCCCCCCCCCCCCCCCCCCCCCCCCCCCCCCCCCCCCCCCCCCCCCCCCCCCCCCCCCCCCCCCCCCCCCCCCCCACCCCCTCAGAGGTCCGCCTGACGGGCGAAAACACCGTTTGCGATCTTGTTCTCCGTGTCGTGATCCTGAGTTGGTGCCGGGCGCCCGGCGCACCACCACGATCACAACTCACCCGGGGGGCAACCCGTGTTCGACCTGATCACTCAGACCATCCCGTTCGCGATGGGCGCCGTCTCGTTCGTCGCCCTCGCGTCCGACCCGATCGCCCCGTGCGGTCCCGAGGCCCAGCGGCCGGCGGAGACCATCACCGAGCACCTGCGCGCCGTGGCCAACCACGCCCGCGCCATCATGGTGCTGATCATTCGCAAGACCGGCGCGACCGGGAACTAGGTCGTACGTCCCCGGCGGCGGGCGCCCTCCGCCGGGACACGCACTACTAGGGGGTGGTCGCTTGGGCTTCCGCGAGGACGCCCTGCGGGCTCGGCAAGCCGGGCTCGCAGCCGCGCGGGCCGGTCGCCCGGCGACCGCCTGCCCCCGCTTCAACGACTCCCGGCTGACGGCCGCTTGGATTCGCGGCTACGCCGCCGACGATCAGTCGAGCCAGTCGTCGAGCTCCTCGTACCTCAACTCTCTTGGGGGCGGAGCCAACCGAAACATGTAGGCGTTCACTCGCGGTTGCGTCGTGTTCTCCAACCGCTTGATCGCCGCCTCGGTGAAGCCACCGGAAGCGATCAGGACGCCCTTGTTCGCCCCAACGTCCACGAGTTTGGCGATGAACTCCTCGGCGGTCCCCAGTCCCACCGGGCGCGCATAGTCCTTGCACTCCCAGACGATCAAGATCGTCTCTCCCGCAAGCCTGCCGCGTACGAGCACGTCGATCTGCCGAGGGCGACCACTCAAGAGACCCGGCAGGCGCTGATCGTGCTCGACGGTCACGCCCGGATCGAGCTGCCTGACGTACTCAGCGACTGCTTTCTCGTACACCCGCCACTTGGGGTCAGTCGCCGCGCGCTCAGCAGACCTTGTCATGCCCCGACCTTAAACACCCTTACTGACAACAGGGAGAGCCCACCATGTCTGGACGCGTCCCCGACGACACTCTGCCCCTTCACCCACGCACTGGCGACCGCGCACTCGGCTACCGCCGCGACGGGCGCCCGATCTGGCCCATCAAGGGCGGCTCGGGAGAGGGCGGCGCCCCCGCCGCCCCGCCGTCCGGCGAGCCGAACCCCGCCCCCGGCACGCCGCCGCCCGCCGATCCGGCCGCCGAGCAGCAGCTCGCCGAGGCGACGACCCGCGCCGAGCAGGCCGCGGCCGAGCGCGACGAACTGCGCGCCGCTCTCGACGCCGTGACCCGTGCCCTGAACCCCAACGGCGGCGAGAACGAGCAGGACCCCGCCGCCCTGGCCGCCGCCGTCGCCGAGCGCGACCGGCTGCTCTCCGAGCACGCCGCCGAGCTCCGGACCGCCCGGGTCGAGCTCGCCGTCGCCCGGGTCGCCGCCGACGAAGGAGCGCGCGGCGACCGCCTGCTCAACTCCCGCTCGTTCCTCGCCTCGGTCGCCGACCTCGACCCGCTCGACAGCGGGTTCGCCGACAAGCTCACCGCCGCGATCAAGGCGGCCGTGGACGCCGACCCCGACCTCTACCGCGCCACCCCGACCCCGCCCCGAGGGGGCGGCGAGTTCAACGGCCCGCCGTCTGGCGAGCGACGCGCGACCACCCTGCACGACGCCGTCGCCGCCCGCATGACCAGCGGCTGACCCGCCAAGGAGAAACGATTTGCCTACCTCCCTCGCCGAGGCGCGGAACAACGCGACCGACGACCTCGACCTGACCGTGATCGACGAGTTCCGCAAGAGCTCGGACATCCTCGACCGACTCACCTTCGACAACACCGTCAACCCGACCGGCGGCGGCGACACCCTGACCTACGGGTACCGGCGTCTGATCACACAGGCGAACGCCGAGTTCCGCCCCCTCAACTCCGAGTACACCCCGGCCGAGGTCCAGACGCAGCGCTACACCGTCGACCTCGTTCCGCTCGGCGGTAGCTTCCGAGTCGACCGGGTGATCGCCCGCATCGGCGCGGCAGCGTCCGGCGCGGTCGCCCTCAACATGTCCCAGAAGATCAAGGCGGCCCGCGCGCGGTTCGCCGACGCCGTGATCAACGGCGACAAGGCCACCGACACCAACGGGTTCGACGGGCTGTCGAAGATCCTCACGGGCACCGACACCGAGTACCTGCCGCTCGCGAACGGGGTCGCGAGCGGGTTCCTCGACTGGACGGCGATCAACGACAAGGCGGCGGCCCTGGCCGCGCAGCGCCACATCGACTCGTGGCTCGCTGCCATGGACGACACCCCGGATGTGATCTACGGCAACCGGAAGACGCTCGCGCTGTTCAAGGCCATCGCCGCGTGGACCGATCAGCTCGACAAGTCCACGGACGCGTTCGGCCGGCCGGTCGTCGCGTACAACGGCATCCCCCTGATCGACCTCAAGTCCAAGGCGGGCAGCAATGCCGACGTGATCGGGCTCGTGTCCCGCGACCCCGACGGCGCCGGTACCGGTGGCAACGTGTCCGGGCTCGGCGACCTGTACGCGATCCGGTACGGGCTCGACGGGTTCCACGGGGCCTCGGTCGCCTCGGTCCCGCTCGTGCAGACGTGGCTTCCCGACTTCAACAGCTCGGGCGCGGTCAAGCTCGGCGAGGTCGAGATGGGGCCGCTCGCCCCGGTTCTCAAGGCGACCAAGGCCGCGGCCGTACTGCGCAACATCAAGAGCGCGTGATGCCCATGAACGTGCGCATCACCGCCCCTGTCACCGACTACACCGGCGACGGCCCCGGCGGTCTCCACTTCATCGACGGCACCGCCACCACGGACGACGTCGCGATCATCGGCTACTGCCAGGGAGCCGGATACACCGTCGAGCCCCTCGACGACGAACCGCCGGGCGAGGCGCCCGCCACCGAGCCGGACGGCCCGCCAGACGACAAGTCGGCGGGCCGTTCTGGTTCCCGCCGCGCGAGGGGGTGACCTTGGCCCGACAGCCCTACACCACCCCCGAGCAGCTCGCCGCATGGCTCGGGGCCCCTGTCCCGGCGGACGCCGAGCGGCTGATCGCGCGGGCGGGCGAGGACATCGACTCGGCCCTGCTGACCGCGATCTACCCCGTCGACGACGACGGCGACCCGACCGACCCCGACATCGCCGCCGCGCTCGGCTCTGCGACGTGCGCGCAGGTCGAATACTGGCTCGCCGCCGGCGACGACGGCACGGGCGCGGCGGGCAAGTGGGACTCGGTTTCGATCGGCCCGGTCAGCCTGTCCGGCCGAGCCGCCTCGACGGCGGGCGCGTCCGGCGTCGAGCTCGCCCCACGCGCGGCCCGCGGGCTGCTGCGTGCCGGTCTCACCCCGGGCGAGGTGCAGCAGTGGTGACCCGAGTTCCGCCGTCCATGCTGCGGCACCGGATCGGCGTCGAGCCCTACCTCGGCGATGGCGCGTACGGCCCGACGTACGGGCCGCTCGTCGAGCATCCCGCGCTCGTCGGCGAGGCCGTGCGCATGACGCGCGCCGCCGACGGCCGCGAGGTCACGAGCACCGCGCAGATCATCGCCGCCCCCGGTCTGGATTGTCCGGCGGGGTCGCGCGTGACGCTGCCCGGCGGCCGGATCACGACGGCGATCAGTACGGCAGTCCACACCGCCCCGGGCCTACCGGTCCCCGCGTCCACGGAGGTGATGTGCGAATGAGCCGTGCCCGACTCCGCTGGAACGGTGACGTCGCCACGGGCGCGATCCGCGAGGCTGCGGCCCGGGGGCTGCTGCTCGGCGCCGAGCACGTCCTAGCCGCGAGCAGGCAGCGCGTGCCGATCGCCGAGGGCACCCTCGAACGCTCGGGTGCAACGTCGGTCGACGAGCAGCAGATGACCGCCGCCGTCAGCTACGACACCCCGTACGCGCGCAGGGTCCATGAGGACATGACCGCCCGGCACGCGCCCGGCCGAACCGCCAAGTTCCTTGAGGGCGTTCTGCCCGAGACGGCGGGCGAGGTGCAGGCGCTGATCGCCGCGCAGATCCGGCGCGCGCTGCGATGACCTACACCGTCGACCTGCTCGACGGTCTCGCTCGCCTGCTCGCCGCCGCCGGCGTCGGGGTCTACCGGCCCGACGGCGCGTACGCGGCGGGCGAGACCGCAATCACGATCGCGGCCCTTCCGCCCGCACCCGACCGGTGCATCTGCCTCGCCGCCTACCCGGTCACCGACTCCCCGGTGCTGACCGACACGACCACCGGGATTCAGGTGCGCACTCGCGCGGGCTCGGACCCGCGCGAGGTCGACGCCCTCGACGACCAGGTGCACGAGCTGCTGCACGGGTCCGGCCCGCACCGATTCGGAGCCGTCCCGGTGCAGCTCGTCTTTCGCGTCTCGGCCGCCCCGATCGGCACCGACGCCTCGGGCCGCTGGGAGCGAACCGCCAACTACTACGCCCGCGCGCACCGCGCGAGCCCCCATCTCGAATAGAAGGAGGCGCCGTTGAGCACCCCGACGCCCCCGGCCGAGACCGTAACCGCGCTCGCGCGCCGGTACCGCCTCGAACTGGATATGAGCACGACGCCCGGTACCCCGGCGTGGGCATTGGTCCCCGGGGTCACCGAGTTCACTCCGAAGATCGAACCCACTCAGCAGGAAGTCACGACCTACGACGCCGAGGGGTGGAGCGAGCAGGCCGTGACCATGCTCGCGTGGTCGATCGAGACCACCCTCGCGCACCGCGCGCACCCCACGACCGGGGTTTTCAATGCCGCACAGGAAGCGCTCAGGAAGGCGTCGCGCTCGTTCGGCGCCGCATCGTACGTACGGGTCCGCTACTACGACCGCAACGGAGCCCCGGACGCCCAGGAAGGCACCGCACTGGTGACGTGGGAGCCGGACGGCGGCGGCCCGGATGAGGTCGACACGATCAAGGTCACGCTTACCGGCTCGGGTCCGCTCGTCGAGATCACGAACCCGGTCGCCGGCGGGGGCACGTTTGCCGCCGCCGAGGCGAAGACCCTCAAGGCGGGGGGTGATGCCTGATGGCGTTCGAGGCCCTCGACGAGCTGCTCGACGAACGGCTCGAACTCCCCATCGCCGGCCGCCTCTACACCGTGCCCGCCCCGTCCGCCGAGATCGGTCTGCGGACGCAGGCCCTGATCAACGCCGCCGCCGTGGCGGCCGACGGCGGGCGCGCCGACGAGCAGGTGCTCGGCGACGCCGCCGAGCGAGACCTGTACCGCGAGGTACTCGGCTCGGCCCACGATGAGATGGTCGCCGACGCCGTGCCGTGGCCCGCGCTCAAGCACGCCGCGATCACCGCCATGGTGTGGATCGCGCAGGACAAGACCGCCGCAGAGCGGTACTGGAACGCGGCCGGCGACCCTTCTCGTCTGGCCCCGAATCGGGCAGCTCGCCGGAACCGATCGGGTGTGGCGAGCTCGACCCCGAGTCGGGGCTCTACGAGTGGTACGAGTACCCGCCCGGCACCCGCCCGCGCAAAGGGCAAGAAGGGCCGCAAGGCTCACTGACGTGGGCGCAGATCCTCGCCGAGTGGCCGCTCGTCGAGGCAGATCTGCATGAGGTCTACGGCATCGACCTAGGCGCCCCGGGCCTGCTCCGTTCCCGCTCCTGGCGGTGGCTGCGCGTGCGCGTCCTCGCCCTGCTCTCCGCCGAGTCCCGCCTCGCGCGGGTCCTCACCCCTCCGCCCGATCCCTCCCCCTCGGGAGGCACGCACCGCAGGAGGTGAGGCCCCATGGCACTGATGGTGGGCGAGCTCGCCGCCACGGTCACGATCGACGACTCGGGCGCAGACGCCGGTATGAACCGCGCCCGCGCTGCGGTACAGGCGGGCGGCGACCGCATCGCCGCCGAGGCAGACCGCGCCGGCGAGGCTGCGGGCGACGCCCTCGGCGACGGTCTCGCCGAGGGCGCGGCCGACGGTGCCGAGCAGGCGAGTTCCGGCATGGGGACCGCGCTGAAAGGTTTCGCCGCCGCAGCGATCGGCGGCGCGATCGGCGGCGCCCTCATGGCCGGGATCGGGAAGGCCCTCGAACAGGGCAAGATCCCCGGGCAGCTTGAGGCGCAGCTCGGCGCGACCGGCCCGGTCGCCGCCCAGTACGGCCAGGTCGCGGGCGATCTCTACGCGGGCGCCATCGTCGACTCGGTCGCGGACGGCGCCGAGATCATCAAGGGCATCGCCCGGAACGGCCTACTCCCGCCGGACGCAACGCAGGGACAGGTCAAGACACTTGCGACGCAGGTCGCGAGCGCCGCCTCGGTGATGGGTGAGGACGTCAGCAAGGTTTCGCGCGCGGTCGGCACGATGATGAAGACCGGTCTTGCCGACTCCGCGCAGCAGGCCCTCGACGTGCTCGTCAAGGGCTCGCAGCAGGGCGTCGACGTCGCCGAGGATTTGCTCGACACTTTCTCGGAATATCCGACGGAATTTCGGCAGCTCGGCCTCGACGCTCAGACGTCGATGGGCCTTTTGCAGCAGGGCCTCAAGGGCGGCGCTCGCGATGCCGATACGGTCGCCGACAGCTTGAAGGAGTTCACCCTTCAAGCGCAGGGAATGGGCGAGGCGACAGCTACCGCCTTTACGGATCTCGGCCTTTCCGCCGAGCAGATGCAAAAGGTCTTTCAGACCGGCGGCCCGGAAGCAGCAAAGGCGCTTGATCTAGTCCTCGACAGGCTGCGCAACGTCAAGGACCCCGCCAAGCAGAGTGAAATCGCACTCGGCCTTTTCGGCACCAAGGCCGAGGACATGCAGAAGGCGATCTATTCTCTCGATCCATCCAACGCCGTAAAGGCGCTGGGAGACGTCAAGGGAGCTACGGACGCCGCCGGCGATGCGATGCACGACAATGCGGCGACGAAGTTCGAGGCGTTCAAGCGGGGCATTGAGCAGAAGGTCGTCGGGGCCCTCGGGGCCTACCTGATACCGGGGCTTGAGACGGCCGCCGGCTACCTCGGCACCTTCGGCTCGGCGTTCGGCACGGCCGCCGGATTCGTCTCCGATCACTCGACGGCGTTCACGATCGCCGCCGGTGTGATCACGCTCCTGATGATGCCGACGCTCGTCGCGCTCGGTATCACCGCTTGGACGACGACGACCGCCGTCGTCACCGGATGGGCCACGCAGACGGCCGCCGGTGTCACCGCCGCCGCCCGGTTTGTGCTGCTCAACGCCACGATGGTGGCCGGATGGGTGGCGCAGGGCGCGGGTGCCGCCGCGGCTGCTGTTCGCGTCGTCGCGGCATGGGTGCTCATGGGGACGCAGTCCCTCATACAGGGTGCCCGGATGGCTGCGGCGTGGCTGCTCGCCATGGGCCCGATCGCGCTCGTGATCGCCGCCGTCGTCGGCATCGTCGCGTTGATCGTCGCCAACTGGGACACGATCGTGTCCGCTACAAAGGCGGCGTGGGATTGGGTGTGGGGAAAGCTCAAGGGAATCGGAGAGGCGATCCTCGACTTTTTCCTCAACTGGACTTTGGTCGGTCTCATCATCAAGCATTGGGATTCGATCAAAGCCGGGACGCTCCGCATCTGGAACGCCACGGTCGATTGGGTCAAGGGAATCCCGGGCCGGATCGTCGACTTCTTCCTCAACTGGACTTTGGTCGGCCTGATCATAAAGCATTGGGATTCGATCAAGTCGGGCACCGTCCGCAAGGCCGGTGAAATGCTCGCATGGGTGCGAGGTCTCCCCGGCCAGATCGCGGGCTACTTCGGCGATTTCGGATCGATGCTCTACGACAAGGGAAAGGATCTGATCAAGGGGCTTTGGAACGGCATCAAGGCCATGGGCTCGTGGCTCCGATCGACCCTGATGTCTTGGGCCAAGGATCTGATCCCCGGACCGATCGCGAAAGCCCTCGGAATCAAATCGCCGTCGCGTCTCATGCGCGACAAGATCGGAAAGTTCATCCCCGCCGGCATCGTCGAGGGCATCAAGGCGGGCGCGCCCGCCGTCGACCGCACAATGCGCAGGCTCGTCTCGGTGCCCGCCGCCCCGCAGTTCGCCACCGCCCGGGCGCCCGCCAACGGCCGCCCGGCCGCCGGGGGTTGGGGGCCGACAGTCCACATCGAGAACTGGCACGCAGGTTCGGCGACCGCCGATCAGACGGCCGCCGCGCTCGCGTGGCAGGCCAAGGCGAGGGGGTGACCAGTTGGCCCCCGGTGATCTGGTCTCCCTCCCCGGGCACGTGCAGTTCGGCGACCTGCTGCTCGGCCCCCGCACCACCTACGGGTGGGAGTCCCTGACCGGGTGGGAGGAGACACCCGCCTACGACTCGGGAAGCGTCAACCGCTCCGACGCTCACGGCGCCTACCCCGGCCGGCTGCTCGCCGAGCCGAGGACGATCACCCTCGACGGCGTCGTGATCCGCACCGAGCCCGGACGCATGAGCACCGCCGTGCGAACCCTGTCCGCCGCGACGGCACTCCGCGACGACGAGCAGCCCCTCGTGATCAAACTCGACGACTCCCCGCCCCTGCTCTCGTGGGCCCGGTGCATCCGGCGGACCGTGCCGGTCGGGACAGGTGGATACGCGATCGGCGTCGCCATCGGCGGCGCGATGCAGTTCGAGGCGAGCGACCCGCGCCGGTACGACCTGATCGAGCGGGTCGCCCCCGGACGTCTTCCGGCGTCCGAGCCGGGGCTCGGATGGCCGCTCGGCTGGCCGCTCGCGTTCGGCGAGCCCGGCTCGACCGGCTCACTGTCCGTGTCGAACCTCGGCGATGCGGACACGCACCCGCTTATCGAGTTCCGGGGCCCCGTCGAGCGGCCGTCCCTGACCAACATCGAGACCGGCGACACGCTCGAATACGACCTACCGCTCGCCGTCGGCGACGTGCTCACCGTCGACACCCGCGCGGGCACCGTCACCCTCAACTCGACCGCCTCGCGGCTCTACACCGCGACCGCGCGCAGCGTGCCCGAGCAGACATGGACGCTGCCGCCCGGTACGTCGACCCTCGCGTTCCGCGCGGCCCCCGGCAGCACCGACCCCACCGCTTCCGTCGCCGTGCGCTATCGCTCGGCCTACTGGTAAGGAGGTCCCTCCGTGACCGTGCGCCCCGCATGGCTCCTGCCCACGGGGCAGACCCGAGAAGACACGCGCCTCGCCCCTCTGGGGACGTACACCCCCGAGACCGAGCTGCGCACCCGAGACGGCGTGATCCCCGGCGGCGCGCCGTTCGCCGCCACCGGCGCGGGAGCGATGACGCTTCAGATCGCCCCCGGCCGCGCCGTCGTCCAGGGCACCACCCCGCAGGGCGCCTACCCGGTCGCCCTCGACGCCCCGCAGACCGTCACGATCACCGACGGCGGCCCCCAGTTCACCCGCATCGACACCGTGGCGGTGCGGGTGCTCGACCAGCTTTTCGACGAGCACGGGCAGAACCTCGCCCGTATCGAGGTGTTCGTCGGCGAGGAAACGGCGACCCCGAGCCCGCCGCTCCTGCCCCCTGCCTGCCTGCCTCTGTGGAACGTTCGAGTGCTTCCGGGCACCTCGGCGGGCGTCGGTGGCATCAACTGGTCGAGCTCACTCACCGATCGCCGCCGGTACACCGTCGCGGCGGGCGGCATCCCACCCGGCGGCAGCGCCGCCGACGCCGGCGCGTACGACGGCCAGTACGCCGACCACGACGGGCGGCTCATGCGCTGGTCGCAGACCACCGCATCGTGGCGGCCGGTCGTCGAGCGGCATTACGTGTCGACGGTCAAAAGCAACACCTACAACGTGCCCGCGAACTCGTACGTCAAGATCCAGTGGACGGGCACCGACGCCATGTCGACCACCGGCATGTGGTCGGCGTCCGCCACGACCCGCGTCACGGCGCCGGTCGGCGGACTGTACGTCGTCTACGCGCATCAGGTGTGGCCGAACGGCGCAACGCAGGCCCGTGCCCGCGTCCAGATCAACAACGCCGGCGACGTCCAGCTCAGCTATGTGCCGTCGTCGTCGGGCGGGCAGGGTCACGGCTCGGCCCGACCGATCGTCCTCGCGGCGGGCGACTACGTCGAGATGTCCCTGTGGTCAGGTGCCGCGCTTACGACCTTGGGGGAAATTGAGGTCGGGCCGTCTTGGCCTGGTGGTTCGGCTGGTGGGTGATCAGCAGGCCGTCGTGCGGACGAGGACCAGTT
>NZ_JBWKJV010000086.1:0-10221 GCF_056432045.1 Streptomyces sp. NPDC045701 | reverse complement strand
GCCACCCCAAGAAGTCCGCGCCGAGTTCGAGAACCTGCGGCTCGCCGCATGAATTGATGGATCAGACCCTGTCCGGAAAACGCGAGGCCCCTCAGAGCGTAGTCAGCGAAGATGGCACCACCGAGACCGGTGCCTCTGTGATCGACGAGATCGTCCGAAGGACGCGAGGCTGATGCTGGCCGCTGGAGGCCGAGGCCGAGCAGACATAGCCGAGCTCGCCGGTCAGTGTGATGAGGCCGGCCGCAGGCTGGTGGTACGTAAAGGCCGGCACCGGTCTCGGACAGTGACCACGGCGGCGGGACCGGTCGAAGTGTCGGCTCCATGTATGCAGGACAAGCGGATCAACGAAGCGACTGGTGAGCGCAAGCGGTTCTCCTCGAAGATCCTCGCGCCCTGGTGCCGGAAGTCGCCCAAGGGCAGTGAGGTGCTGCCGTTGCTCTACCTCCATGGCCTGGCGTCGGGCGATTTCGTGCCGGCACTCGACCAGTTGCTGGGCAGCGCGGCCGGGCTGTCATCGGCGACGGTGACCCGGCTGACGAAGCAGCGGACCGAGGATCATGCCGCCTTCCAGCGCCGTGGACCTGGCGGAATCCGGTTACGTCTATGTCTGGGCCGCGGCATCCACCCTGAAATCCGGCTGTCCCAGACTCATTCCTGCCTGCTGGTTCTGATGGGCGTGCGCGTGGACGGGACCAAGGAACTGATCGCGATCGCCGAGGGGCTGCGGGAGTCCACCGAGTCCTGGGCGGGCGTTCTACGACTTCCCGGCCGAGCACTGGATCCACCTGCAGACCACGAACCCGGTCGAGTCGACCTTCAGCACGGTGAAGCTGCGAACCAAGATCACCCGCGGCGCCGGCAGCCCGGCCGCGGCCCTCGCGATGGTCTTCAGGCTCGTCGAGTCCGCCCAGGCCCGCTGGCGAGCGGTCACCGTACCCCACCGCGTGCCCTTGTCCGAGCCGGCACCCGCTTCGAGAACGGTTACCTCATCGAACGAGACGAGGCCCTCGCAGCATGAACCACCTCAACTGATCCACAACTCGTGACTATTGCTCGGTGGACCACGTCGTCAGGGCGATCTAGGCGCTGCGCGGATCAGGGGTTCAAGATCCCCGTAGAAGGCGGCGTGCAGGGCAGCAGCCAGCTCACGTGCCCGGACTTCATCGGCCACGTCGTACAACACGCAGTAGACCGGGCCCGCGAAGGAGTCGGACCGGATTTCGCGGGCGCCGATCAGGCCGATCACAGCATCGCAGACGGCGCCGGTAACCTCGGCCCCGATGCGGTGCTGCGGCGCAGTCAGCGCGTCCGCCTTCACCGTCCAGCCCCCGCCCTGACATTCAACCGCAATGAAGACGGCACCGTGCCGCCTCGCCTGCCGGTAGGCGGCGTTATAGGCATCCAGGTCGGTCCCATCAGGGATCAGGCGGGCAGGACAGGGAATCGGCAACGGATCCATACCAACATGCTCTCAGCAGCCAGCCGGAACCGTACATTACCCCTGGTCCGTGTCCCTCCCCCGGGCACATCAGTGCCGGCGGCGCATTCCGCCGGAGCGCCCGGGGCGATCAGGACTGGTCGCGGTGCCTGATGCCCCATCCCCGCGTGGGACCGTGTCTGCGCCTTTGTAGCATCGGTGGGGCGTGACAGGTCGGCTGGGGGAGCTGCGCGACCGCTGCTCGGGTGGGTCCGTGACAACGCCAGCCGCGATCCGGAGCCGACCGACCGCCGGGATCATCGGCTCGCGAGTCGGTGCGGGCACCCGCCAACGGTGCCCGTGTCCTCACGCCGATACGACGTCGGCAAGAAGGTGCCCGGGCGGAAACGGCACATTGCGGTGGACTGCCGGGGTGGTCGGCGGCTCCCGGCGCCATCAGCAGGACAACCTGACACCCCGGCTGGGTGCCAGGGGCGTAAGAGGGACACCAGCTGAAGGGATATTTCACCGGTGGCGCCGCTCCCTTTGGTGTGGCTCTGCCTCTGCTCGCTCTGAACCGCAGTAGGGTGCGTCCATTCCCCTGTAGCGCGCTGCCCGCGTCACAGGCGGGTACGAGACGTAAGGGAAGGTGTGGATTGATCCGGCCGGATGCCATCAGCGGGCTGCGGTTGCGCCCAATGGCCGAGAAGGACTACACAGCGGTACTGGCACTGATCAATGCCGACTGGCTGCCCGGCCAGCTGCCCGCAAATGAAATCCTCACCCAGTACCAGAAGTGCATCCCGCCCCACCAGCTCCTGGTCTGCGACCGGCAAGGCGAGGTGGCAGGCGCCGTGTGCTGCGCTGTGTGCGCCGATGGCGCCGGGCAGATCGTGTGGCTGCACGGCCGGGAAGACTTCAGCATCATCACCGCACTGATCGTGGCCGCACTACAGCACCTCGGCCCGCGCACCGTCCACGCCTTCACCGGACCCGTCACCGCCACCGGCATTCCCGGGCTACCCCTCAGACACCGGCCCGCCACCGCCCGCGCCATCACCGCCGCCGGGTTTATCCCCGCCTTCGAGCAGGACTACTTCCTCCGCCCCCTCACTCCCCTGCCGCCCAAGCCTGGGTATCCGCTCGCAGACATCACCGAACTTGCCAGCCCGCCCGGCTGGCAGCTGACCCTCACCGACACCGGCGGCACACACATGGCCACCGCCACCCTGCATGCCCCCGTCTCACACACAGCCCACCTGCAGCAACTCGCCGTCCACCGCCAGCACCACTGCAACGGCATCGGCACCCATCTACTCATCCAAACTCTCCACTATGCAGCCAGCCACGGAGCACTGCACATCACCGCCACGACTGCCGGCGATAGCACTGCCGCCCACCTGCTCGCGCCCGTCGGCTTTCGGCCTATCGACACCCCCACGATTTATCACCGCCGCCCGTGATCCCAGAAGCAGGCCTGGCGGGGTGGTAACAGCACTGCCGGATATATTGGTCCGGTATGGGTAGTCTGGCTGCCAGGGCCTTTGTGAACCTGTGTCTGAACCGCCCTGGGTTTGCTGGAGGCGGGGTTGTCTGGCTCTCAGGCCGCGGTGGCAGTCTGGGGTGAACGGTAATGCACGGTCTCATACCCGGTGGGCGGGAGGCCGCCGATCGAGCTGTGCAGGCGCCGGTTGTTGTACCAGTCGACCCAGGTCAGCCTGGCCAGCTCGACGTCCTCGAGGGTCCGCCACGGACCCCGGGCTTGATCGTCTCGGCCTTGAACATGCCAATCGTGGACTGTGTGAACGCGTTGTCGAGGGCGTCGCCGACAGTCCCGACACGCGGGGGCCCCGGCTTCGGACAGGCACTGGGTGCAGCGAATCGCCCGGTATTGAATGCCGGCGTCGCTGTAATGCACCAGTCCGTCCAGGTCACCGAGTCCTTCGCGGCCGCGGGACCAGATCGCCATCTCCAGCGCGTCCAGGACCAGGCAGGTGCGCATGTGGCCGGCGGCCCCGCCAGCCGGCGATCTTGCAGGAGACGAAGGCGACGTAGACGGTGCCGGCCCAGGTGGCCACGCAGGTGAAGTCGGTGACCCACAGCCGGTTCGGCGCCATGGTCGTGAAGTCCCTGTTCACCAGGTCCTTCGGCCTGGCAGCGGCCGGACCGGCCACGTAGGTGCGGCGCTTCTTGCCACGGACCGCGCCGGTCAGACCGAGCACACGCATCAGGCACTCGACGGTACAGCGCGCCACGCGGATAGCCTCCTCCGTAACCGCCGGGTGATCTTCCGCGCACCGTAGACCCGGAAGTTGTCCTCATACACGCGGGTGACCTCCTTCTTCAGCCGTTCGTCCCGCAGATCCCGGGCCGAGGGCCGGCCCTCCCCGCGGCGGCGGCATCGTAGGTGGACGGGGCAACCGCAAGTTCCTTGCAGATAGGCTCGACCCCGTACGTCTCCCGGTGCGCGCCAGGGAACGCGCTCACCATTCCGCTCCAGCTCCGTGATCCGGGCAACGTCCGACGACGAGGCCCCCGGACGCTGCCCAGCGCCCGCCTCCGCCCGCTTTGACCCACTCCCGCAGGGCCTCGCGGTGCATCCCCCAGCTGGTCGGCGACCCGGGAGACCCGAGCCAGCCTTCTGACCGGTCTCCTGACGTATCTCGAACACGAGCCTCACGGCCCGCTCCCGCAGCTCGGGGGGGTACTCCCCCGGTGCTGGCATGACTCCAACCCTTCCAGGGATCAGAGCCTCCAAAGAAGCCGGGGCGATTCAGTCTGGGACCGGCGGCCTGCCACTGGCGACCGATGGGCATCGCCAACCGCGCGGAGCGGCTGGCTGCCGCCCAGTCCGTGACCCACGACCATGGGCCCATTGAGATGGTCCACGCGTGGCACAACACCCACGGATGCGAGCCGGGGGCTCTGCAGGCAGAGCCTCCTTCTCCCACTCCTTCTGCTGGCTGTCGTTACCTGCCGGAGCCCAGCACGGCCCGCCTCGCTGTAGACAGGGCACCGGAGGACTCCGCCATCGGAGCGCAAGGCAGCCCGGGTGTGCATACTCTGACGTGCTGCCGGGCACAGAAGCAGAACGCGCGCCGCTAGGCGAGCGGCGCGCGGCTGACCCTGTCGGCAGGGAGATGAGTCATGGCCCGGACAGTGAGCGTTTGCAGGGTGACCGCTCGGGTGAGGTGAAGAGAGCCCCAGGCTGTTGAGCAAGCTGATCTACGCTCGACTCTTCAGCCTTGGGGCTCCGCTGGTTCCGTCCGTCACGCTCCTGCCGGTCGGTTTCGGTCAGATCCATGGTGGCGCAAGGGAACCCTCAAACCCCTCGTTGATAGTCAGGGGCATGGGAGGTGACGTGACCGGGTCCCCTGGCCGTTGGCGTGGTGACTTCACTCAGCACACTGGCGTCCGGGGGCCCTGCTGGTTCCACGCCCGGCCTTCCCCACGACCTCGTCGGGCATGTCTCGTGGCTGCTCCATGCCCGTCGGCAGGAGCTGAAACCGCCCTGGCGGCGGCTGCGCTGTTTCAGGCAGGCTCTCCCGGCCCTGGCGGAACTGCGGAAGGAACGAGACGTTCCCGCAGCCCGCGGGCGGGTTTGGATATGTCCACCGCAACGGCCTGGTCGTCGGCACGGTGCTCGGGCTGCTCCTGACCTTCGCGCTCCAGCCGACGCTGGAGGACTACGTCGGCGAAACGCCCGGCGTTCCGGCTGTGTGGGCGCCCGTGCCCTCCACGAGACTCCTCGCCGGCCCGCCTGCGCACCCCCGGCGGAGAAGGGGCCTCTGCCCAGCTGAAGTCCTGGCAGATCACGACGAGCACCCTGCTGCCCTGCGCTTTAAGATCCGGCCGCACCCACCGCCACCGCCTCAACCGCGGCGGCGACCACGCCGCGAACAACGCTTTGTACACCATCGTGCTCGTCCGCATGCGCTCCGGCGAATGCACCCGCGCCTACGTCGAGCGGCGCCCCAAGGAAGGAGTCAGCCTGACCGCCCGTCTCACCGCCGTCCGGTCCGGGAGCGGCCAGGACGCTGACGCCTGCCCTCCCGGACATCGATTTTCCGTTCAGCATCCGTAACGGCACCCCTTGGGCTCATTCATCTAGGCGCCTGTCCTCGACACGCAGGGGGGTTGGCCTGCGCAGGAGAAACCAGGCCAGCGCAGCCGTTCCAAGGAGAGCGGCCGCCGAAGCGACGGCAGCCAAATTCATCCCGTGAACAAAGGATGTGCCGGCACTCTCCCACAACAGATCACCCGCTCGGGGCGGCAGCTCCGCGGCCGCCTTAATGGCTCCGCCGAGAGATTCCCGGGCTTCGTCGGCAGCTTTCTCGGGCACTTCTCCAGGCACGGCCACCTCCGCCCTGTAGACCCCGGTCAGGATGGAGCCCATGAGCGCGATGCCCCCGGCCGTTCCCAGTTCATAGGCTGTTTCGGAGATCGCGGCGCCGGAACCCATGTGCTCGTTCGGAGTGGACGTGAGCATGAGTGTGGTCGCGGCGGCGTAGAGAAGTCCCTCGGCGACCCCCACGGCCAGGAAGGTGACGGCGATGACCGCGTACGAGGTCTCCGTCCCCACCCAGCCGAAGACACCCAGGCCGCAGCCCATGAGCAACAGACATCCCGTGAGAACTCCCCGTACACCGAACCGCCGGGCGGCGGCCGCCGCCGTGAGGCCGCCTGCCGTGGAACCAAGAAAGCCGGGCAGATCGGCCAAGCCCGCCTGCAGCGGCGTGTACCCGCGTACCAACTGGAAGTACTGGGCGGTGAAGAACAAGGTTCCCGAGAGGCCCGCCAGCGCAACCAGGGTGGTCAGTACGGATGCCGTGAACTGCCGGTTGCTGAACAGGCGCAGGGCCAGCAGCGGCGTGTCCAGCGTCCGCTGCCGGCTTATGAACCACCACAGGCTCGTTGCGGCGACGAGTACCGCTACGACCACATCACCCCCCACAATTCCATGGACAGCGACTTCCTTGATCACGTATGTGAGGGACAACACGCCGACGATGGAGAGCGTGGCACTCTTCACGTCCCACACGCCCTTCTGGGAACTACGGCATTCCGGCAGCAGTAGGTGCCCGAACACCACGATCGCTGCGACTATAGGGAGGTTGAGGAGAAACACCGATCCCCACCAGAAGTGTTCCAGGAGCACCCCACCCACGACGGGACCCAGAGCGGCGCCTGCCGCAGCAGCCGCTCCCCATATACCAATGGCCTTCGCCCGTTTTCCCTCTTCCGGAAACACAGCGCGAATGAGGGAAAGGGTCGAAGGCATGATGGCTGCACCAGCTATACCCATCACCGCGCGAGCTGTGATCAGTGTCCATGGCAGCGCTGAGCATGTGGCGGCGAGGGAGGCCATCCCAAAGGCGGCACTGCCTGTCATCAGCAGGCGCTTGTGTCCGAGTCGATCACCCAGCGACCCCATACTGATGAGGAGGCCCGCTAGCACGAACGAATAGATGTCCCCGATCCAGAGCAGCTGAACTGCTGATGGCGCTAGTGCTTCGCTGATCGACGGGAGGGCAAGGAACAACACTGTGGCATCGATGCTTACGACGAGAACTGCTGCCGTCAGAACACCGAGTGCGGCCCACGGAGCGTTGCGGTGGGCGCCGACCGCTGGATACAGACTAGCCATACTTTCTCTTCCCTCGTCACTGTTCCACATCTTGTCCGACGGAATTGAGGGGCTCTACGTTCCACGTCCCGCCAAAATTTGGGTGCGGACCGGTGGCGCCGACGGTTGCGGAGCTCGCACTGAGCGGCAGCGCTCTGCAGTGAGCGTTCTGTGTCCATTCGTCTGGCGCGCGCCCGCACAGACTTACCCTTAAAGGGAAATTAACTGAACCCTTCTCATCCTGAGCCCCAGGCGGTCTCGATGACACGACCGGCGGCGGTCGTGCGACCGATGAAGGTCATGTCGAGGGCTGTTGACGGGCCCGTGTACGGGGTTGCTGTCAATCTGGGAAAAGGCGTCCTCTCCTGCCTGGAGCCTTTTTCACGTGTGAATCATGAGGGTGAGGATCGCGGCAGCTGCTGACGTGTCTGCCCGGACTGATGCGGGCATGCCCGAAGATCCGCAGTGAACCTTGCCGGAGACGTGGCCCGGCGCCTGGACCCGGCCGGTCTGCGCCATGGTGTGCCGTCCGGCAGCACGCAGCCGTCCGTGTGATGACTGGTGAGCACATCGGTCAGCGGCGGCGCGTGCTCCGCAAGGTGCCCGATTGTGCGGCTCACGCAGCGCCAGGCGGTGGCCGTACTGATGCCGGAGCCGTCGGCGGTCGGTCCGGGGGTGTCGTGCTTGCGCAGGCAGACCAGGGTGCACCCGGCACGGTCATCCGGCCGCAGTCTGCAGCGCCGCCCGGCTTCGCCGGACGCGATCACCATCGTGACCAGTTCCACGAGCTCCTCATCGGCACCGCATCCGGCAGGACAGGAGAACACCGGGCATCTCCGCAGATGAGGCTGGTGTCTGGCGACTCTCCAAACCAGCGGGATGCCCCGTCCGGCAGGCCACCGTCAACACATCACCAACGCCCACCCGCAGGCCCTACAAGTGAAAAAACCTCCTGGTCCTGACAGGGCGTCCACCCGCAATCCACCAGCCCGCCCCACGTGAGGTGTGTGGTGGCGGCCGCCAAGGCGTCGAGCACCACCGTTTCTCTGGGTAGGTCTCCCACGGACACATCCGCTCGACGCCCACGCGACCGCCACCACAACAAGCACCAGGGCCGTGCACCGGCGTGTCCGGAGGCTTTCATCAGCCGGAGTGGCAGCAGATGTCGCGGCCCGTGCTCGAACAGACCCAGCAGACTACCTGTCGGATCATCAGCTGGTTCTCGCCACACCCGGTGATCCGCAACGCTGCACCCCTAGTCGACGTTCCCGCGGAGGTCTCCACGCCCAGTCCCTGCGCTAATCTCCCTGCAGGTCGATTCCAGCCGTCGGCGACGGGCGGTAACGGCGTGCGGCTTCACGCTCAATGAATGGGCGCCCGGTGAAGAGTCAGTTAACGCAGGAAGCTCAAGCGTCCACAATTTGGTCCGTCTGACCTCTCATGCGTTGGCGCTAGTGGCCTGAGCTGCACGTTCTTTGAGCCGGACGCAGCAGACGGCTGCCCGCGCACTCCCGCAACGCTTTTGGCAGCCAATCGAATCATAGCCATCCCCAAGGTGCTGCCCCATTCTGCGGCACACAGAAGGACGCGCAGAACCGACCGGGCCGATCAAATTCAGCCGTTTACGGATCGCCGCAACGCCCCTGGCCGAAGTGCTGGATACGCTCGGCGCCATGAACACAATCAGCGCCCAGCGCCCAGCGCTCAGGTTCGGAACGATCGCCCTTGGCGTCCTCGCGCTTCTCATCCCGGCTGCAGGAGCTCAAGCCACACCCACGTCCATTCGGTCTCAAATTAAACTTATTTGTGACCCGACTACTTGGAAGACGGAATACACCGCGCGCAGTTGGGGGCACGCCTCCGGAGCTAAGGTGAGAAGCAGGATCGACATTGGAGTCACTGACGTCTACGGCCCCGATAAAGTGACCGGCGAGCCGCCATACGGACTTGGAGCTGCATACACCACGGGCGACGTGGAACGAGTGGCAGACAGCAAAGGGACTTGGTCCACCAACGAAATTCTTAACCAGGGTGGCCGGCCGTCGGGTCACCCCCGTTCTCACACACGCACCACGACGGTCACCCTGCGCGTCGAGGACGGAAACGCCTGGTCTACCGCTGAGGCCAAGTGCACGCAGTCGGTGTACTGACCGCACCTGTGCGGAGAAAGCCGTCGCCCGCCTGAGGACCTCCCCGTCTGAGGTGCCCTGATCCTTCCTCGCACACACCAGCCTCACCATCCGGTCATGGATGACGGGTCGGCCGCCTCCTGGGCCCTTCTACTTCCGGTTGGCGGCCTGGTCCTTCTTCTCCGGGATGACCGCTTTGATGTTGCGCTTGCGCAGATAGGCGCGGTTGCCGCGGGATGAGTAGGCCTTGTCCGCAGCGACCGCGCCGGGCCTTGTGCGGGGACGGCCGACGGGCAGCCGGACACGGACCTTCTTCAGGACCGGCATGAACTGCGGACTGTCGGCGGCCTGCCCGGCGGTCAGGACGAACGCGAGCGGACGGCATCTGCGGTCCGCGGCGAGGTGAATTTTGCTGGTCAGCCCACCCCGCGACCTGCCGGGCAGGGGTCCTACAGGCGGAGCTTGTGCCGGCCGGACGCCTCGGCGCTCTTCCTGTCCGTTCCTGCCAGGTCTTGCTGGGCAGGGATTCTGTCCGCGGTCGTCTGGCCAGGCCGACGAGTACCGAACCGTACCGGCGTCCGGGGTGAACGGGTGCCCGTGCCTACCATCGGTACCAGCGGCCGCGTGAGCCGCCGTGACTGGCCGAGCGGGCCACGAAGCCGATCAGCCAGACGACCAGCACGATGGCCGCCACCCACCAGAGAACCTTCAAGACAAAGCCAGCACCGAAAAGAATCAAGACGAGCAGAAGAACAAGAAGAAGCGGGACCATAGTTATCAACCTCCGGGGGAGCTTGTGCCCCACATGGAGACGATCACACGAGGGAAGTCAGTTTTCTTCCCGTGTTTTTCCCGCGTGATCCGGCAACACGCAGATCGATCCCGTAGCCGACAGCGTGGGAGTGCGATGCGGATGGCCGCCGACGAGAAGACTCAGACCCGGATCGTCAAAGCCGACTCCGTTGCCCAATTCGAGTGGGTTGGCTGTCAAGCCGCGAGTCGGTAGAGGAGCCGGGACAGGCGGCTGGTGCGGGTCTTCGTGGGCTGAT
>NZ_JBWKJV010000085.1:0-10683 GCF_056432045.1 Streptomyces sp. NPDC045701 | reverse complement strand
CAGTTCCTTGGTGCCGTCGACGCGCACGCCCATCAGGACCAGCAGGCAGGAATGAGCCTGGGACAGGCGGATCTTGGGGTGGATGCCGTCGGCCCACACATAGACGTAATCGGATCCGTCCAGGTCACGGGACTGGAACGCATCGTGCTCGGCGGTCCACTGCTTCGTCAGCCGGGTCACAGTGGCCGGTGACAGGCCAGCTGTGCTGCCCAGGAACTGTTTCATCGCGGGCACGAAGTCACCGCAGGACAGGCCGTGGAGGTAGAGCAGGGGCAGGACCTCGCTAACCTTCGGGGACTTCCGGCACCATGGCGCCAGGATCTTCGGGGAGAACCGCTCCCGCTCCCCGGTCCCGGCGTCGACTCGTTTGTCGTTCACGCGGGGAGCGATCACCTCGACCGGTCCCGCGGCCGTGGTCACCGTCCGGGGCCGGTGACGGCCGTTGCGGACCACCAGCCGACGGCCCCGCTCGTCGCGCTGGCCGGCGAGTTCGGCTATGTACTGCTCCACCTCCGCCTCCAGGGCCGCGGCGAGCATCCGCCTCGCGCCCTCCCGGACGATCTCGTCCATCAGAGAGGTACCGCTTTCGGTGGTGCCGTCTTCGTTGACTACGCTGAGCACGGGCGTGCCTTCCCAGCCCGCGCTACAACGCGGGCCTACTCGGTGACCATGAGTCGATCACCCGGGAAGGTACGCCCTCCACATCCCACGAGGCACCCCACCCCCGGGCCGATCCACAGGTTCTGAGCATTGCTCAGGAGAGTGCACCTCAAATGATGCTTTTGCTGCATTTCGGCGCCCCTGCGGAAGCAGCCGCCCCTACGCGTTAGCCTCTATCTTTCGTGACGGTCCGTCGATATTTTCGGCGGGCCGTTTCCGTTGTTCGTGGGCCCGGCTGTCGCGTCGGTGGGCACCGCGTTCCTGGTTCCGGTCGGGGTGGTTCAGTTCGCAGGGACGGAAATGTACTGGTCAGCCGTGGTTCGGGAGAGCTTCGAGCTGCTCGGGGCCTCGGTGATGAGGTCGGTCCGGGGCCAGTGGTGTGTGAATCTCAGGTGCCGTCGGCCGCCGGTCAGCCCATCGGTGGACAACGCTCTGCTCGCGCGTGCAATAAGTTGACGTCAGAAGGAAGGGAGAATTAACTATGGGTGCACGTGTATCAGGGCGCAGGCGTTGGCTGGGTGCAGTCGCCCTCTCGGGAGCAGTGGTCCTCGGCGTGGCAACACCGTCTATCGCTCAGTCCGCAGAGTCTGCACCGGTTCAGTCGTCCACGACGTACTGCCAGCCAGTAAACAACTATACCAATGGGTACGTGATTAGAAACACCACCAATCACACTCTGACGCTCACCAATAAGCGCACGCTGGAAGACTTCCCGTGCTATGGAAAAGTCCATGGAATGGAATTGGGTAAACAAATCAAGCCCGGTGGCGAGATTTACTTTGACGTAGAGCGTGCCGCATATATTGATGACCGGGGGTCTGGCTCACATAGTGATAACTGGGCCTTTGACTTCACTGACGGGGATTACTCCTTCATCGCCGACACGAACGCATACGGCATTGATTATGGATATTCATAGGGATTTACGAGCGGCACTAGCAACACGATTACAGCCGAAATCCATATCCTTCCTGTGAGTCCCACCATTTTCACGGTTCGGCCTGGATAACCTTCGCCTCGATCTTGCATGACGGTCCGCCGACGGAGTCGGTGGACCGTTCCGCTTCCGGGTGCTGATGGCGGGCATGTCTGCGGCCCGAATGTCGCTTCGAATTGGCGCCGGGTTCCACTGCTCCGGGCTGGTCATCTTTTCGTAGGGACAGGCGAATTCGCTGGTCAGCCGGGGTTCGGCAGGGGGCGAGCCGTTTGAGCACGCTTGTGATCTCGTGGGTTCAGGGCCAGTGGCGGGCGAGGCGGAGGATGTGGCGCCGGCCGGTGCTGCGGAATTCGGCCAGAACCGCGCGAATCGCGGTCAGTGCCGTCCCGCCAGCGGTGGCGAGGGAGTGGATCAGGCGGGAGCGGGCCGGAGGCCACCCCGAGCTGCTCCAGTACCGCGACGCGACCGGCGGGGAGTGTCGCGCGGCGGGAACGGGCGTTGGACAGCCATACGCCCAGTTTCACCGCGTGCTCCTGGCCCTCATGCTCAACGCGTTCCACGTGCCCCCGGTCTCCTTGGGCATGAGACCCATTCTCTCTGATGGCTCACAACGGAGCGGCAGAGAAGTCAGAGCGGTTCACAGTGAGGATATCGCTGTGCTCCTGGTTGACGTGACTCACCCGAAGGTCCAAGCACTTTACGAGACATGGGACAACGAGAAGGTGGGCGAGCAGCAGCCGTTGAAGTGTGTGCGCCGTGACTCCTTATCCCTGGCTCCCAGGGATGCGCGGATGGCCCCGGCTTCCCCTCCCATAGCCGGGGCCGTCGTCATGCCGGATGCCTGTCCCGTCACTGTCCACCCAGGTCAGCCTGCGGACCGGGTTCGGGTTCAACGGAACTTTCTTAAGGAAAACCTATCTCGGGTCGCACCTTTGACGGGCCACGGCGATGTATGGGGCGAGATCACGCCTCAGCGCGGACGCCTTGTCTGGGGCCAATTCGATTTCGTAAGATTTACCGTCGACCGCAAAGGAGACAGTCTCCATAGCCTGTGAGGCGACAAAGCCGCTTGAGGCTGCATGCTCCTCTGCGTTTTTGTTTAGTCCTGTCTGGTTCGGAATACTGTCGAGTGACGAAGTCGCACAGTGCGTGTGTGCGTGGCAAGCGCAGGTGCACTCCATGCCGCTCACAGTCTTCGCTGGGCACGACCTATGATGGCCGGTGATGCACCAACCGAGCTTTCCCACGCCGCCTCACTTTCCAGCCGAGACTCGCTGACCAGACGACAACACCCTCACCCACGCCGAACCGCCCCTCGCGCAGGCACGGCTGGCCAAGCCTGCCGTGCAAGACGGTAGTGACCATGAGGAGCACGGGGAGACCCTGGTCCCCGTAGGAGTGGAGGGAGTCGAACCACCCTCACGCCGCGAAGGACCCCGGGTTGAATCCGACGGGTCTGCCAGTTCCCGCCACACTCCCGCGACCGCGACCGCGACCGCGACCGCAACCGCCGAGGCCAAGGCCAAGGATACCGTCTGCACTTGATGGCTAGTGCACTAAAGCACAAAGAACAGAATGAACCGGAACGGTGTGGCACCTATTGTTCTAAGCCGGAAATTCGCCTCGGTCGCAAGGCGAGACGTCTGGGTATTTCGTCGACATCTTACCTCCAGGTGTAAGATTTGGGTTCTTCATTTCATTTCCTGATACAAGCTCGGATGCCTTGATCCAGTGATCCTTTTCCAGCCTGGTTGACAGCGCAGCCGACCATACCCGGCGGGCAAACTAAAATGCAGCAGCCGACGGTTAACTTGCTGGTCGCAGGCCTCTCCCGACTAACGTTTTTCGTCGTCGGCATGCTGCACAAACGCGAGGTCAGTAAAAGCTCGCTGCAGCGCTCAACTCGCCGCCTTAACCGCCAAGTGAAGCGCTCGGTGTGCGACACGAGGTCGCACCAGGTAAGTAAGGACAGCCGTATGAAGGGAAGTTGAGGAGGCTGGACTTCGGGCCAGTGTCCAGGGCCCGTCCCCGCGCTCCCATGCGTCGCTGGTAACGGCGGGGTGTGAAGCGGAGCGTTCAAGCCCAAGAGCGTCCCGGCCATCGGGGGGCAACAGGTGAGGGGAAGGCTGGACGGGCGAACGCGAGTGAACCCTCGATGATGCCTCGTGACTTTAAGACCGCGTCGATGGCGCGTTGGCGGCGGTCACAGGACCCGGTGCTGAAAGGCGCCAAGCGACTCTGGGCCTTCGCCTCCATCACCGCCTCGCCCGGCGCCAAGGCCCACTACCGGCGCCGCCGTGGCGACCACGGAGACTGGCACGCCGCCGCCCAGCGCAACCTCTTCAACCGGATGCTCGGCACAGCCACTACAAACAACGCGGACACACTCCCTAACTGTGATTGCAGTATTAACCGTACGCCCGGCATGGCGGGGGTCGGCCGGGGAAAAGTCGCACCGGACAAAGCCGTGCGGCCGGTCTGACCAGCACGGACGGCGCCCGCCGGGGCGCCGCGGCGAAAGGCGGGCAGAGTCGATGGCAGAGGCAGTTGCACCGCAGGTGCGGGCCGCACAGCGGCGGATCGTCAGCACGGTGAACGCCTCCGGCGTGCTGAACAGCGACGGACTGGCGTTGTGGCGCGAGGTCGACTGCGGTGAGTGGAAGGCCACCGCCGCCGACATCGGCCGGGACCTGGAGCTTCTGGAAGTGCCGCACACGATCGTGACGGCGTTCCGCTTCCCTCTGGCCAACTCCTACAGCAAGGCGATGCGGCGCGGGGAGGAGGTCCGCATCGCCCGCAACGACTTGACCCCCCTGACCCGGTGGATGCCCTCGCTGAAGGAGACCATCGGCGACATCCCCGAGGACTGCCCGGGCTGGGCCTTCCGTCTGTTCCAGCCCCGGGCCGAGGGCATGGCGGTGCTCAGCCCCGCGCTGTCGGCGGACTGGCCCGCCTGGTCGAAGAAGGAGGCCCGCGTATCGGGTCTGGTCTGCGCGGAGTGCGACTGGGACCTGAGGTCAAGGACGAGACCCGGCTGCCGTACGACATCCGGCTGCCGGAGCCGAACAAGCGACGCCTGCTGTGCGGGCAGTGCTGCAACCACGGCCTGGACGAACTTCAACGGCTGGCCGCGCTTCCTGGACAGCCGTCATGACCGCCCAGGACACAACGGGGCAGGCGGCGGACACGATGCTGGTGGCCGAGCTGGTTGGGCTGCTGAACGACGCCGAGCACTACCTGCTGGACACGCCGGACCAGCGCCTGGCCTACCTGGAGCGGCGGGCGAAGCTGCTGCACCGGCTCGTGGACGCCACCGGCGATGAGTCCTCGCGCTACCTCGCGCAGGATGCCGAGGACCGCGCCGTGGCGGCCCGGGCCGGAACCGAGGCCCTGGCCGCCGAGTGCGGCGATGCGAAACCCACACCACGCGAGGGGTGAACATGGCCAGGCGCCGGCCGGAGGTCCGTCACATCCCTCCGTCCGGGCGCCTGGAGACTTCCGGGCCGTGGCGCCGGTCAGGGCCGGGGCAGCGGCAGGCCGGGCAGGTGTGGGTGCCGCAGGTGCTGCCCGCCGTCGTAGACGTGCAGCGTGAACGTCTCCGGCCCGGGTCGGCCCGCCTCGTCGTATGCGGACAACACCGCCTCGATCCGCTCCCACAGCCGCACCGGACCGCCCTCGCGCACCTCCCACCGGCCCTCGCGCGGGGTGAGGGTGGCGGCGGAGCCGGTGACCACGTCGACCAGGTGCACGACCTCGCCCACGGTCGTCATCTGCGCGTCCGGCACGGCGCACTGGGCGAGGAACAGCAGGTGGAACGCCTCCTCCGTCGCTGCGGTGATCCGCTCCGGGGAGTGCCGGGCCGCCCGGCCCGCCTCCGGTAGGCCCGCGGCCCAGTGGGCGGGGTTGCCGAATGCCGGCGCCGCGTGCGCACGCGCCGACATGAACGACACCGTGCCGCCCAGCAGGCGGCCCTCGGCGGTGCCGTCCTCGCCGACGGTGAGCAGGACCCGGGCGTAGCCGTACAGCCACCCCGACAGCGTGAGCAGGATCTTCCCACCCGGCCGGACCTGCGCGAGCAGCGCCGGGGGGACGGCGCGGAAGGAGCAGGCGGCCACGATCCGGTCGAACGACGACTCCGGCCAGTACCCGTACAGCCCGTCCGCCACCGCCAGCGTCGGGGTGTATCCGCAGGCGTACAAGGCGCTGGCCGCCTGCTGAAGCCGGTGGGGGTCGACCTCGATGGACGTGACGTCGGCGGAGCCGAGACGTTCGCACGCCAGCGCGGTGGAGTAGCCGGTGCCGGTGCCGATCTCCAGCACCGTGTGCCCTTCCTGCACGTCCGCATCGGCCCACATCCGCACCACCAGCGACGGCAGCGTGGACGACGAGGTGGGCGCCCCGCCGTGCTGTACGGCGGGCTGCTTCCAGTCGGGTTCATCGCCGTCGAACTGCGTGATCAGCGTCGTGTCGGAGTAGGCCGCGGCCAGCCAGCGGCCATAGTCGACCTCGGCGGTGACCGGCTCCCACACCGTCAGCCCCTGCCCGTCGCGTTCGTCGGCGGGCAGGTAGAAGCCCGGCACGAACCGGTGCCTTGGCACCCGCTCGACCGCTGCTAGCCAGCCGGGATCGGTGAGGGCGCCGTCCTGGGCGAGGGCCTTCACCATGGCCTCGCGCAGACGGGCGGCGTCGGTCTCCAGGTCGGCGGGCATCATCGCGCTCCGCCTCCTTCCGTGCTCGTGCTCAGGATGTCGGCGAACGCCGTCGTGATGTCGCCGGCGTCGGGCAGCCAGCCCCACTGGCCGTTGGGGTTGCACTCGATGAACACCCACTCCTCCGGGCGGTCGCCGTCGCCGGTGAGGGCGAAGTCGAAACAGCCGAAGACCAGGCGATACGCCGACAAGTAGCTGTGCAGCGCGGCCTCGACCGGCGTCGGCACCGCGATCGGGGCGTGCAGGAGCTGGTCCCAGTCGCCGCGGCGCCAGTCCAGCGCGCCGTCCGGGGCGGCGATCTGCTGGGCGAAGACCTTCTTCCCGACGACGGTGACGCGCACGTCGCCGGTCTTGGGGATCTCCGCCTGGAACAGGTGCGCGGTCACCGCGAGCGTGTCATCGAAGGTGTCGGGGTCGACGCGCTGGGCCCAGATCGCGCCGGTGTGCCCGTCCTCATCGCGCGGCAGGCCGCGGAACGTCTTGTAGATGACGGGGCCGTGTTCGGCGGCGAACTTCCGCGCGTGCTCCGCGCTGTTGGTGACCAGCGTCGGCGGAATGGTCAGGCCGAGCTGGGCCGCCCGCTGGAGCTGGGCGGGCTTGAAGTCCGCAGCAGTGACCGCGCCGGGGTGGTTCACGTAGAAGGCACCGTGCAGGTGGTTGAGGATGCCGCCGAGCCCGTGCCGGGCCTCGGCGGCGGCGAAGTCACGCTGCTGGGAGGGCAGGTGCTGGTAGCGGGCGGCGTAGGGGGTGGGGCGGCGGTAGTACACCGCTGCCACCTCCCCCAGCTCCACCTCCCGGCTGCCGGTGACCAGCCGCCCGGCCCAGGCCGGCGCCCCGGAGCCGATGCGGGCGCCGAAGGTCAGGCCGGGGCCGATGTCGGCCGGGTCGACGCGGACGACGGGCACCTCGCGCTCGTTCAGCGCGGCGATGACACGGTCCGCGGTGACGTCTTCCAGCGCGGTGACGACCAGGACGGTGGAGGCCATCGGATCAGTCCGACTCGTAGTCGGTCGTGTTGTCGTCCTGGGTCTGCGGCTGCGGCTTCTGCCCGTCGCCGCCGCCGGACATCGACGCGGTGCCGGTGGTGCGGGACGTTCCGTGCTTGCCCATCTCCACCACCTGGCCTGCGGCGTCGGCGTAGCGGGCGGTCTGCGTGGCCGCGTCGAGCGTCACCGTGGCGTACGCGGGCGGGCCGACCGGCAGCCGGTCGGAGACCAGCCGCATCGCCCATGGAGCCTGAGCTGGGGGTGCAAGCGTCGCCATGCGAGTTCCCTTCCCCTTGCCTCATGCGGATAGCCGGGCGGCCACCGCAGATGCAGAATCCGCCCCTGGGCAGGGCTCTGACCAGTACCGTAGGTGCCGCGAACCGTGGCGAAACTGCCACGCTCCGTCACGTAGGAGTCGGGGAGGGCGAGACGGCGATGACCGGCAGATCGAGCAACCCGCACCTCGCGCTGTGGATCGCGGCCACCGGCCTGTCCCACGGCGAGATCGCCCGCCGGATCGCCGCAGAAGCGAAAGCCCAAGGTCACCGGCAGATCGCACCTGATGCCACCCGCATCCGCCGCTGGACCGACGGCGAACGCCCCCGTCCGCCGGTTCCTGCGCTGCTGGCGGCCGTCATCTCCAAGGCGGTCGGTCAGACGCTCACGCCGGGTGATTTGGGCCTGACGGCCGCCGGGCCCACGCTGGATAGCATCCAGCTTCCGCTGCTGACCGAAGCAGCCGCGCAGACCCTGGCCGGATGGACGCAGATGGACCTCTTCCTCGACCGCCGCGACACCCTCAAGCTAGCCCTCGGCGCCCCGCTGATCCTCGCGGCCGAGCGGATGCTGGGCGGCAGCAGCCGTCGGCTGAACTGCGCCACCAAGGGGTTCGACGCCGACACCACCACGGCGCTGGAAGAGGTCACGGCGTTCTTCACTAAGGCCGATGCCTCCAAGGGCGGCGGCCTGTACCGCTCGGCGATCGTCGCCCAGCTCGCCGAAGTCGCCCGCCGCGTCCAGGACGGCGTCCCGCCGTCGCTGAAGGCCCGGGTGTTCGCGGCGACCGCCGACCTCGCGGCACTGGCCGGGTGGGTCAGCCACGACTGCGGCCGGTACGCCACCGCCCAGCGCTACTGGTCGTACGGCATCTACGCGGCCTCCGAGGCCGGGCAGCCCGACCGCGGGGTGGAGATCGTCACCCGCATGTCCCACCAGATGATCTACCTCGGGCACCCGGCCGATGCCCTGGGCCTGCTCGGCGTGGCCGCGAAGAAGGCGACCATGCCCGCAACACGGGCGCTGGTCGCCTCACAGACCGGCCGGGTGCACGCAGCCCTCGGCGACGAGCAAGGTGCCGAGCACCATCTTGGCACCGCTGACGAACTGGTCGCGGACGGCCTGGGCGACGTCCCCGCGTGGGTGGACTACTTCGACGCCGCCGAGCACGCCGGCGCCCGCGCGGTCTCCGCCCGCGACCTCGCCCACCTCCACGGCGACCGCCAGCTGGCCAGCGTGTTCTTCACCGACGCCCTGCGGCTGCGCAGGCCCGGCTTCGACCGGGTGGAGGTCATGGACCGTATCGGCCTGGCCGCCGCCCTGTTCACCGAGGGAGAGCCCGAGCAGGGCGCCGCCGCGGCCCACCAGGCGCTGGACGACGCCACCCGCGTCGACTCCACGCTCGTGGCCTCCCGGCTCAACACCCTGCTGGATGCCGCACGCCCGTACCGGACCACCACGGTGGACGAGGTCCGCACTCGCGCGGCGGATCTCGCTGCGGCCCGGCCGACCACGGTCGCCGCCTGAGACCATCGGACCCATGGGCAAGCACTCCCGACCCGGACCGCCGAACCAGCCGTCCCGCGCCGTCCCGCGCGTCGACACCGACGACAGGTTCGCCGCGTACAACAAGCGGCGCCGCCCGCCGCTGGACGTCCACCGCCGGCACCGGCCGTTGCACGGCGGTGGTGGTCACCTCCGCCCCGAGGAGCCGAGGGCGCTGGAGGAGTGGAACGGATTTTCGTACGAACCTGCGGGCACCGCCGCGAACCTCGCGGCGGCCGTGCGGTGGGTGAACGAAGGGGAGGACGCGTGATCCCGCTGCCGCCGCATCGTACGAAGGGGCCGGGCGTGCTCGGCGCGACCCCCGAGCAGCCCGTCGGGCCGTTCGGCCGCTGGCCCGGGCCCGGACCCGGGAGCGGCGAGGACGAGGACCAGGGCGAGCCCGAGGAGGAACATCCAGCCGGAAACCGGGGGTAGGCCGCCCTGCCACCGGGACAAGATCCATCTCAGCGCAGGCGGCTGTACGCGCCGGCGACACCACCACCAGGGGGGGACCCGACATGGGCAAGACGACCAAGAAGGCCAGGCAAACGCCGCCGCTGTCCGCCGACCGCGTCCGCATCGGCTGGCAGGGCCCAGCCGGCACCTGCATCCGCCTGGCCCGCGGCCAGGACGTCGAGGCGGCGAACGCGCTGATGGCCACCACCGGCGACGGCGTCAGGATCATCCCGGTCCTGCAGGCCGCCATCGAGGACGGCTCGGCGTCCGCCATGCTCGCCGGGCTCGGCGGAGCCGGTACGAAGGCGTACCACGACGCCGCCGCCCATACCTTCACCGACCGGCCCATGAACGAGGCCCTGACCACCGTCTCCCTGACGCTGGTCGCCACCGACGAGCAGGACCGCACCGTCGGCGTACTCTCCGCCACCGCCCCCGGCACCCTCATCGACATGGCCATGAACAACGGCTACACCGCCGAGAAGGCAATGGCCCTGAGCCTGTTCGTCGCCAAGATCCACGGCGTGGCCGTCGCCGAACACGCCCGTGGCCAGGGCATCGTCGTCACCACCCTGCTCAAGCGGACCTGGCAGGTCCACTAGCAACTCGGCTACTTCCTGCTGTACGGCTCGTACGAGGCCGAGCGCGATCTGTCCGCCTTCTACACCCGGTGCGGCTACACCGTCCACGCCCCCGGCGAGACGTTCTCCCTGGACCGCATCGCCCTGCCGTTCCGGCTCGGGGCAGGCGATGACCAGTGCGCCTTCACCCGCTGGCGCCCTCGTCACTGATGAGGGCCCCGAATCGGGGCCCGCTCACACCCGGCGGAACGTCAGTGCCTCTGCCACGGATATCTCAGCGGCTTTCATCGACCGGCAGCCGGACCGCGTGGTGCGCGGATTAGGGCTCGCGCGAAAACTACTTCCTTCAGCTCGGGCGTGTCGCGTCGGCCCGTGGGGTCGCGAGCACCGTGTAGTTCCAGTCGGGATGGAAGATGTGGCGGCTGAGCAGGGTTTTCTCGAAGACCTTCATGTCCTTGTCGCTGATCTTGATGCCCTTGGGGTAGTCGCCGAGACCGAGCCTGGCCTCCACGGTCAGGCCGGTCTTCGTGGTG
>NZ_JBWKJV010000084.1:0-11350 GCF_056432045.1 Streptomyces sp. NPDC045701 | reverse complement strand
TCCTACGGCCGGATACCAGACGTGACGACCGCACCCCATGATCCCGAACCCGCTGGCGCAGCATCAACCGAGCACTGAATTAGCCACCAGGGTCCACCACCCCTTCAAAAAGCCCCGAGGGGGCTCCCACCTGCAGCTTCACCCCGACACCCAGACCTACAACGTACTCCTGCGCGGTGTGCGGGCATTGGGAGAACGGGCTGCGGCCGAGCTGAAAGAACGCTGGCGCACCCTCAAGCGCGTCACGCTCAGCCCCGGCCGGATCGGCGCCATCACCAAAGCCGCCCTCGTCCTCAACAACGCCTGGCGATGAATTTCGTCGAGAAAACCTCACTGTGTGCAGCGCATCCGCGGTGACCCACGTGCCTTCGATGTCCGGCCGGCCGGGCACCTCGCGCAGACAGGGCACTCAAGGCACTTCGTTCGTCTTGTCGGGGATCCTCATCTGGGCGATGACCTGGTCGTCCTGGCCGATGACGGCCAGGAGGTGAGCCGCGGTCCGCGTGCGGTGCGCGAGCCCCGGGCGCTCTTGCCCCGTCCACCGCCAGCCGCGCAGGGCGGTCACGCTCCGTACCCGGCGGGCCGCAGCAGCACAGCCAGGCCGTCCGGTGGCCGCCACCGCGCAGGCCGCCGCCCTGACCAGCGCGACCAGCGGATACCGCCGACTGCGACGGTCCCGCGGATCGACAGCCTCCACCGCATCACCCGCCGGGAGGACGGAACGCGACAGAGGAACGCGGGCATGGCAGAGTCACGAATCACCGAAGCTCCGTTGTTTGCAGGTGAGTTGGTAGCTCACCCACACCAGCGGAGCTTCGTCATATCTTGTCACGCCTCAGCTGACCAGCCCATTCACAAGGTCACGGCGACTTTGCAAGAGCCCTGGGGTACCGCTCCGCTCACGGAGCGCATAAGAGTCTTCGCCTGTCGGTGATGCTGGTGCCGGAGTAGCGACTAGGGCTTCCCGGAATGTCCCAATAAAGAGTAGAATCGTGGTCATGGGGTTTCCTCCCCTTGGGTGTGGTGTTCGACAGAAAAACTGGGCCTCGCCGAGTGATCGTCCGGACGGCTGCTGGGATCCTCGGTGAGGCCCTTTCGCGTGGCCGGATGAAGGCGGGGCAGCGAACGCGGCGCGGCAGTCGTCAAGGATCTTGATGGGTGCGGGGTCAAGTGAGGCTCCCTGACGATTTCAGGCCGGCCGGGCAATTCCTGAGATCCTCACCGTCCGCCGACTGGACCTCTCCGCCGACCGCACCCGCTCCCGCGCCCAGATGCTGGAGTACTTCCCCGCACTCAAGCGGGCCTTCGACTACAGCGCATAAGGCCGCCCTGGTGCTGCTGCTGACGGCCTGCCAGACCCCGGCCGGTCTGCGCCGGAACGGCCGGGCCAGCCTCAACGACCTGGATGAAGAACCGCAAGGTCTGCAACTCCGCGAAGGCCGCCGACATCGCGGTGGCCGCCGCCGGGGCGCGCAGTTCACCACCGTCGCCGGGGAGAAGACGGCAGCCCAGGATGGTCCACACCCCAGGCCAGGGGGTGATGACCCCCGTTGAGGAGATTCCCAAGGTCAGCGCGGTCATCGAGGGTCGGTTTCGCGAGCATCCCGACGCTCAAGCGCAACCGGGCGGTGGCCACCCGGTTCGACAAGCTTGCGGTCCGCTTTGAGGCCACCGTCCTGACCGCCGCAATCGGCGAATGGCTGTGACGGGCCCGGGCCGTCGGTTCCGCATGCCATGCTGACCGCGACCAGGGCGAACAAGGCGAGGGAGAAACGACGATGGGGGCTCAGTACTACGGCGCCGACAGCGAGAACGACGACCGCATCGACGACCCTCCGAGACGCACTGTTCATGATGATCACCGACCTCAACAACTCCGAAAGGGGTGAAGAGCCTCTTGTCGCACAGCATCGCCCACGGAGTCCACCTGGCGGGGGGCCAGGGCCGGCAGGGCTTGCGTGTAGTAAAGTCCTTCGACCCGCTTCTTGAGGCTGAAGTTCACCCTGATCATGGACAGCAGATTTTTACGCTGCAGGAGTGAGGTCTTGCCGCCGCGCGACCGGTTTCGGCGTGCTCATGCCCTTAAGCCTTTGGCGGCTACCGCTCGGCCGCCCGGGCCCGCGTCGCTGCGCACGGGTGTTTTCCGGGCGCGACCGCCGCTGACGTTCAGCCCAGGCCGGACACCGACCAGGCGCGCAGTTGGCGGGCGATCTGGTAGACCCCGGTCTGCCGGGTTGCGGAGTCCCGCACCAGTGCGACGGCATCCTTCGGCTCGAATTCGAGTGGGTAGCCATTGAAGTCCAGGTACGCCTCGCAGGAGTGCCAGGCGAAAGCGTCGCTGGAGTGCTCCAGGCACGGCAGCCGGGTCAGTGTCTCCAGCAGAGCGGCCGCCTTCAGAAACACCGAACCGTAGACGTCCCGGACCCCCATGGGGCGCGCGTTGACCCGGGCTACGGCAGCGTACAAGGGCCCGAGGTCGTCGACTTGGGGATCACCAGGGAGCAACTCTGCGGCAGCAAGAAGGAACGGCACGTCGATGCTGTGCCGCGGTTCGGGATGGGTCACGCCGCGTGGCCCCCTTCCGTGCTCCCGAACTCGGCGCGCGCAGCACGCTCCGCAGCGCGCTGCTCACCGATCGGGTCCAGGGAGCTGGCGTCGGCCATGAACGCGTCGCCGCTACGGCCCATGGACCGCTCGAACGCGGTGAGGAAGTGCTGCTTGACTGCGGTCGCCCGCTCGTATGCAGCGGTGAGGACATATTCCTGCATGCTGACACCGGCCTCCCTCGCAGCGGCGGCGATGGCCTCACGCTGCTGAGGGTCGGGGAACCGCAGGTTCATCGCCTTCGAAGAGTCCGACATGGTATCGACGGTACCAGCGGGGCCACACTTTGCATCACGTCACCGACCCTTGATGGCCGGTCGCCAGATTGCTAGCGAACGGCTCGGACAGCCGGGGGTACTTCTCAACATCGCCTGCCACGGCCTCGCCGGCGCTCCCACAGGGCCGCGCCGGGGCACGGAACTGGCTCGAGGGGCTCAACTCCGCACCGACGCTGGTCTCCAGGTCTACTTTCCGACCCGCACAGTCCCTGGCAGCGGGGCACCAACGAGAATACGAACGGTCTGCTGCGGCAGTATTTCCCAAAGGCACCGACCTGTCGCTGAGGCACCGACGAGCTCCAGGCCGTTGCCTTCATTCTCAACAGCAGGCCCAGTAAGACCCCCGCCGAAGCCCTCAACGAGCACCTCCTATCACTCCAGGAAGCCGGTGTTGCGACGACCGGTTGAGTCCAAGCAATACAAGAGTCGGGGCTTCGCCCACGCCTGCAGGTCAACAGGGCTGATCCAGAGCATGGGCGCGATCGGGTCCGGCGCGGACAACGCGCTCGCGGAATCCTTCAACGCGACCTTCAAACGCGAAACGCTCCAAGCCAGGAAGGCATGGTCCAGCGAGCGCGAGGCCCGCCTCGACACCTTCCGATGGCTCACCGCCAAGCACGCCACTCCCGACTCGGACAACGCAGCCCCATCGCCTACGAAACAGCCCCCGCAACATCAACTACGCTGGCCCAAGCCGCATAACCCGTGTCCAGGACTCGGGGTCAAGGTCCCTCAAGCATTGGCCCCAGACCTTGGAGCCCCCGTACCGGGGACTTCCGGGGAAACCCCATAGACAAGGGCCGGCGTCTCACGCCGGCCCTTGTCGGCGGCCGCCCGGATGGCACGGCCTTGTGTGCGGCTATCGGCGCCGCCGACGCGGACGGCTTGCTTCGTCCTCGTCGTCCTCGTCGTCCTCGTCGTCCTCTTCAGGACTCTCTTCGTCTTCGTCGTCCTCTTCAGGACTCTCTTCGTCCTCGTACTCCTCCTCGTCCGCCTCGTCGGCGTACGTCCCGGGTTCCTCTTCGTCCTCCCCGAAATCTTCGTCCTCTTCAGGCCGTCCGTCCTCGCTTTCCTGCCCTTCCTCGTCTTCGTACTCGCCCTCGTATTCGTCTTCCTCCTCGTCGGTGTCCTGGTCTTGCGCTTCGCCTTCTTCTTCCAGCGCTTCCTCGTGGGTGCGGACCACCTCGCCGTCACGGATCTCGCCACGCCAGCCTTCCGCCTCATCGGTCGTGAGCGAGACGTGCCGAAGGAAATGCTTGAGGTCCAGGCGCAGGCGCCGGCCTTGAGCGCGCCAC
This sequence comes from Streptomyces sp. NPDC045701, assembly GCF_056432045.1. Lineage (NCBI taxonomy): Bacteria > Bacillati > Actinomycetota > Actinomycetes > Kitasatosporales > Streptomycetaceae > Streptomyces > Streptomyces sp. NPDC045701. The sequence goes on along the minus strand of NZ_JBWKJV010000084.1, from coordinate 7,173 downwards.
ACATTGCCGGTCTTCTCGAAGAATCCGGAGGGGTAGTACTCGACCACCGCGATGATGCGGGTCAGCGTCGGCGTGATCTCGTGGAAGCTGATGCAGCCGCGTGTGGTGCCCTTGGGGCCGTCGGAGGTCCATACGATCCGTTCGTCCGGTACCTGCTCCTGCACGGTGGCCTTCCAGCCACGTGTCGACGGCCCGACCTTGACCTTCCAGTCACTGGTGGTGTCATCGTTGCGGGAGACGTCGCGTACACCCTTGGCGAAGCCGCTGAAATCCTCGTACTGCGTCCAGTGGTTGTACACGGTGCGCAGCGGCAGGCCGACATCGAGGAACTCGACGATGTTGATGACCTTGCCGCCGCTCTTACGGCCCTTCTTGCCCTTGCCGAACATCTGGGAGGCGGCGCCAGTCACCTTGTCCTTGAGGCCGCTCATGCCCTGGCTCATCATCGCCTTCATAGGCGAGTCGCCCTGCAGCATCCGCCCCCCGATACCGGCGACGTCGGACAGCTTCCCGTGGCCTTCTGCCACGTCCTGGAGCTGGCCTGTCACATCACCCAGCTTGTCCGACGCCTTGTCCGCGAGCTGCCCGGCCTGAGCCCCCAGGAACGTGGTCAGCGCTTCGAGCAGCTGGTCAAGCCCGGACTTGGACCCTTGCGCGTTGGCGCGGTCTGACTCTGCCATGACTACCTCCGCGTGGACGGCTTGCGGCCCGGCGTCTTCTTCGCCGCAGTCTTTTTGGCTGCCGTTTTGCGTGCCGGAGTGCGCGCTGCGGTCTTCTTCGCGGCTGTCTTGCCCGCCGCACCGCGTGCCGCGGTCTTCTTCGCGGGGGTCTTCGTCGCTGTCTTCTTGGCAGCAGTCTTGGACGGCGCGGTCTTCTTCGGGGCCGCGGTCTTCGACGGGGTCGCCGCCGGCGCCTTCTTCGCAGCGGTCTTCTTCGCCGCGGTCTTCCGCGCCGGGGGCTCTGAGGGAGCTGAGCGGCGCGCCCTGCGAGCGGGTGCGTCCTGGGCAGCCCTGGTTCGGGGCCGGCCGCGCCTACGGGGCGGGGGTTCCTCCTCAGGTTCCTCTTCCTCGGGCTCGTAGGCGTCCTCGGCTTCGCCCTCTTCCTCCTCGCCCTCTTCCTCCTCGTCTGCCTCAGACTCCTCGTAGCCCTCCTCGTCCTCGTCCTCCTCCTCGCCTTCGCCTTCGCCTTCTTCTGCGTCCTCGTACTCCTCGGGCTCCTCCTGGTCCTCTTCGTCTTCCGTCGCGGCGACGCTGCCCAGTTCGGAGGTCCGCTGGTGCAACGAGCCGGCGAGGTCGGCGAGCTTACGGTTGGCCGCAGCTCCCAGAGCCTTCTTGCCTGCCTCCAGGGCTTCACCGCGAAGCTGGTCGCTTATCTCAGCGAACTGAGGCGTCTCCTTGAGCTTGGTGAGGCCCTGCGCCATGAGCTGGCCGGGCTCGAGACCGAAGCGTCGGCCGGCGAGGTAGGTCGCCGCAGTGAACGCGAGGCGGCCCTTTTTTGTCCGTCCGAGTACGTAGCCCCCGGCCACGGCGGCCGCGAGTGCGATTTTCGTGTCCTGCATGAGTGCTGTCCCTTCACCAGGGCGCTTGCGGGCTGTACGACGCTGCCCGGGAACACCGTCTGGGTGGGTCTGCGGATGTGCCGGCTGCTGTGGGTAGCGCCGGCTGAAGTACACCCCGCTCAGGCGACCTGTAGGCCGCCTGCCCCTGCGCGGAGCATATTTCCCTATATGCTGACATTGTAGATTCTGTTAGCGGTATTCCCCCAGCGGAGCGTCCGATGGCCGCAGAACCGGCACGACCGCGCAGAGCCCGTCCACGCCCGACCGAGGAACACGTCGAGACGCAGGACAGGGCCCCCGCACACCGCACCTCCGCCTCCAAGCGGAAGGCCGGGGTTCCCAGCGCAGCTTCGGCGATGCGCTCTGCAGCCGGGCAGCTGGCCCAACTCCTGGGCCGCACCCCCGACTCCGTCTCCTCCCTCAAACCGACCCGGGAAGGCTGGCAAGCACAGGTGGAAGTGGTGGAACTGGAACGCATCCCCGACACGACCAGCGTGATGGCCAGCTACAAAGTCACTCTGGATCCGGAGGGACAGCTGGTCTCCTACGAACGGACCCGGCGCTACAGCCGAGGCATGATCGACCGGCCGACCTGACACCAGATCGCCGGGAAGGGAGGCGCCATGACCATGGTGCCGCAGAGCGGCAACAGTGTAAGCAGGGGCACAAGCAATTCGGGCAGCCTCTACGACGTCCTGGAACTCATACTCGACCGCGGTCTGGTCATCGACGTGTTCGTCCGCATCTCGCTGGTAGGCATCGAACTCATCAAAATCGACGCCCGCATCGTGGTGGCCAGTGTGGACACCTACCTGCGCTTCGCCGAAGCGTGCAACCGCCTCGACCTCGAAGCAGGCCGCAAGGCGCCCGCCCAGCTCCCCGAGGTCGTCGGAACGATGATGGAAGGTGGCGCCCGCGGCAAGTCCAAAGGCGCGCTCAGCGGAGCGGTCGACGCCGTGACCGAATCCCTCACTGGCCGAGCTTCCAAGCAGGAGGAGGAGCTGGAGGAGGAAGCCGAAGAGGAAGCCGCTCCCAGAAAGCGGCGTCCCGCCCGGCGCCCAGTACGCCGGGAGAGGGAGTGACCGATGCCGCTCTACGTATACGCGATCACCGGCAAGGACCACCCGCGACGCCTGGAGGGCCTGACCGGAGTCGGCTCTCACCCCGCACCCGTGCGCGCGGTCGCCGCCGGACCCCTGTACGCGGTGGTCAGCGACATCTCGGAAGAGATCCGGCCCAAGCGCCGAGACCTCCAAGCACACCAGGAAGTCCAAGAGCTCCTCATGGCCGGTGCAGTGGTCTTACCGCTGCAGTTCGGCTACATCGCCCCCGACGAGCAAGCCGTCCGGCAGGCCCTGGAAGAGAATCCGGACGGCTATCTGGCCACTCTCGACCGACTCGACGGCTGCGCCGAGTACCACGCAAGGGCGACCCAGGCGGACGAGGATGAACTGCTGCGCCAGATCCTGCAGGACTCCCCCGAGGCGAGGGAACTCAACGAGCGGATCCGGTCCGGCGCGCAGGATCCGCAGCTGCCCCTCACGCTCGGGGAACTCATCGCCCGCGAAGTACAAGAACGCCAGGATTCACTGGCTACCGGCCTGGTCCAAGCACTGACTCCCTACGCGCGCGAGCACGTCACTCATCCGCCCTCCACACCTGACTTCCTCAATCTGTCTCTGCTCGTACCGCACAAGCGCAAAGACGACTTCCTGGCAGCGCAGGCCAGCCTCGCCGCGCAGATCGGCGGCGGCGTCGAATTCCGGCTCACCGGCCCCCTGCCCCCCTACAGCTTCGTCCAGTGATCAGCCGCGCCGCGATGCTTCGAACGTGGAAGGAGGAGACGAACCATGGGACTGCTGAGCCGCCTGTTCACCCTTCCCATCGCACCGGTGGAAGGCGTCGTATGGGCCGCCCACCGGATCGCTGAGAAGGCCGAAGACGAGTACTACGACCCGGCCCCGATCTGGCGCGAGCTCGCCGACCTCGAGCGGCGCCTGCTGCGCGGCGAGATCGACCAGGACACCTTCGACCTCCGGGAAGACGAACTGATCGACCGGCTGACAGAGATCGCAGAGTTCCGCCAGCAATTCCCCTGACGGGCAAAGGGAGGCTTCCCTCGTGTCTGAGCCACTACCTGACCGACTCGGATCCTTCCCGTCCCGCGCCGCCCCAGCGCCGTACGGACAAAGCACCTCCAGCCTCGCCGACATCCTGGAGAGAGTCCTGGACAAAGGCATCGTCATCGCCGGCGACATCCGCATCAACCTCCTCGACATCGAACTGCTGACCATCAAACTCCGGATCCTGGTCGCCTCCGTGGACAAGGCAAAAGAGATGGGCATCGACTGGTGGGAACACGACCCCTCGCTCTCCTCCCGGCACACAGGCAGCCCCCTCGAGCAGGAAAACCGCCGCTTGCGCGCCGAGCTGGAGGCCCTGCGCCGCGACCGCATCGACGGCCAAGAATTCCCGCCCCGCACCATCGGCGAGGAACCCGAGACAGGTGGGGGAACCACACGGGAGCGCCGCACATGAACACAACTGCCGGCACCCTCACCTACGTCTACGCCGCGGCCCTACTTACTAAAGACCTCCGCGACGCCGCCGTCGGCCTCCGCGGCATTTACGGATCACCCGTTCTCTTCCTCACCGCCGGCCCTACCGCCACCCAGCCGTCCCTGGCCGTCGCCACCAGCCACGTTCCCCGCCGTGACTTCAGCGAGCACGCACTGAAGAACCACTTCGAGGACCTGGACTGGCTCGAGAGCGTCGCCCGCGCCCACCACGACGTCGTCCAGGCACTCTCCCTGCACGCCACCGTCCTGCCCCTGCGTATGGCCACCGTCTATCAGGACGACGACAGGGCCCGCCAAGCGCTCGCCGAGCAGCACAACGCATTTTCCGAAAGGCTCGCCCAGCTCACCGGCCACACCGAATTCGGCGTGAAAATCTACCTCGCCCCCACTGCCGCCCCGCCCGCTACCGGGCCCAGCGCCGACGCCGGCACCACTCCCGGCAAGGCGTACCTCCAACGCCGCAGGGCCCAGCACAACGCGCAGGAAGCCGTCTACAGCCAGGCGCAGAAGGCCGCCGCAGCCATCGATGCCATCACCTCCCGATACGCCTCACAGCGCGTGCGCCACCCCACCCAGAGCGGCACCCTGAGCGGTCCCGCTGAGAACGTCCTCAACGACGCTTACCTGATCCCCGACCCGTACGCGGAGAAGTTTCAGACCGCCATCGCCGAGGCCGCCGGAGTCTTTGACGACGTTCGTGTCGAGGTGACCGGTCCCTGGGCCCCCTACTCCTTCGCCATGCCGCCAGCCGAACGCCAGAACGCGGCTACCAGCGAGGAGCGCACCCCATGACTGTCGACAAGTATGGAGAGCCGCTTCCCGGGCGCCAGGTGGCGCTCGTGGACCTTCTCGACCGGCTGCTCAGCGGCGGCGTCGTCATCACCGGCGACATCGTTCTCTCCATCGCCGACATCGACCTCGTCCGCATCTCCCTGCGCGCGCTCATCGTGTCCGTCAGCTCCGAGATACGCCCAGCCATCGCGCCGCAGGAGGGCGGCCCAGGTGACTGAAGACCGCAAACACCCCAAGCGGCCGCCCCGCCCATCCCCGCCCCCAGCACCCGCTGCGGAGGGCGTCGGCGACACCATGTCCCAGGCATTCCGGCTGCTCCAGGCACCCCCCACGCCACGCGAGGCAACCCCACGCCCAGCCCACCGCATCCACACCGACCGTGACACGGTCGAAGAAGACCTCCTCAAACTCGTGCTCACTCTAGTCGAACTCCTGCGTCAGCTCATCGAGCGCCAGGCATTGCGCCGCGTGGACGCAGGAGACCTCACCGACGAACAGGAAGAGGAGCTGGGAGCCACACTCCTGGCCCTCCACGACCGCCTGGCCGACCTGTGCGCCCAGCACGGCTACGCACTAGAGGATCTCAACCTCGATCTAGGCCCGCTAGGCCCCCTCCTGCCGCCCCGCACCTAATGCATGCTTCCTCAAGTCGTGGGTATAGAACCCCTGTTGGCTGATTGGCGGGGGGTGGGTTGTGCCGGTATTGCTGCGTGCCCGGGCTGCTGCGGGGCCGGAGGAGGAGCGGGTGGTCGCCAGGCTGGCGGGCGCCCGGAAGGCGCCGGCCGATCTGGTTTTGAGAGCGCGGATTATCGCTCTGAGCTGGGACGGTCTGCGGGTGGCAGCAATCGCGGCGGAGCTTGGATGTCACGCGAAGACGGTGCGGTGGTGGCTCCATCGTTTCAACGCGCTCGGGCTGGAGGGGCTGGAGGACCGGCCTGTCAGCGGCCGTCCCCGGCGGATCACCGAAGCGGAGCGTTCCCGTATCGTCGCTCTGGCCAGACAGTCACCTCCGGGCCGTCTGACCAGGCGTGAGGACGGTGAACTGGCCGCGGACGACGAGACAGGCGCGCCTGAGTGGACGCTTGAGTCTCTGGCGGAGGCCGCCCGGCAGTCCGGGATCGAGGTGGGCCGCTCCCAGGTCCGGCGGATTCTGCTGGCCGAGGGCGTGCGCTGGCGCCGTACCCGCTCCTGGGTGCGGTCGAAGGACCGTGACTTCGAGGGAAAAGGACGCGGATCATCGGCCTTTACACCGACCCGCCCGACGGTGCGACGGTCGTTTGTGCCGACGAGCTCGGGCCGGTGATCCCGCGCACATTCCCGCCCGCACCAGGCTGGTCACCGGACGGACACCGCATCAAAGCAGAACTCGACTACAGCCGCGGGCCGGAGAAGACCTGGGTCTACGGCGGCCTGCGCGTCAGAGACGGACAACAGGTCACCATGACCGCCCCATCCCGCAACAGTGCCTTCTACCAGCAGTTCCTGCAAAAACTGGAGGAAGCAAACCCGGCCGGCGACATCTACGTGATCACCGACAACCTGTCCTCCCACAACAGCATCTCCACCCGGACCTGGCTCGAGGACCACCCCCGGATCAAACACGTCTTCATCCCCGTCGGCGCCTGCTGGCTCAACCTCCAGGAAGCCTGGTGGCGCATCTTCCGCAAAACAGCCCTGGCCGGCCAGACCTTCGCCGGACCCGACGAGATCACCCAGGCCACCGCCCTCGCAACCACCCAGCTCAACCAGCGCGCACGGCCATGGATCTGGGGCAGACCCGCCCCACCCACCCGACACCTACGCCGCCACTACATCTACCACCTTTAAGGAACGCAGCACCCCTAATACGGGAGTGTCATGAATCAGGTGGGCACTTGCTCAGAAGGGACACCTGATGGACGCGGAGAACGGTCACCTGATCGAGGACGCTGACGGCGTGTCGGTTGCGGTGCTGGATGATGTTGTTGACGGTGCGGGTGTGGAATCGAAGACGACGGCGGCGAGCCGGGAAGCAGCGGCCGCGCACGGGCTGAGCCCCGCTCTGTTGGACGAACTGGCGGAGCTCGCCGCGGACAAGGTCCGCGACGGCGGGCTGCGGCTGATGGGCGAGGGCGGTCTGCTGGTCGAGCTCGCCCGGCACCTGATTGCATGAGGTGCCCCGAAGTTTCCGGACAGACGTCCAATAGGATTGCCTTGAACGGAAAAGAGGACGCAAGAAGTGGCACCACCGAGCAAGTACACCCC
>NZ_JBWKJV010000083.1:0-11490 GCF_056432045.1 Streptomyces sp. NPDC045701 | reverse complement strand
ATCGGCCACCTCCTCCACCCCGCCCACCTCACCATCCGCCACCATCTGCACTGGTCACTCTGGCGAAGACTCAGCCAGACACGCGCCCGCAACAGCCACTACAAACAACGCGGACACACCCCCTAACTGTGATTGCAGTATTAGTTAGACCAGCGTCCTCTCCGACCAGCCACCCCACCAGCTCACCTACCGTCCCTGGGGCGAGGAGGCCCGGGCGCCCGTAGTTCGGCGCAGCCCGCCGCCGGACCCTCATGATCGAGGTTGCTCACTCCGGATACAGGGGTCACCATTGAACTTACGCCTGCGCGTTGGGAGGCGCTCTATGACGATCGAGGTCAAGCTGGTGCAGGGCACCACAGCCCTCATCCCCACGACAGCGAAGTATGCAAACTTAGTCTGGCGTGATATTCCCGAACGCAACCGAGTCGGCTGGTGGTTGATATGGAGGGCCCTAGACGATGAGATCGAAGTGCGTCCTATTCCGCTGTCTCCAGATGAAGGGCTAAGTCTCGGACCGAATGAGGAAAAGTGGGCGATGGCGTATGCACGAGGCTACCTACAGCTCAACAGCATAGGCTAACAGTCACTCTCTTTCACTCGCGACTAACTGCCACCGTGACCATGACTGGGTACAGGAGCGGATTACCCGGGAACCACCGCCAGTGAACGTCGGTTGGCCAAGGTATGGAACCCCCTCTTTTGCTCGATGTTAGCTATCGGAGGGCTGAAAAATGGGTGATGGATTCATTATCAAGGCCGGTGAAGGTGACAAGCTGGACCTTGGGCCCATGCAAGTCACGTTCAAAGTGGGCGCAGCTGCGAGTAAAGTGGCTTCCAGATTTGAAACTCTGGTGAGTCCCGGTGTAGACATCGGCGCACATATTCATGGGACCATGGAAGAAACGTTCTTCCTGCTTGAAGGTTCTTTGGACGTATTGTCTTTCGAGCCCAAAGAACGAACCGCCCAGAATTGGAAAACCTGGGTGTCTAGGGACGGTACGCCTGTCGCACGGCTAGGACCTGGCGCGGTGGTATTCATTCCACCTGGTTGCCCCCACGCCTTCTTCAATCCGGGCCCTACTCCTGCAAAGCTTTTGGTTGACGCCGCACCAGAACACGAATTCTATATGCGGGAACTTGCCGATATTGTCTCCGCCGGCGTCTCTCCGGACGACCGAACAGCCGCAGTGCACATGCTGCGCAGTAAGTACGGCATTGAACAGCTGACGCCGCTCGTTATGCCCCATCACTAAGTGTGCCTGATCGCTCGCAAAGATTTGGAAAGAGAGGATGGTTTCAATGCCTCCTTTTAGGACTCTTGGTAAGATCCCCCGGCGGCCATTCACTCAGTACCGGCAAGCTGACGGACGCCTATATTACGAGGAACTCGCCGGAGAGGAGGGATTCTTCGGCGACTCATCGACCATGTATCACAGAAACTCCCCCAGCGCAGTCAGTCTGGTTGAAGACCTGAAGATTGCACAGCCGGAGATGATACCGAACCACCCGCTTCTCCCACGGCACCTGAGGCCTAAGAGGATTTCGTACGACGGTGACGCGGTGACAGGGAGGGTTCCTCTGCTGAGTAACGAAAATCTCTGCATAAGCTATTCAGTGTCCGGGACGTCATCCCCGCTCTACCGGAATATCACTGCGGACGAGCTGGTATTTGTTGACTCCGGCACCGCCAGTCTGCAGTCGACCATGGGGATTCTTCCAGTGGACAAGGGGGATTATGTCGTCATCCCAGCCGGATGCACGCACCGTTGGGTGCCTGGGGGCGACACACCACTCGCTTTGCTGATCATTGAGTCCTCGGGTCACATCACACCGCCCAAACACTATCAGACTACACACGGACAGTTCCTGTCTACGGCACCCTATTCCGAACTGAACCTCCGAAGCGCGGAGGAGCTACTAAGCTTGGATGACAGGGATGTGAGCGTGATTTATAGGAGCAGGTCCGGTTACTCGCGATACGTCATGGACCATCACCCGTTTGACGTTGACGGATGGTTCGGCTGCATGTATCCGTATGCGCTCAACATCTGGGACTTTTCACCTATCACCGGGTCGTTCCACAGGACCCCTCCAGTACACCAGACATTCGTCAGCCCTCAATTTATTCTCTGCTCCTTCGTCCCTCGAACGTTCGAGTTCGGCGATCAAGCACTACGTACACCGCCTCATCACGCGAATGCGGATTGCGACGAAATCCTTTACTATGCAGCCGGCACATTCCTCAGCAGGGACGGCGCTGGTTTCGAACAGGGTGCGATGTCGCTGCATCCAGGCGGATTCATTCATGGTCCGCAACCGGGGAACGCCGAGCGGGGTTTGGCTATCGAAAGAACGGAGGAGACTGCTGTGATGATTGATACCTTTGCGCCTCTTCGTTTGTCGGAACAAGTTCTGGCCACAGAAGAACATTCCTACCTATCGGGATGGCGAAATCCAGCCTAGGCAGGTCTACTGAATTTAGGGGAGGGTGTCATGATCGTCCCGCAGCTGGATAATGACGAGGTGTGGTGGCAGGGCAGTCTCTTCAAGATCAAGGCACGTAGTGAACAGACCGCCGGGTCACTGGGCATGGCTGAAGCTCATTACTGGCCGGGGTTTTCACCGCCGACTCACCTACATCGCAAGGAAGACGAAGGTTGGTTTATCCTCGAAGGGCAAATGAGAATTCGCGTGGGAGATTCGATGTTTAACGCTTCTGCGGGCGATTTTGTCTTCGGTCCGCGGATGGTGCCTCATAGCTTCAGGGCACTGGAAGAAGGCGCCAAAGCACTGGTGATGCTGGTCCCTGGGGGACTAGAGAAAATGTTCCTGGAAGGAGGGATACCGCTCCATAGCTCCGCACAGCCATCACAGGAATTCGACATGGAGCGTCTACGTACTCTCATGCGTAAGTACGGCTGCGAGATTACGGGCCCGCCGCTTACTTAATCCTTCTTCTGTCCCTGTAACAAGCTGGAGGCGTCGTGGGGGACTTGGTGGCTTATGACCGAACCGGCATTCAGGGGTACTTTGCCCGAGCTAAGGGCGGAGGGAGTATCCTCGTTGTACATGAATGGTGGGGTCTGGTAGACCATATAAAGGCGATCGTCAACCGCCTCTCAGCGAATGGCTTCACAGCTCTGGCTGTGGATCTTTATGGCGGCTCCCAGACGTATCAGCGTAACGAAGCAAAGCAGTTGCTCACTGAGTTAAACATGGATGAGGTCGCCCGGAATTTGACGGCAGCTGGCGAATTCCTTAAGGAAGAGGCCAGTAGGGCGAGCAGCGGTCGCCTCGGTGCAGTGGGATTCAGCGCCGGCGGAAATCTGGCGCTATGGTGCGGGACGTTCATGAAGACGGTTACAGCCACTGTCGGCTATTATCCGGTGTTGGCATGGGAGCGCATGAGTCCTGACTGGTCCGGATACGCTGGTAAATCTGCCTTGCTCCACTGTGCCGAAGAGGATGGGTTCTCAGAAGCACCCTTGGTGCGCACAGCCATTCGTCAGATCCACCAATCCCATGGAAACGTGATTACGCACGACTATCCGGGCACTAGGCACGCCTTTTTCAATGATCAGCGTCCTGCTGTGTACAACGCCGAGGCCGCCTCGATATCGTGGAACCGAACGCTGCAATTTTTTGAGCAACATCTTCGGTAGTAATTGGCCGATCGACTATCTGTGGCCATCGTCGTATCTGCGGCCGTATACGTCGAGGAAGACGGTCTCGGCGAGCGGGCGTCGGCCTGGGTGTGTGGGGCACTCAGCTGGCCATCCCACAGGTAGCAACATCGCTACATGCAGATCATCATCGTCATCCCCCAGCCCGATGGCCTTCTTTACCTTCGCCTCGTCGAATCCGTTCATCGGTGACGCCGCAAGGCCGAGAGCCGTTGCAGCGAGCATGGTGAACGTTGCAGCGATCGTTGCGTCCTTTATCGCATATTCTCTCAGCAACCCTCGCCGTTGCAAGTTCTCATGAAATGCGCTCACTGTCCCGGGGTATCGGGCGATGTACCGTTCGTCCCAAGCGCCATTTTCCGTGGCTGATTCGATGACGCTTTCAGGATTCTCGCGCCAAGCGCTGGTTGATGCCAGGAAAACCAGGACTACGGGTGCCTCCCTTACCTGGGATTGCTCTTTTGCAGCATGATACAGCGCATCACGTCCGTCGCGAGCCGAAACAACCACCATCATCCGCGCCTGAATATTGAAACTGGAGGGGGCTTCCATCGCCAATTCGACCAATTCATGAAGCCTTGCCGGTGGGATGGCATCCGGAAGATAGTGGCGCACCGTGCGCCTCGAGCGTATGAGCTCAGCGACCGGAAGGGGAACTACGCAAGGATCCGTTGCGGAATGTACTGTTTCCCGCTGCGCTGTTTTCCTCCGCATCCGCATAGCATCTCCAAATAATTCACGGCTAATTCCCGGTTCAGCTATGACTGCACCGGTGGTTGTTGCGCAGGCGAAGGCACTTCGAGAACAGCCTGCCCTCGAGTGACGCCGGACTCTATGGCGCGATGGGCTTGACTGACTTCCTCCCAGGGCAGGATACTCACAAAGGACGCAGGAACCCGGAAGCCGGCAGCAACATCGTGCCACAGAGCGACAATCTGGGCCCTGTTTCCCGTCCGCACGCCGATCAGAGACTGGCTTCGCTGGTACAAGTTGGACACTCGAATGGGTAGCGGATCGGTCGTAATGGATCCCGCGACAACCACCCTGCCCATCGGTGCTAGCGCGGCAAAGTACTGTTTCCAAAGGGAAGGGATGCCAAGGTTGTCGATGATGCAGTCGACTCCCCACTCACCCACCACGCGGCGAACGGTGACGGCCAAATTTTCCGACTCCCCGTCTACGGCCGCCTGCAGTGGCAGGCCATCCAGGCAACCTGGGTTACGAGCCAGCCGATCCACACCGATAACGCGAGCCCCGCGATGATCAGCGAGGGAGGCAATGGTCGAACCAAGGGCGCCTGCTGCTCCGATCACCATCACAGTTGACTCGGGACCTACCCCACCCGCCTCCAGCTCCGCGCGTGCAACGGGCCCGTTCCCTGCCAATGCGGCAGCTTGCGAGAACGGAAGGCCATCCGGAAGTAAGGCTACATTGGACTGCGGTACCACACACCACTGGGCATAACTCCCCTGCCGATGAATACCGACCAGGCGCAAAAACGGACACGCCTCGTCTCTAAGCATTATGCAGGCTCGGCATTTCCCGCAGCTGATCACGGCGGAGACCGCCACTCTTCTGCCGGCTAAAGCCTGGTCAGCGCCCGGCCCCACTGCGTCGATCACCCCGGCATGCTCAGTCCCAAGAATGTGCGGGAAATTTGGTACCTGGGAGGCGAAAGGAGGCCTTCCGGCTCGCGTGGAGATGTCCTTCGTGCGGGCGACTACGACCGCAGACACTCTAACACGGACCTCTCCCCGACCTGGTGTGGGTTCGTCGACCTTAGCCAGCTGCAAAACTTCGGGTCCGCCGAATCGGTTCATGACCAGTGCTTTCACTTCCAGGGTTCCCTTCCGGCTTTGAGGCGACATCAATCCTGCATCAGCGGCTTCCGTCTCACTCTTTCGTTCCTACATCCAGCAGGCGCATGCGCAGCGTGCACCTGTATCGAGGTCAGCGCCTCTTTTCATCATGCGCGCCAGTCCGGGTAGAAGTGAAGACGGCGTTCGACTCTCGCCAGGGCCACTGTCAACGCTCTCGGCTCACATGGGGCGAGGTCACATATTGCGACACGCGGAAGTAAAGCACGGCGCGATTTTAGTCGCCATCCGCCTCCACCTACTCCGCTGCCCAACTACACAGAGCCAACTCTGCGGTAATTCCCGGGCCGAATCCGGCGATTATTCCCCGCGCCCCCGGCCTGGGCGGAGCTTCTTCGAAGAGCCGTCGTAGCACCTCTAGGACGACAACGCTAGCCACATTTCCGTATTCACTGAGTGCCGCTCTGCTGAACTGGAACTTATCCGAACCGACGCCCAGGTGCTTCGAAAGGTCATCGAGAATACGAGGCCCACCGGCATGGATCACATAGAAGTCGAGTAATTGCGCGTCCCAGCCATGCCCTTTAGTGAATTCCTTCAGTGGCGGGGCGAGTGCTTCCATTGTTCCAGGGACTCGCTTGTCGAGCTGAAAGTGAAATCCAGTCGACTTGACAGCGTAAGAAATCCATTCCACTGTATCGGGTATCAGGTAGGATGCAGTTCGCCTCACAAGAGGCCCATAGCCGCCCGCGCCCCGCACCACCAAGGCTCCAACTGCGTCACCGAAAAGTCCGGCCGACAGCAAGCTCCCCAGAGAGGTGTCGGTGGGCTGATAGCAAAGCGAACAAAACTCGCACGCGACAACGAGGACGTTCTCGGTAGGGTAAGCTGAGCAATACAAATGAGCGGTATTGACGGCAAATCCGCCAGCCGCACACCCCATCTGCGACACTGGCATTTGCCGGACATTCTCCCTAAATCCCATGGTATTAATCAGCCACGCCGTAAGTGATGGCATAGTAAAGCCAGTGCATGAAACGAAGACAATCGCGTCGATGTCTGTTTTCTCGAGCTGGGCGTTAACCAGCGCATCTGCAACCACGGACGGTATACGCTTTTTGGCCTCTTGCTCATATATAGCATTGCGAGCCTCGAAGCCGGGGTGCTTAAGTGTCTTCTCAATCGGTTGAACAAGGTGACGTTTCTCCACTCCTGTGTTACGAATCATGGAGAGCGCCAGCTTAAGCTGTGGATGATCCCGGTGGGTCTCCCGACAGATGTCAAGGGTCTGTTCGCTGGTTATTACGTGCTCAGGGACCGCGACTGCAGGTTTGCACAATATCGCCATGTTGATCAATCCGTCCCGCTCTGGTGCGAATTCCTGTCCGTCAGCGTCACGCTGCGCTCCTGCAGGCCCGCTGGGGGCAAAGATTTGAGTCTCTTCAGCCGCCACTCGCCAGGGTGGTGGATGGCCGCTGCTCAGGTGACAGACCCACCACGGTCCGTGTGACTCCGTCGTCCCCACCATCCGATCGGTGGTTAACGTGGAAAGGCTCTTTGATCGCCCGCGAGAGCCGTGTGAAGTCAACTTCTTCACGCCATGAGCACAAGCCGTTACTGAAAGGTCAAAAGCAACCGATCGTTGATTACATTGCCACCATCTTAAGGGAAAATTCACTGAATCTGAAGCCTTGCACGCGTAAGGCTCCTTGAACCCGTGTTCATCAGGTTGAGGGCTCGTTCCAACGGCTGCGGCGGACCACAATTTTGGGACGCCGTCTCGACTCGTCGCCTGGCCGAAGCACCGAGTCTTTGCACAGACCGGGTTCAATCGGCGAGGGCATGGGCGGCGTCACGGGCTTGGGTCCTGGCTCAAACCGGGAAGCCCCGGCCGCGCTCGCTGAACGCCGCAGTGGATCCCGAAGCCCGTGACGGCAGAGGCGGCAGCCGGGGCCTACATCTCCGGCAGGCCATCCACCGTGCCTCGGTGAGCTACCGCTACGAAGGGAGACCGACGCCAGGGACGCCGCCGTCATCGCCGACCAGGTGCGTATCCGCCGGGCCTGCACCCCTTACGCACCGGCGACGGAACAGACTGGGCTTGCTGCGTTTTGACGGACATCTGAGATCAGGGGTTTCTGCCCCGGAAGGATGATGTCCCAGGCCGGGTTCGTCAGGCTGTGTCGGCGCGGTGACCGCTCGGTCGGCCAGGTCGCCAGGGACTTCGCTGACCGGGACAGCGGTGCGGGACTGAGTCCGACTGCCCAGGCCGACGCGGGTGAGCGCAAGGGCCTGACCAGCAGTGAACGCGAGGAACTGGCCGCGTTGCGGCGGGAGAATCGCAGGCTGCGCGAGGACGTCGGCATCCTCAAGCGTGGGACGGCTTTCTTCCCGACGGAAACCCGGTGAACGACCCGTTCATCGAGGCGGAGAAACGGCAGCTCGCAACGTCAAACGGACGTCTGAACTCCTCAAGGTCTCCGAACCGCCTGCTACGCCCGCCGCACTGGCGTGCCTGGCCCCCGGGCGGTACGGGACGCTGAGGTTACGGAGCGGATGGCGGATTCGCATGATCGTCGCAACGTTGCTGGTGTCATGCTGTCAGAGCGGCGGCGAAGAGCTCGGCGGGGGTCTGCCATCCCAGGGTCTTCCGGGGCCGGTTGCTGAGGCGGTCCTCGATGGCCTGGAGGTCGTCGGGTGTGTGGGCTGACAGGTCGCTGCCCTTCGGCAGGTACTGCCGCAGCAGGCCGTTCGTGTTCTCGTTGGTGCCGCGCTGCCAGGGGCTGCCCTCGGTGGGCGACGAAGACGCCGTCGCGGAACAGCGGGGCGAGGCGGTCATGGCAGGCCATCTCGGAGCCCTGGTCCCAGGTGAGCATCATGCGCGCGTTGTCGGGGACGTCCCGGAGAGCCTCAGCGAGACGTGTGTGGACCTGTTCCGCGCTGTGTCCGCCAGGCAGGGCGACGAGCCGGAGGCAGCGGGTGCGGCGGTCGACGAGTGTGGCGACGGCGGTGCGGTTCCTGCGGCCGGTGATCAGACCGCCTTCCCAGCCGCCGGCACGCTCGCGGAGCCCGACGACGGCGGGCCGCTCGCCGATGAGTGCCGCCGGCACGGCGAACCCCGGGGCGCGCTGGCCGGCCTTGCGGCGCTGCTTGCGCAACGGCCTGCCGGTGCGGAGCTTCTTGGTGAGCGTCCTGCCCAGGACGCCTTTCGCGCCCTGGTAAAGCGCCCGGCAGATGCTCTCGCGGCACAGGTGCCGCTCCGGCCGGTCCGGCCACAGAGCGCGCAGGTGAGCAGCGATCTGTTCGGGGCTCCACTCCAGACCGAGCCTTTTCTGGACCTCGGCGCGGAGCCCGGCGCCGAGCCGCAGTCTGGCTCCGCGCGGCCGCCCGGCCCGCTGCCGGGAGCGGTGATGGGCGAGGCCGGCGTCGCAGACGCCTTTGCCGTCTCCGAGCATGTTGCGGCGCAGTTCTCGGCTGACGGCCGAGGGTGAGCGGGCAAGCCGTCCGGCGATCGCTCGTATGCCCAGGCCGCGTTCGCGCAGGGTGGCGATGCGCCTGCGCTCCAGCAAGGACAGGTAGCGGCCCGAATGCACGGTCTCGGACACCCGCTCCGGCGGCAGACCACCGTTCCGACCGCCACCGGCAGCCGGTCCTCCTCCCGATGCCGAGCCGCCGACAGGCCTCGACCGTGCCCACCCCGGACTCCAGCAGCCCCCAGTACTCCGCCCCGACCTCGAGCCTGCGCCTACGTCCCCGCCCGGGGGCGTGCCCGGCGAGCCAGGCGTGAGCACTGGATCCATTAGGCCGCGCGCCGTGTCTTCCGCAGGCTGCACCGCAAGCGAAGCACACGACGAGGAGAGCGCGTTGCTGCTGATCGGCGATGACTGGGCCGAGGACCACCATGACGTCGAAATCCAGGACGAGAGCGGCCGGAAGCTGGCCGTCGCGAAGCTGCCGGAGGCCGTGGACGGCGTGGCCAGGTTCCACGAGCTCGTTGCGAAGTACGGTGGTGAGAAGCTCGGTCCCGCCCTGGTCCTCATCGGGATCGAGACCGACCGCGGCCCATGGGTTCAGGCTCTGATAGCCGCCGGCTACCAGGTCTACGCGATCAACCCCCGGCAGGTCGCCGGTTTCAAGGAGCGGTACGGCACCTCTCGCGCCAAGAGCGACAAGGGCGACCCGCACACGCTGGCGAATATGGTCCGTATCGACCGCGACCAGCCGCGGCCTATCGCAGGAGACAGCGAGCAGGCCCAGGCCATCAAGGTCGTTGCCCGCCCTCATCAGACGCTCATCTGGGAACAGACCCTCATCTTCCAGCGACTGCGCAACGCCCTGCGCGAATACTTCCCGGCGCTCTGGATGCCTGCGCCGGCCTCACTCTGCCTCGGAGGCGACGCACTGGAACTGCTTCTGGGAACGGGTCAGCTTCGCCGCCGCTTGCGGAGTGGGCGCCTTTGACGGGAGCAGCCCTGACAACACGGGGACGTGCCAGCACTGCCATATGGTGCGGGTCCGGTCAGCGAGACGGGAAGGTGCACGAGAGAAACCAGTGTCCGACGCCCCTTAATACTGCAACCGCATGTGGCGTGACGGTCGGCGTCGTTGCTCGTTGATGTGACTGTGTGAACAGTCGCTGTCGGTTCAGCAGATCGAGTCGTGGTCCGAGGGCATAGCAGGGTTGCATGCCCGGTTCGCCCGGCATTTCGGCAGGCCGGAGCCGCGGGAGCGGGCTCTGGACTACCTGACGGGCCTGTTGTCTCTGCTGGAGAAGAAGAACGGCTGGACGCTGGCCGAGCAGGTCGGCCAGCTCCGCCCCGATGGTGTGCAGCGCCTGCTGAACCACTCCGAGTGGGACGAGAACGCGGTCCGCGACGATGTGCGGGACTTCGTCGTGGAGGCCATCGGCACCAAGGATGGCGTGCTGATCGGGGACGACACCGGTTTCCTGAAGAAGGGCACCAGGTCAGCCGGGGTCCAGCGGCAGTACCCCGGCACCGCTGGGGCTTGGATTTGAATAACTGTCAGAGTTGGTCTGTGCAGGTGTCGTCGGGTGATGGTAGGCGGGTTTGTAGTTGTGTGAGGGTGCGGGCGGGGGGTCCGGGTAGCGGTGTGACTGCGATGTGGTGCAGGTCCAGGAGGCGGTGACCGTCTTGGACTGGTTGGACAGGTTGGGGCGGGGGACGTTCAGGAGCTGGGCCAGAAGTGTGCTGGTGACGGCTCGGCGGCGCCGTAACCGGGCGGTCAGCAGGCGGTGGTAGTGGTCGAGGCTGCTGGTCTGTGGGTGGAGGTAGCTGCGTGGGCGGTGGAAGCGTCGTTGGAATGCCGCCTCGGCCAGGGCGTCCCAGTACGGTTCCAAGACGGTGACCAGGCGGTCGAACGCGGATCGTGACATCCCGGTCAGGGCCAGGTCGCTGAAGCATGGCGGTCAGGGCGGGATCGATCCGCTGTCGGCTCGGTGCCGGCTCGGTGAGCCGGGGTGCGACCGGTGCCAGGGCGTAGTTCCAGCCGCCGTGGAAGGCGTGGGGTGTGATCGGCAGGGCATGGAACTCGGCGGGTAGCACTTCGGTGCCCAGGTCGTATCGGCCGGTGTCGAGTTCGGCGCCGATTCTGAGCCCCGGTGCGGGGGGTCGTGGCGGCGATTGTCTCGATGACGGTCGTAGCTGGTCAGGGGCCTGCCACGCCAGTTCGCGGTGATGGGGTAGAACATCCTGTGTTCGATCTTGTTCCACTTCGATGTTCCGGGCGGGAAGTGGCAGACCGTGATCTCGAGCCCGCTTTCCAGAGCGAAGGCGGCAAGGTGCCTCTTCCATGTCCGGCGGCGGGGGTCGTTGGAACCACCGCAGTCGGCGGTGATCAGCAGCCGACCGGCCTCGGGATGGTCGCCCCGTCCCCGGTGCTGCCATCAGCGGCGGATGGACTCCACTGCGGATTCGCCCGTGTCGTGGTCGTCCCGGCGTTGACCCAGCCGGTGTGCGGGCGATGTCGCA
>NZ_JBWKJV010000082.1:0-11758 GCF_056432045.1 Streptomyces sp. NPDC045701 | reverse complement strand
CGATCTGGACAGCTTCCTCACGGAACTCCGGCGAGTATTTCTTCGGTGGCGCCACTTCTCCCTCGTTTCTGGTTCAGGGTGATCCTATTGGACCCTGTCCGGAAACTTCGAGGCACCTCACCGGGCGAGAGCGGCGCGGGGACTCGAGCCTCGGCGGTGTCCGGATCGCGCAGGGGGCGCATTCCGCCAGGCAGGTCGGGAAGCTGGAAGGAGTACCGGCCCAGCACGTTGATGTGGTGGCGCACGAACGGGGACAGCCGGGCGACGTCCTCGGCCCGCTGCGGCTACGCCATGCTGCATGACCGGCCCTCCCCGGATCGAAGGCCAACCTTGACCCCCTCCCCCTGGTCGCCGGCCTGTTCGGCGTGGCTCTGATCGACAGGAAGAACTGGCGGTCAAAGAAGGCCCGCGGCTTTGTTCACGAGATTGGACAGCGTCTGTTCACGACTTCTCCCTCACCCGGTCGGCGATGTAGATGCGTTCCTCCTGCGTCAGGGTGCCGGGACGACGAAACAGCCCGGACTGCCCGCACTCTGTGTGCGGGCAGTCCGGGCTTGCTTTTCGTTGGGCGTGGTTTGCGGAGTTCCGTTGCCAGTTGCGCGGGCGGCGGGAGGGTGTGGGGGCGGTGAGGACGGCGAGGCACGTGGTGACGAGGGTGATGCCGACCCAACCGGTTGCGGGGAGGCGTTCGCCGACGACCAGGACGGCGAGGACAGCGGCGACGACCGGTTCGAGCAGGGAAAGGGTGGTGGCAGTACTGGACGGCACATGGGCCAGGCCCCAGCCGAACAGCACGTAGCCGACGAACATCGGGACGAGCGCCATGTACGCGCCGACGGCGGCGTTGGACCAGGAGGCGACCAAAGGCGCGCCCGTGACGGCCAGGACGGGCAGGAGGAGGAGTCCGCCCGGCCCGAAGATGGCGCCCATTGCCGCGCGGGAGGGGATTCGGCGGCTGATGAGCCGGTGTGCGGCCCAGGAGTACAGGGCGTAGGTGGCGGCGGCGATGAGTCCGAGGCCGATGCCGAGCAGGGTGCCGGTCGTGGAGGCGGCGTCGGTGGCGTGGGCGGCTTCGGCGACGCAGAGCAGGACGGTACCGAGGAGGCCGAGCGTGGCCGCGAGCATCCAGCGCCGGGTGAGCCGACGGCCGTCCACAGCGCGTTCGATCAGGGCGGAGACGAGTGGGGCGGTGCCGATGGAGACGACGGTGCCCACGGCGACTCCGGCCAGGTGCATGGAGTTGTAGAACGCCAGGGGGTAGATCGCCACCGAGGCGGCGCCGAGCAGGACCGTGCCGCGCTGCTCGCGCAGGCCGACGGTGTGGCGGGTGATCTGCGGGGCGGCGATCAGGGCCTGGAGGAGCCCGCCCAGCCCCATGGCGGCGGCGCCGATGGCCAGGGGGCCCACGTCTGGGACGAAGGTGGTGGCTGTACCGGTCGTGCCCCACAGCACGGAGGCGGCCAGTACGCACAGGGCCCCGATCCCTGCGGACCGGCCGTGGCCGGTCACAGCCGGTCCAGCAGAGCCGCGGCCATCGCGCGGGCGTGCTGGACCCGCTCGCCGTCGCCTTCCAGGCCGGCGCGGGCCATCGCGCCCTCCAGCAGGAAGGACAGGTGCCCGGCCGCCACGCGGGCCTCGTCGGGCCGGTCGGGCAGCATCTGCTCCAGGTGCCCGGCGATCAGCTGCTCGACCTCCTCCTTGTGGGCGCGGACCACGGCCCGGCCCTCATCACCGGCCGGGAGCTCGGCGGCGGCGTTCAGCAGGCCGCACCCACGAAAACCACGCTCGTAGGCGAACGCCGCATGCTCCGCATAGGCGTCGAAGGCAGCCAGCACCCCTTCCCGGGGGCCGTCGGCCTGCTCGAGCCTGGCCCGGTAGAGCCCCAGCCACTCCTCGTGCCGGGCATCCAGATAGGCCCGGACCAGGTCGGCCTTGGAGGAGAAGTTGTTGTACAGGCTCATCTTCCCCACGCCGGCCTCGGCGGTGATCGTGTCGATGCCCGTGGCTGCCACGCCGTCGGCGTAGAAGCGCCGGGCCGCCGCTTCCAGAAGCCGCTGCCGGGCCGGGCGCCGACGCCCCGCGCTCACGCTGGTCTCGCTCATCACAATCCAAATTAGGTAGGTAGGTCTACCTGGAATAGGGCGGAGGTTGGGACCGCGACAAGTCGAGGAGGTGCCCCTCGGCAGATCGTGGAGCCCGGAGCGCCGTGCGAGTCGTTCAGCGCCCGCACCGTTCGATTCCGGATGAGGTAGAGACACCTCCCGTAGTCATGGATAAGTGCTGCCGCAATTCCTGAACAAAGCCGTACCGCCTCACCATCACCGGCGGGCTGCTGCGGTACGGGCCGCTATGACCAGACCCGCTGCAGACCTGTGGTGTGGGAGTAGCGGGGCTGGATGCCCATGCGGTCCGCCACGGTCGTAACCGCGTGGGCGAGCACGTTGTGCATCGCGACGGGGACCACGTCCAGGCCGCGCGTGAGGAGTTCGGCCTCGGTCTGCGCGGCAAGCGCCTTGAACGCTGCCGTATTCCTGATGTCCGCCACGGCTGACAGCGTAGGGCGTGGCGCCCGGTGGCGCGGTGGCGGAAGCTTGCGGACGACCGGGATGTGTTCACCTCTGCGGGGCACCTCGGTAGTTCTATACCCGCGTGGCTGGTCACGCGGTGGGCCGGCTGCGGGCGACTCCGCCGCGACCGCGCAGGGTGACGCCGGTTTCTGTGAGGATGCGATGGACGAAGCCGTAGCTGCGTCCCTTGGCATCGGCGAGGCTGCGGATTGATTCTCCGTTCTCGTAGGCGGTCTTCAGGTCGGCAGCGAGCGTCTCGCGTGCCGCGCCGGTGATCCGCTTGCCTTTGTCCATGGTCGTCTCCTTACGCCGTACCGGTCTCCGGAGGGTGATCATCGCGCATGTGGCTGGCGCCGCGCAGTAAATCGGCGGGATCGGGGGCGCGCGTATACGGCCCGGCCTTTACTGGGGGCTCTCGTATTCAACTGTTGTGAGTTCCCTGGGGGGACCCAGCCTGCCGGTGACCGTGTGTGATCTCCGGTGGCGTATCGGCTCGAGGTTCCGCCGGTCTCCTTGAGCAGGCGGGTGGTGGTCTTGCCGTGGTAGCCGAGGGCGTCTGCGACGACGGGGGCGGGCATCTCCAGGAGCTGCTGTCGGATTGCGGCGCCGCGGGCTGCTGCCACCGGGACACCGATCTCATTGAGGAGTGCGGACAGGTGGTCGGGGCGGAAGGGCTGGCCGGCCCGGCGGCCGGGGAAACAGCCAGGGGGACGCCCAATGCCGTTGCTTGATGTGTGAAGAAGTTCGCTCTGGGGCGGTGACGTGGCGGGCCGACCCTCGTTGGGTCGGGCATGGGTCACGCGTGGGTGGGATTGTCTGATCAGGTGCGGCTGGGGGCGTTGACTCGGTGGGTGACGCCGGAGCTGGTGGACGAGGCGGTCGTCGCGCACGGGAGGCGGGACAAGCGGCCAGGTGCGTTGCCAGCCAGGACGATGGTGTACTACGTGCTGGGGCTGGCCCTGTTCCACCAGGACTCTTATGACGACGTGGCGGAGAACCTGGTCAGCGCGATCCCGGGTATGGGCGATGCGATCCCGAACAAGCCGTCGTTCACCCGGGCTCGGCAGCGTCTGGGCCCGCAGGTGCTGGAGACGGTGTTCCGGAAGGCCGCGAGCCCGTTGGCGCCGGCCGGGCTCGCCGGCTCGTTTTTTGTCGCGGGATGCGGCTGGCCGCGGTCGACGGGTTCTACCTGGACGCCCCGGAGACGGCGGCGAACCGGGCCGTGTTCGGCGGGCAGGTGGCAAAAGACGGCAGCCCGCTGGCGTTCCCGCAGGTCAGGGTGCTCACCTTGACGGAGACCGGCACACACGCGGTGCTGGCCGCGCGGGTCGGCGGCCTCGTCGGCAGCGAACAGAATCTGGCCGTGCCCCTTGCCGCCGCCGCGGCCGGCATGCTTGTGATCATGGACCGCGGGTTCGTGGGGGCCGGCGTGTGGCGGGCGTTCACCGACGCGGGCGCCCACGTGCTGATCGTGCGAAGACCAACAACGCGTGCGCCCCGGTCGGACGAACACCTGCCGGACGGCACCTACTTGGCGACGATCTCGCAGTGGGCCGGCGGCCGTAAGGTCCACACGGTCACCGTGCGGGTGATCGAATACCAGGTCGACAGCGGGGAAACGATCCGTCTGCTCACCGGCCTCCTCGACCCCGGCCAGGCCCCGGCCGCCGAACTGGCGGCCCCGTATCACGAGAGGTGGGAGGCCAAGCTGTCGAACCGTCAGCTCAAGACCTTCCAGCGCGGCCCCCAGCAGGTCCTCCGCTCAGCGGAGCCTGCTCTGGTGCACCAGGAGGTCTGCGCTCACCTGACCGTCCACCACTGCCTGTCCCGCATCATCGTCGGCATCGCCGGCCAGCACCGCCTCGACCCCGACCGGATCTCTTTCGTCAAGGTCCTCAAGGCCGTGCGCCGCAGCGTCGTCCAGCAGGCCGCGAGCACCCCGCGTCGGCTTGCGAAGTTCCTGGCAACCCTCGCCGCCAAGCTCCGCAAACTCGACATCGGACCGCGCCGCGACCGCGAGGCCGACCGACTTGTCAAACGCTTCAAGCCTTCCTCGCGTACGCGTCGGCGAAGGGGCGTTGATCGACCGGGAACTGTATCTTCCTGTCTCGTGGACGGATGACCGTGAGCGGTGCCACAAGGCGGGCGTCCCGGACGAGGTGGCCTTCGCGACGAAGACCGGGCACTTCAAGGCCATGCTCACCCGTGCGGTGCGGGCCGGTGTGCCGTTTGCGTGGGTCACCGCGGACGAGGCCTGCGGACAGCCGGAATCCCTGCGGTGGTGGATGGAACAGCGGTCCATCAGCCATGTGATGTGTGTGAAGACCAGCGACACCGTCATCACCCGCACCGGGCGGGACAGGCGTGTCGACGAGCTGGTCGCCAATCTCGCACCGCAGGCCTGGAAGCGGCTGTCCGCCGGGAAGGGATCCCACGGCGAGCGGATGTACCAGTGGGCCCGGATCCCCATCCGGATCTGGTGGGAGAACGGTCACGGCCACTGGGTCCTGGCACGCCGCTTCCCAATCTTGAAGTCACGCCGCTTGAGTCACTGGGGGTATGACTTGGTAGCACCGTCGGTCACGGATCAGTGCCCAGAAGACGTTGACTCGTCGGCGTGCGAGCGCGAGCACGGCCTGGACGTGGCGCTTGCCCTCGGCTCGCTTCCTGTCATAGAAACGGCGCGAGTTCGGGTCGCTGCGGATGCTGATCAGAGCGGAGGTATAGAAGACGCGTTGAAGGTCACGGTGGTACTGCTGCGGCCTGTGCAGGTTGCCGTGGGACTTGCCCGAGTCGTGCGGGGCGGGTGCCATGCCGGCGAAGGCGGCCAGCCGGTCAGGGGTGGCGAACGACGCCATGTCGCTGCCCACGGCGGCCAGGAACTCGGCGCCCAGCAGGGAGCCGATTCCGGGCATGCTGGTGATCACTTCAGCGAGTTCGTGCTGGCGAAACCGGCCCTCGATGAGCTTGTCGACTTCCGCGATCTTCTCGTTGAGGGCCGTCACCTCCTCGACCAGCGCGCGCACCATCGAGGCGATGGCCGCCTCTCCCGGGACTGCTGTACGTTGCGGGCTCGCAGCCACTTGGTGAGGCGGACCAGGCCGCTGCGACGGATGGCCGCTGGGGACTGGTAAGCCGTCAGCAGTACGAGCGGACCCTTCGTGGTCACGTCCAGTGCGCGTTCCAGCGCGGGAAACATGCTGGTCAACGTGGCACGGAGTCGGTTGATCGACCGATTGCGGCCGCATGCGAGGTCGGTCCGGCGGGCGGTGAACAGCTTCAGCTCGGCGGTGATTTCGTCGCGGGGACGTATGGGCTTGAGATCGCGACGGACCCGGGCCTGGTCGGCGATGACGAGCGCGTCGCGGGCGTCGGTCTTCCCCTCGCCCCGGTAGCCGTCCGAGGCCCGGTTGACCGCGCGGCCGGGGATGTAGAGCAATTCCTGGCCGTGGTTGACCAAGAGGGCGATCAGGAGGGCGGCTCCGCCGTCGGCCATGTCGACTGCCCAGGTCACCTCGTCCGCGAGGGCGAGGACATCGGCGAGGAGCTGGAGGAGTTCCGGCTCGTCGTTGGCCACTCGGCGCGACAGCAGCTTGGTGCCGTCCGCGTCGAGGACGACGCAATGGTGGTGGGTCTTGCCGCTGTCGATCCCGGCCCATACCCGGCTCATCGTGCTCCAGTCGCTCGTCGTTGCAGTACACGCCACGGACGACCTCGCCGGCATTGCCTTACACAGCGACTTGTTCGCATTTCCCAATCAGCGGCCTGGTCGTCGTGGAGTGCCGGGCGGCGAAGCGAGCTCAGCCACGGACGGCAGCCGCCTGAAAGCCACACCCGGCACCCCCGGGCGACCCAACCCTACGAATGGCTCGATCAACCCGTCCAAGAACGTAAGGCAGCCTGACGACTCCGCCGCCCCTTCCCCTCCAGGCCCCATCACGCCCGCGCACCGGCAAGGCCACTCCGGTCCTCCCGGCTACCGGCATGCCCCATCAGCCACCCGATCCGCCGGGAGCGCCCCGCTTCGCGGGACGCTCCGAAAACTAGGATCAACCCCTACAAGCCGCCCCCACCGGGAATTACGAAACAGATAGGGCCCCCGCTTGGGCGAGGAAGCAAAGCATTTCTTTGGCGCTGTTTAGGGTCTTCTAACCATCCACCCTCTACCGTTACCATACAAGCCCTAAGGGGTCGAAGCCGGAACGAAGGAGCAGCTGCATGAAGCGTTTCCATCGAGTAATCCTGATTGGCCTTATGAGCTCTGCGGTACTCGCCCCCGCGAGCGGCATGGCAATTGCCAGCCCAAAGGCTGAACCACAAGCCGTCGGCGCGCAGGCTGAACACGTCGAACTCGATAACTTGAAGTGGGTTCGAGTTGGGCAAATCGGCGGCCCCCAGGTTTGGCGGCTCGCCGTTTCTACTGATCCGGGTGTAGCAGAGGGAACCGGCGTTTACTTCTTGTATGACGCCGAAACCCAGCAGAGGGTTGGCGGTTTTGTATCGGGGGGCGTGGCCTACAGCACCGTGGACCGCTGGGAGCTGGCAGTCTTCAACCCAATTCCGGGCCGTCACATCCTGGTTCTTTTCGGGGACCCGGCTGAGCCGGAGGAAGCCACTCTCGTGGCCGGAATTGATGACCGGCAGTAACGAAGCTGAGCCTTCAGGCGGCCCCGTCGAGTGACGGGCCGGGGGCTTTTCCCAGCGAGGCCTTCGGGTAACAGTGGTGGCCAGATGTTTGGTATCTCAACCGCTGCCCCCCGAGGCCTCGCTCCTACCTGCCGTCACCCATGTCGGCGGCGCTCACGGTTCGATGTCCATTTCTTTGGAAGATGCAGCTCAGGGTCGATCAGCGCCCGGCCCTTGTCCGAGTCCGGACGGCAGGGAGACCCTCCACCTGGGATCCGTCCGGCCCTGCGCGACCGCCTTCACCGTGGTCGTCGAACAGGGCGGTCTCGGTCGTGGTGCGCTGCTTGCCTCGTAGTACGACCGTGCGGAGGGGGCGTTTTGGCGCACCGGCCGCCGGCAGCATCCGACCACTGGGTGAGGTGAGCCGTTCCGACTTTCCTGCCGGTGGTTTGTTGGCCGGTGATCAGTCGGCCACAGCTTGTGTGTCAGCGTAGTGTGCTGCCTCGTACTCGGTGGGGCTGATCATGCCCAGAGTGGAGTGCAGACGGCGGTTGTTGTACCAGTCCACCCACGCGGCGGTGGCGTGCGTACTCGACATCGGAGACGGTTCTCCAGGGACCGTCGTGGAAGACCTTGGTGCGGATGCACTCGGCCTTGTAGAGCCCGTTGATCGTCTCCATCAGCGCGTTGTCATACGCGTCGCCGACGCTCCCGATCGAGGGCCTTATGCCCTGGATGTGCAGGTGCTCGGTGAACCGCACGCTCGTATATTGGGCGAGTTCAACCAGTCGTTGCAACACCGGGCTGTTGCAGCGAGCGTAGCTGCTCGGCGAAGACCTCGGCGGGTTTCTCGGCCTGCTTGGCATCGGGCCGATCACCGCGGCCCAGGTCCTGGTCAGCTGGTCCCATCAGGGGAGGTTCCGCTCGGAAGCAGCCTTCGCCTCGTTCGCCGGTGTCTCCCCGATCCCCGCATCTTCCGGACTCACCAACCGGCACCGCCTCAACCGCAGCGGAGACCGGCAGCTCAACCGGGCCATGCACACCATCACCCTGATCCGCATGCGCCTCGACCCCGCCACGAAGGCCTACGTCGCCCGCAGAATCAGCGAGGGCAAGACCTCCCGGGACGCACAGCGCTGCCTGAAGCGCGCAATCTCCAGCCAGCTGTTCAAGATCCTCGAAGGTACCGAGCCGAACGATGGCGAGAAGCCCAACAACCTCCCCAAACGGCTTGACTCGATATAGCAGCCTCGGGGGGCGGCGCTGGGGGTGGGCCGCGGCGAGCTGGGCGGCCGGGCCCGGCGCGATCAGCGCGGATGCCTCGGTGCCGGGAACGACGAGGGTCTGCTCGGCGAGCGCGTCGAAGATCTCGGTGGTGAGGTGGTGGGCTTGCGCGGGCCGTGTGCCTTGAGCAGTGCCTCGCAGCGGGCACGGCCGAGTTCTTCATTCTCGCCAGGGAGCCGTGCCGCTGGAGGAGGGCCTGGACATAGGGGTAGGCCAGGCGCGGGCCGAGCACGCGCTCGAGAGAGGGGTGGATCAGGGAGAGCAGGCCGCGCAGCCGGTTGGTGGTGCGGTTGATCTCGCCGGCCAGGTCGTTATCGCAGCCGGTGAGCACCGTCAGCTCGGCCAGTACCTCGTCGTCGCGGTCCACGTGCGCAGGGTGTGCGGCATGGTGCGGGCGGTCTCGGCGATCACGAACGCGTCGCGGGCGCCGGGCTTGGCGTCCTGGCAGGCGCGCGCCGGAAGAGCCCTCGAGCGTGATGAGCACGCGGTCCAGCTGGGGAAGGAAGAGGTGTGGCCCCGGGGTAAAAGCCTCGCGGCGGCGTCCGGGGCCATGGCTCGTCTTCGAAGACGAAGCCGGCTTCTCGATGACTCCGCCGCGTGCCCTCACCCGATGGCGGCCCGGCCAGACCCCCGTCATCCGCGGCCGCGGTCGCTCCCCCCGCCGGATAGGAACAGCGGCCTCATCCACCGGCCCCGCACCCAGCTCCTCAAGGACGCCCGGGAGAGCTTCTCCTGGCAGGACTACCGCGACCTCCTGGCCCGCGCGCACATACCAGCCACCGGGCCCCCGATCGTGTGATCTGGGACAATCTCAACACCCACCCGGCAGCCGGGCTGAAGCGGTACGAGGCCGAACACGACTGGCTCACCACCATCCGCCTCCCGGCATACTCACCAGACCTCGACTACACACTCCGCCGTGAGCTACGCAGAATCCAGCTCCGGCCCCCTCATCGACGGCTGCCTCGCCCCCACCGGCCTGGCCATCAACCCACCAACCCCACCATGAAATCTTCAGTAGAGCGCCTGCTTTGCGACAGAGCTGGGGTGTTCCTCACCGTAGGCAAAAAGAAAGCCTGTACAAGCAGGCACCGCTTCCCCCAGCCTATTGGCAGAGACGCGGGGATCGCCACCACTCCCTTTTTACTCTGTGATCGGAATTTGAAGATCAAACTGCGTACCGGGGTTTCGGTGCCTGATCTCCAGTGACCCGTTAGCCGCTTCAGCTCTGACGCGGCATGATGCGAGCCCGATGTGCCCCTGAGCCATCTTGGCAGAAAGGTCCGCCTCATTGATCCCTTTTCCATCGTCGGCAACGGAAAGGTGCAACACTTCATCGTTCTCCTGCAACAGCACGTACATGTTGCTAGCATTTGCGTGTTTTACGACATTTTGCATGAGTTCGCGGGCAATTGAGAAAACGATTCCATCGATATTTCTAGCTGGTCTACCATCCTCCATCTTTAGGTCTAGCCGTATTTGGGCGCGCGAGCGTGCGGCGGCGGCTTGCGCCATGGCCGAAACCGCATCGCGCAACCCGCGAGCCTCTAGAACACCAGAATGTAGTTCTGCCCCCGTTTGGCGTAGCTGCTTTGCTGCAACCAGCAAGTTCTCTTGGGCGCGTCCAATCGCTGGGTCCGGACTAGAAAGCGAAACATCAAAGAGCTCGTTCCGAACCGCGAGGATCATTTGCAAAGCATTATCATGAAGGACTTCGGCGAGCCTGCGCCGTTCCCGTTCTTCGGTTGACATGACTTGGTCCAGCAGATGAGACCGGTGATCCATAAGCGAGGCGATTCTCGCCGCCCTTGCATTCTGCACCACCGTTGCACTTAGTACAGTGACACAAACGAGGGCATGTGCGGCGATAATTATTGCAATTGCCGAACTTGGAAGCTGTGCCGGGATAGCGGGATCTCCGAGCAGGGCAATAATGAACGCTGCGAAGTTCGACGTCAAGCTGATAGCGGTAATTTTCGGGCGGATCTGAAGTGCCGATACAACGGGTAGAAAAAAGAGAATTAGAAGCAAGAGATAGGAGCCGTCAGACAGGACCTGCATCGTAAAGACTACCGCAATATCAAGAAGGTTGAGGGTTGTTGTAACTTGAGGGAATAGGCGTGTTGGAGGATGTCGATACCACATGTAGAGAGTGCCAGCACCAAACAAGGTGTAAAAGGTTACGCAGAGGACAAGGGGTGTTCTGTCGTAAGATGGCGCGTCGAACCATGCACTGACCCCTAGGAGCACAGCAATCGCAACCCGCAGCCAACCGCGTAGGCGTTGCACGAGAACCCCGTAGTGGGCAAAAACCAATCCCAGCGTATTGGCCATCTTATCTCCTAAGTAAGCGCTGCGGTTCTACCAGGTGACCTTTTGCAGGGTACGCCGGACAGAGCTGCCTTGCAGCCCGCCCAGCGGCTTAGCTGGGGGATGGGAGTGCCCCCACGGCATGCCCCCCAACCAGGTTCTGTTCTTCAGCAGTGGAAGTTCGCTGAACCCTTCCTGTACTACCGCCGTGAGTAACTGTTGCGTGAGTGACGCGCTGGTCTGTTCATGGGTACGGAGCGCGCGGTAGAGATGTGGTCAGCTGGTCCGAGGAGTTCTTCGCTTCGATGGCCTGGGGTTCGGCCGGGTTGACCGGCGCCGGCCGGCGGTGGCGTACCTCAGGGCGCTCACCGTGCCCATCGAGCGGAAGCACGGCTGGCAGATTGCGAAGCATGTCAGGCACGTGACGCCCGCCCGGGTGCAGTGGTTCCTGTCCCGCTCGACGTGGCTTGCCGACCAGCTCCGGGACTGTGTGCGCTCGTCCGTAGTGGCACGCCTGGGAGGAGCGGACGGGTCCGGGTGCTGGACGAGGCGGCCTTCTTGAAGGATTGAAGGAAGGGCGCGAAGCCGGCCGGGGTGGCCCGTCAGTACGCCGGAATCACCGGGGCCCGCATCTGAATAATTGTCAGAGTTGATCTGTGCAGGTGTCGTCGCTGATGGTAGGTGGGTTTGTAGTTGTGCGAGGGTGCGGGTGGGGGGTCCGGGTAGGCGGGTGACCGCGATGCGGTGCAGGTCCAGGAGGCGATGGCCGTCCTGGAACTGGTTGGACAGGTTGGTGCGGGTGACGTTCAGGAGCTGGGCCAGAAGTGTGCTGGTGACGGCTCGGCGGTGCCGTGACAGGATGGTCGTCCCGTCCCTGGTGCTGCCATCAGCGGCGGATGGACTCCACTGCGGATTCGCCCGTGTCGTGGTCGTCCCGGCGTTGACCCAGCCGGTGTGCGGGCGATGTCGCA
>NZ_JBWKJV010000081.1:0-11979 GCF_056432045.1 Streptomyces sp. NPDC045701 | reverse complement strand
GATCAACAAGCCCACCGACTTCCACCACGACGACCAAACGATCCCGGCACAGCGATAGAACACATCACCTGCCTTGATCACGTTGACAGGTTCCGGCCCGAACCTATTCTGGAGGCGCCGGGGGCGAAGCGCTCCACCAGCCGGCGGGTGATCGAGGGTGCGAGCAGGGCGTCACCGGTGTCGACCAGGCGTACGGCTGCGGCCAGATGCGCGGGGGTGACGTCCTTGAGCAGGAATCCGCTGGCTCCGGCAGCGAGGGCAGCGTAGACGTAGTGGTCAAGGTCGAAGGTGGTCAGCATGATCACCCGGCAGCCCGGGGCCTGCGCGAGTATCCGGCGGGCGGCTTCCAGGCCGTCCATGGCGGGCATCCGGATGTCCATCAGTACGACGTCGGGCCGCAGCCTCCGCACGGTGGCCACGGCCTCGGCTCCGTCGCCAGCTTCGCCCACCACGTCGATGCCGCGGGCGGTCAGGATCAGGCGGAAGCCGGTGCGGACCAGCTCCTGGTCGTCGGCGATCACGACGCGAGGGGCGGATTCGGTGTGCGTCGTCATGGCCGGCCCAGCGGGATCCGGGCGCGGACGCGGTAGCCGCCGCCGAGGCGGCGGCGGGCGTCCAGGTCGCCGCCGTAGACGGCGACCCGCTCCCGCAGGCCGAGCAGCCCGCGTCCCGTTCCGTCCGCCTGGCCCGGGACCGGCTCTCTCCGCGCGGGCCGGCTGTCCGACAGGATGCTCGGTCCGCTGTTCAGCACCTCGACTCGCAGGTAGTGGTCCGCGTATCGCACCGTCACCTCGGCTTTCGCCCCGTCCCCGTGTTTGAGGGCATTGGTCAGAGCCTCCTGGATGATCCGGTAGGCGGTGACATCGATCCCGGTCGGCAGCGGGCGCGGCTCACCCGAGATCCGCATCTCCACGGGCAGGCCGGCAAAGGCGAACCGGTCGATCAGCGGGCTGAGTCGGCTCAAGCTCGGCTGCGGTGACAGGTTCACACCGTAGGGCTCGTCCTCGCCGTTCTGCGCAGGTGCCAGCAGGCCAAGCAGGTGCCGCAGCTCGGTCATCGTGTTCCGCCCGGCGGTCTCGACGGCGCTCAAGGCCGCCGCAGCCTCGTCCGGCATCGTTGCCAGCACCTCGCGGGCGGCCCCGGCCTGGACCACCATGAGGCTCACGTTGTGGCTGACGATGTCGTGGAGCTCGGTGGCGATCCTGGCCCGCTCGGCGTCGACCGCGGTCCGCGTCGCGCTCTCGCGCTCCCGCTCCAGCAGCCAGCCGCGCTCCTCGATGGCCGCCTGGTACAGCCGCCGCGCCCGGACCACCGCCACGCATAGACATCCGGCGGCGCCAACTGCCGCCGCCAGGGCGATGACCAGCCAGATCGTCCCGGATCCCCACACCGGATTATCTTCGCAGCTGCATGACGCGCCCCGCATCAGCCCCCGGATGCAGCTCCATACATCCCTGGGATGACCTGCCCGGACGGATACATCCCGGGGGCGACGCCCCGTCCGCGGACTCCGTCCTAGGTTCGAGCCATGACAACTGATCACGACAGTGCCCGGCACGTGGTGGTGCGGCTGGACGGCGTGCACAAGGAGTACGGCGACGCGAAGGCCCTGGACGGCCTGTCGCTGGAGATCAGGGCAGGGGACGCGGTTGCCGTGATGGGCCCCTCCGGCTGCGGCAAGTCCACCTTGCTCAACATGGTGGCCGGCCTGGACCGGCCGACCTCGGGCACAGTCGAGGTGCATAGTCATGACCTCGGGAAACTGAACGAGACCGGCTTGGCGCTGTTCCGGCGGCGGA
Organism: Streptomyces sp. NPDC045701; assembly: GCF_056432045.1. Classification (NCBI taxonomy): domain Bacteria; kingdom Bacillati; phylum Actinomycetota; class Actinomycetes; order Kitasatosporales; family Streptomycetaceae; genus Streptomyces; species Streptomyces sp. NPDC045701. The sequence goes on along the minus strand of NZ_JBWKJV010000081.1, from coordinate 10,180 downwards.
ACGTCGGCATGATCTTCCAGTTCTTCAACCTCATCGATGATCTGCCCGTGCTGGACAATGTGGCGCTGGCCGCGCAGCTGACCGGCACCCCGGCCCGGCAGGCGCGCCGCCGTGCCCTGGAGCTCCTGGACGAACTCTGTGTCGCCGAGCGCCGGAACAACTATCCGGCGACGCTCAGCGGCGGCGAGCGCCAACGGGTCGCCGTCGCACGGGCGTTGATGAACCGCCCGGCACTGCTGCTTGCCGACGAGCCGACCGGCGCCCTCGACAGCCGGTCGGGCGAGCAGGTGATGGATCTGCTGATCGACCTCAACCAGATCGGCCAGACCCTGTTGATCGTCACCCACGACCCGCAGCTGGCCACCCGCTGCGCCAGCCGGCTGATCGAAGTCGCCGACGGCCGGGTCACCCGCGAAAGCATGCTGGAGGCGACCGCGTGAGCGCCGTATGGAGAGCCTCGCGCGCGGCCGTGAAGCGCCGCCGGCTCCAGACCTTCGTCATCGGGCTCGTCGTGCTCTGCTCCACCACGACCGTCCTGCTCGCGCTGGCGCTGCTGAGCGCCGCCTCGGGCCCCTTCGACAAGGCCTACGCCGCACAGCGCGGTGCCCATACGGTGGCGGCCTTCGACACCACGAAGGTCTCGCAGGAGCAGTTGGCGCGGACCGCCCGGCAGCCCGGGGTGGAGGCCGCAGCCGGACCGTTCGGGCAGGCCGTCGTCGACATCCCCAAGGACTGGCTCTGGATGGCGGGCGGCACCCTCACCGTGGTGGGCCGGGCCGATCCAGCAGGCCCCGTGGACCGGATCGAACTTCTTGACGGCCACTGGGCCACCGCACCCGGCGAGATCGTCGTCAACTGGTCCGCCCAGGGCTCCCCCGGCACCGCGCTCCTCGGCACCAAGCTGGAGACCCCCGGCGGAACGACGCTGACCGTCGTCGGATTCGCCACCAGCATGAGCAAGTCGGCGAGCGCCTGGGTCTCGCCCGAGCAGATGGCCGCACTGCACCCGACCTGCGCCCAAATGCTGTACCGCTTCACGGACTCCTCCACGGAGGACCAGCTGAGTGCCTCGCTGACACGGGCCACCACGGGACTGCCCAAGGAGTCACTGACCGGCGCACAGACCTACCTCACCCTCAAGCATGCCTTCTCCGCGCTGGCCGACTCCTACCTCCCGTTCATGACGCTCTTCGGCATTCTCGGCCTGCTCGTCTCCACCCTGATCGTCGGCAACGTGGTCAGCGGGGCGGTCGTCTCGGGATACCGGCACATCGGGGTGCTCAAGGCCCTGGGCTTCACCCCGAACCAGGTCGTCGCCGTCTACCTGACGATGCTCTCCGTGCCGGCGGTGGTGGGCTGCGTGCTGGGAACGCTGGCCGGCAACGCGCTTGCCGGGCCGATCCTGAAGGTCGCGTTCACCGGCATCGACGTGGGCCGGGCCTCGGTCGGCGACATCACCCCGTGGGTGTCCGTGGTCTGCCTCGTGGGCATGCCCGCCCTCGTCCTGCTGGCCGCGCTGGTCCCCGCCCTGCGCGCCCACCGGCTGCCCGCCGCACGGGCGATCAGCGCGGGCGGCACACCGCGGACCGGGCGCGGGCTGCGCGTCCAGCGGATGCTCGGCGCCACCCGGCTGCCGCGCCCGGTCAGTCTGGGCCTCGGCCAGCCGTTCGCCCGCCCCAGCCGCACCCTGCTGACCATGGCGGCCATCGTCCTCGGGGTCACCACGGTGACCCTGTCGACCGGACTGACCAGCACCATGGTGGCGTACGGCAAGGTCGGGCGGGAGGACGGAGGCGCCAGGGTCCACGTGACGACCGGGGGGTCGGGCGACGACCGGACCCCGCCCCGGCTCAGTGACCTGCAGATCGAGAAACGGCTGCGGTCTCTGCCGGGTGCGGAGGGGGTACGGGCCCGCGCGCTGTCCCAGGTGAACATGACCGGGCAGACCCAGCCCGTCTTCGCCGACTTCTACCGCGGCGACGATTCCTTGTACGACCACACCATCGTCAAGGGCCGGGCGCCCGCCGCGGCGGGCGAGATCGTGGCCGGGCCGGCCTTCCTGACCCAGCGCGGCCTGAAGATCGGTGACCGAGTCACGCTGGAGCTGAACGGCAGGGAGATCACCGCGACCGTCGTGGGTCAGCTCATTGAGGGCAACGGCCGGGCCCTGGAGGCCACTTGGCAGACCCTTACCCCACTCGCACCGGACGCCCACGCCACCGAGTACACGGTACGGCTCGCCCCCGGCGCCGACACGCGCGCCTACACCGAGGCGGTCGAGGCAATCGACCCGGGCCTGCGCACGTCGGTGCCGGACTCGGGGAACGCCGGCACCACCACCGTCGTCACCTTCTCTACGGTGTTCACGGTGCTGCTGACCCTCGTCGCATCGCTCGGTGTCTTCAACACCGTCCTGCTGAACACCCGCGAACGGCGCCGGGACCTGGGCATGCTCAAGTCGATCGGGATGACCCCCCGGCAGGTGGTGGTGATGACGGTGACCTCGGTCGCCGGGCTGGGCGCGGTCGGCGGGCTGCTCGGCATCCCGCTCGGGATCATGGCGCACCGCCTCGTCGTGGACAACATCGGGGTGGTCGACTTCCCCGAATACATGAAGGACGTGTGGCACGTGCCGCAGCTAGCCGCGATGCTCATGGCGGGAGTGGCGATCGCCGTCCTCGGCGCCCTGGTCCCTGCCAGGTCGGCGGCCCGGATGACCATCGCCTCGGTGCTGCACACCGAGTAGATCACCTGTCCGCATGGTGCAGAGAAGGACAAGGACGCTGCCGGCGGCCGGGGCGACCAGACCGCGCTCGGTCATCATCATCATCGTGATCGCCACCCATGCCCAAGCGGCTCGCGGCCGTCCCGCCGCAGCACCGTGCCGCGCCGTTTCGGCTTCGTCGTACGACCAGCGCGGTTCTTCTTCACCGCTTCACAGGCGGCGAGGAGGGCCTGGCGGGCGAGGTCGACCTCGGCTTCCTCACCGGGCAGGTGGACCTGCGGGACCATGCCCGTCAGATGACGGCGGCCCTCCATCACCTCGGCCTCGATCTGCGGGCGTCTGGCCAGCACGTAGTCACAGACCGTGGAGTAGGACACGAGGTCGAAGCCGCGCTCCTGGGCGAGACGCTGATGGATCCGGCGGGCGGTGTGCTTCTGCTTGCGCGGCGCGGTCGCGTCTTCCCGCAGCATGTCGTCGATCCACGGCTTGGCCGGGTCCAGAACTGTGGCCCTCGGGGCCGGCTTCTTCCTCGGCGGCGGAACCGCAGACAGCAAAGCTTGTCTCACCATCCGGCGGTGGACCCCGTACTTCTCCGCCAGAGCCCGCTGCGACAGTTCCGGATCAAGACGCTTGTCCCTCCGGATCGCAGCGAACAGCTCCGCCCGCGACAAACCCATCCCGGCCTCCCGACACGACCGTGATCAAGCAACACGGCCTCCGACATGACCGTGATCGACGCACAAACCCTGCCGTCGCCGGGCGGACGGACCAGTGCATTCACTCCAAAGAGGGCACGTCGCGGAACTGCCGACCGATCCACCGGCGAACGGCGCCGCCTGCGGGGCAGCCCACTCGGATGTTGATGGAGCCTCAGTGCTGGATCAGGCCGCGGACCGGGACGGCAGCGACGTGGCCGGTCGCCGGAAGCGTCTGAGCCAGGGCGAGGCCGATGTCGACCAGCGATGACCGGCGCAGGCAAGCGACATCGGGAATCGGAGTCCAGACCGACTCAGCGACTTCGCCGTTCGGCTCCGGCCGCAGCTGGCCTCCGGTGATACGAACCTGGTAGAAGACGCCGACATTCTGATGCTCGGGTCCGCCGGGGATGGCACGTTCGGCCGCGGGGATCACCCGGAGTCCACACCCAACAGGCGCTCGACCACCGCGTCGCAGCCGGTCTCCTCCGCGACCTCCCGGATCACCGCGTCGAACGGATCCTCCGCATGCTCGACCCTGCCACCCGGAAGGGTCCAGTTGCTCTCGCCCTTCGGCGGCACGTGACGGGCGAGCAGTACCCGCCCACCCTCGATGCACACGGCGTACGCCGCCAGCCGGAAACTCATTCCCCCGCACCTCCCACCGGACCCTATCCCGACGTCCAAGATCCATGCAGTGCCACGAACACAGAGTGGAGCCAGATCAACTTCTTACACCTGGAGCCACTTCAGTTCCGTGCGGTGGAGCCCAAAGAAGTGCTTACAGACACCGGGCAGGCCTGGCGAGGACCGGGCTGTTGATGGAGGCGCTGGTGCCGAGCGTGCTGGAGCAAAAGGTCGCCACCCGGGAGGCGCTCACGGCCTGGCGCAGGCTGCTGCTGCGCTGCGGCGAGAGCGCACCAGGCCCGGCACCGGACGGCATGCTTGTCCCACCCGTGCCGGCGACTTGGGCGAGGGTGCCGTCCTGGGAGTGGCACCGCGCTGGAGTCGACGACACAAACGCCCCTGCGCCTCCACGGTCCTGCGGGCCTGCCGCTACGCACCCCGCCTGGAGGAAGCCGCCGCGGAGGTCCTGCAACGCTCCAACGGCGCCCCCGACGCCCTCACCCTCGGCGTGCACCGCCCGGCAACATCGGCTACGCCCTCACCGGCCGCCGAGGCCTCGGCGACACCGACATGCTCCAGCTCCTGGCCCCTACGCCGGGCAGCGCCACCGGGCGGCGGCCCTCGGCGATCACGGGCCATATTTCCTGCGCCCTACGCGAACCCCGCCCCTACGATCACCTGGTACGACTCCTGGAGGGGTGGGAATGCTTGAGGACATCGAGAACGGGACAGCGGCAGCGACGCGGCTCGCGGGAGGTACGCCGCTTCACAGCACGCTTGATGTCGCCGACCCCGCTGACTGGCTCGCGCTGGACGCAGGAGTGCGTGAGGTGGCCTGGCACCGCCCGGAGTTCCTGTCGGCGTGGGAGCACTCCACCCCGCTGCCCGCCGACCTGACTCAGCTCGGTGAGTCTCGGCTCGCACTCGCCCTCTGCCACCGCGACGGGAGGATCCGTCAGAAGGCGGTGCGCCAGTCGGTCCGATACCCCGGTCTGCTGCCGTTGGTCGTGATCCGCTGCGCCGATTGGGTCGGCCCAGTGCGCGAGCACGCCCGGCAGTTGCTGCGCGAGGCCCTGACCGTGGATTCTGCCCTCGACCTCGCGCCGCTCATCCTCCGCGTCGGCCGCCGCGACAGAGGTGCCTTCGGCGTCGATGTGCTCAGCCAGATCCTGCGTCAGGCATCCCACGGGCAGTTCGCTGTTCTCTTCGCTGACCCCGACCGCATCGTCCGGCGCTTCGCGTACCGGCTGGCCATCGAGGGCCGACTGCTCCGTCCCGCTGAGCTGGCCCGCGCGGCCGCCGAGGACCCGGACAGCGTGGTCCAGGACCTGTGTGCCACAGCGGCGCTCACGGCTCTGGGGGATGAGGATGCCTACGAGGGTGTGCTGCCTCCACTGCTGTCCGCGCGCAATCCGCGTGTCCGTTCGGCCGGCGTCACCGCGCTGAGAGGGGCGGGGCGGTCAGAGCAGGCGGAGCCGTTTCTCAGCGACCGTTCCGCGCTCGTGCGTGCTTGTGCCCGGTATGTCGTACGACAGCAGGGGGGTGACCCGGCGGCCTGGTACCGGGAGCGGTGCACGGCACCGGACGATCCCAAGTTGCCGCCCGGTGCGGTCATCGGGCTGGCCGAGTGCGGGAACCGCGCAGACGCCGGGCTGCTGCGGCCGCTGCTCGTGCACCCGGCGCCCGGGGTGCGGGCGCGGGCGGTGGCAGGGCTGCGGGCGCTGGACTGCGCGGATGCGAAGCAGTTGCGGCCGCTCCTCGACGACCCTGCCGCCGGGGTCGTCCGCGAGACCGCCACCGCCCTGCTGCCCTCGGCCAAGGAACTGCCCGCCGACTGGCTTCTGGAGCGCACCAGTACCGATCGACCGCGGCACATCCGCGTCGGCGCATTCCGGCTACTCGACGCACGCGGCGGCACCGTGGCGCTACGGGCGGCAGTCGGTCTGCTCGAGGACCCGGATATGAAACTGCGCACCTGGGCGGGGCAATCAGTGCAGCGCTGGCATCCGTCGCCGGACGGGCAGCGCGGCGACGCAGAGGTGGGTGAACTGCTCGACCGAAGCCGACACCTCTTCAGCAACCACATGCTGCGCCGACGCAAGTGGGAAGCCGGGGTGGACAGCTGAGACTGCACCGCAGTGAGCTGCCGCCAACCTGAATTCCCAGGTCAAAGGGCTGGTGTGGTCGGTCCTCGGGGTGCTCGTGCTGGTCGTGGGCGGAAGCCCACGGAGAAGATCATCTGCCAGCCGTTGATTTCGAGGTTCATCAGGACGAGCAGGGCGCGCAGGATGCGGGTGGCGCGGGCGGGGTTGGTGCGGAGTGTGGTGAGGATCCGCCAGTTCTTGAGGTGGGCGAAGCCGTGCTCGACCGGTGCCCGTCCGACGACGAGGACGCGGTTGGCCTCCTTCTCGCCTCGAGTGAGCTTGTGGGTACGGGTGGCGATGTAGCCGGTGACGATCACGGGGTCGCGGATGTCGTTGTCCAGCCCGCGGAAGCCGAGGGCGGCCAACGCTCCGAGCCCGGCCGCGCGCAGGTGGGCCAGGATGTGGTCGTGGCGGGCGGCGGTGTTGTCGTGGGTGCGGCCGGGCCGGGCGGCGGATATCCAGATCAGGCGCCCGTTCTCGTCGATCAGGGCAAGGAAATGCAGGCCATGGCTGCGGTGCTTGCCTGAGTAGTTCCGCCGGTCGGCCTTGCCGGTGCGGCGCTGGGTGCGGATGAGGGTGCCGTCGATCAGGACCACCTCCCCACCTTGCCCGGCGCCCGTCTTCAAGGCGCGGTCCAGGCGCGGCGCCTGGGCGGCGAGCAGCCCGATCAGCTCGCCGCGCCAGCGGCGGACGGTGGACTCAGACACATTGTTTCCGCCGGCCATGTCGGCCAGGCGCTGGTCGTGACGCAGCACGGCCAGCACGATCACCGCTATCTTCCCCGGCGGCAGGATGCGCCACCTGGAGCGAATCGCCTTCAGGTGGCGCCGCAGCAGGTCGGCGAGGTGGTTGACGGTGCTCGTGGACAGCGGCAGACGGCACTGGTAGACAAGCGGGCAGGTGCCCTCGGCGCGCTCTTCGGTATTCGTCACGCAATTCCAACGGCCGCCGGGGGCAACCCGGTTACGCCCGTGCCGGGCCGCTCCGAGTGGCGGTGTTGCTGGTCACAGGCGGTGGTGAACCGGCCGTCGGGCAGTTTGCGGAGCCAGCCGCGGTCGACGAGCCTCACCAGCTTGCTGCGCAGCGGTTCCAGCTTGGACCGCACGCTGATGTCCACTCCCACCACCTCGCCGACCTCGCGGGCCGTGATCGGTCCGGCGGCCTGCCGCACGGCGGCGATGATGCGCTGGTAGTCCCACGGCAGCGCGTCCTCCTCCACTCCCGGTTCGTGGTGCGGGATCAGCATCACCGCCCGTCCGGCCACTTGTCCCGGCATCGGCCGGGCTGAGGAACGTTCCTCGGCGAGCTGCCCGGTCATCCGTTCAAGGACGCGTTCGGCGACTGCAAGTTCGTCCCGCTCGGCTCGCACTTCCGTCAGCTGTTTGGCCAGCTGCTCTTCGAGTTCGCCCAGTTCCGCGCGCCGCGCGGTGATCCGTTCCAGCAGTTCGGGATCCAGCATGCACCGGATCGTAAAGGGGCAACCGACCCCGGCAGGTAGGAATCGGTTGTCCGGGGAGTGCCAGGCGGCTGGATCAGCGGGGCGGGAGGGAAGCCAGAGAGCGGTCCCACTCGTCAGCCGCGTGCAGCAGCGCTGCCACGTCCAAGCTGACCTCCACGACGTACTGGTAGATGTCAGCCCTCTCATCGCCCTGTTGCCAAGGAGGTGCCGCCTCAAGAGACAGATGGACGCGGATCACCGCGGTCCCGCCCTCGATTTGATGGGCGAGGCTGAAAGCCATGATCGGCTCGATGAACCACGTGTCCGGCGACAGCTCGCCTTCGGCATCAGGTTCGGTGACGTACACCGTCCCTGCGGCCACCGCGCGCAGCCACGCGGACACCTGGCGGGCCTCATCGGTGAGCAGACACGGATCGGCGAAGGACCACTTTCCCTCAGGAGTCGCCACCGTGCCCTCAATGACCAGCCAGTTGTCGTCGTACGAGTCGCCCCGAACGGTGGCGAACTGATAGCGCACTGGGCGGAGGTCGACGCTGCTGGCGGGATCGTTCAGGAGCACTGGGCCAGGATGTCATGCGCTGGCCAACAGCGGACTGCGCCCCCAGCCCAGGTGCACTGGCCAGCCAGAGCGCCGCCCCTGACTCCGTTTCGGAGTCAGTCCCGACCTCTGTCAGACGATCTTCTCGATGGGCTCCCGCCCACGACCAGCACGAGCACCCTGAGGACCGACCACACCAGTCCTTTGACCTGCGAATTCATTTTGGCGGCAGCTCAGTCCAGCGCGCACTCCTGGCGCACCACCGCACCATCGCGGTGCGTTCCACCGCACCGCACGGGGCGCGCGCCACGGCCGGGCGGGCTCCTCTATCACACACCCCTTGACCGCGACCTGATCGCAAGCCGAAACCGGCGATGTCAAGGAGAAACGTCGCGGTAGCAGAGCTGGACAAGGGGGTGTAGTGGAGCCGACAAGGGGGTCGATGCGCGCCCGGCCTCACCCGGACAAGGGGTTGGTCGGCGGCGGGCGTACCGGTGCGGTGCGGTGCATCGGGTGCGGCGCACCGGCGCGCGAGGGTGCCGGGCGTCGTCCGGAGTGGTGCGGTGCCGGACGCGGTGGCGCACCATCTCGGTGCGCACCACGGTGGAGTCCATCGTCGTCCGGCGCACCGGAGTGGGCTCCACTGAGTTGCCGCCAACTTGAAGTGCCAGGTCAAAGGGCTGGTGTGATTGGTCCTCCGGGTACTCGTGCTGGTCGTGGGCGTGAGTCCATGGAGAAGATCATTCGTCAGCACGGTTGGGTCGAAGAGAAACACGATGCAGCGACGTCGGCGGATGTGCGAGCCTTCCTTTCGCAGATACCGACCGAGAAGACTCTGATGACCCGCGAAGACGCCCTCAAGCAGCTCAGCCACATCGCGCGCGAGCGGGCATTCGGTAGGCACGTCGGGTCCGACCGGCTCATCCAGGCAGGGCTTGACGCACTCATGGCCCAGGTCGAGAGCCCCTCCCTCGCAATGTTGGCCGGCCTCCTCCGCAGCGAGGAACCCGAAGCCCCAGAGCTCTTCGACCAGGTGCTGGAGGAGCTGGGACTGCTCTTCATCCCGCCCGCTGATCCTCGGGCCGCAAGGTGGGCGATGGCTCACTGGATCGCCGGTCAGATAGCCGACGGAACCCTGGGCCCCGCCACCGGCACCCACCTCATCTGGGCGGACATCGCCTGCGGCCTCGGCTACCCCGAAGAGCTGCAATCCCTCGTCTCGTGCCATTTCAACGCGGACGGATGGGAGGAGAGCTGGGGCGTCTCCGTCGAGGAGCTCAACAGGGAAGCAGTCGAGGCGGCGAAACAGTTCTTGATCAAGCGGCCGGCAGCAGAGGCCGGGAGCTGACCGCCGGTTCTTGCCCGCGGTGGCTGGGCGGTCTTCTACGATCCGGTGCATGTTGGATCCCGAACTGCTGGAACGGATCACCGCACGGTGTCGCTCTTCAAGTGCTTGTTGAGGCGGTGGGGGTGCGGCCAAGCCGTGGGAACGAGTGCCGCAGCCAGCAGCCCGAGGAATCCTGAATCTGTTCCACATGATCTTTTTCGACTTCTTGGCTCTTTTTCCTGCGGGCTACCGCGAGATCCTCTTGCCGGTACGTCCAGCTTGGCCCTGTGGCGGGAGCAGCGAGCCCTCCCGCACTTCCGGTTAGGGCCGCACGGGAGGGCTCGGCTCGCCGCCGGCTAGCCGGTCAGCCTACGACAGCGAGCTACCTAGGCGTTGCGCTGATCCGTTTAGCCAACGGTGGTGAGGGAGACGTTGTCGAGGGTGACGGCGGTCTTGGCGGGGTTGCCACCGATTTCGAAGTTAAGCGATCCGGTGGTGGTGTCGATGGTGGACGTGAAGGTGTAGGTGTAGCGCTTGAGGCCGGTGCCGAGGTCGACGACCTGGTCGAGGGTGGAGGTGTAGGGCTCCTCGCCGAGCTGGACGATGGCCCGGATCTGTGCGGCGGCCGACGCCTGGGCATCGAACGTCAGGGTGTAGGTGCCGCC